>JANMXV010000615.1:0-13638 GCA_031381325.1 Betaproteobacteria bacterium | reverse complement strand
GTCCGGGGCAGGCGCTACAACTACTGCTGTAGCTTCGTGACGTCATTCACTCAAACACCCTGCACCACCGGATTTTCCAGCGTCCCCACACAATCCAATTCAACTCGAACTTTGTCGCCGGGCTTCAGGAAAATCCCTCGCGGACGGCCCACGCCTGACGGTGTACCGGTGGCGATCACATCGCCGGGCAACAGCGTCATGCGGCGGCTCAGGTATTCGATCAGCTCGGCGATGTTGAATATCAGTTTGTCGACCAGCGTGTCCTGCATCTTTTCCTGATTCACCCACAGTTGCAGACGGCATTGAGTGATGTCGGGCACTTGGTCGGCGGGCGTGATCCATGGGCCCATCGGCGCTGAAGTTTCGAAATTCTTGTGGCCGAACCAGTCGATGCCCCAGCGCGGCCAGTCGGGGCGGCGCGACAGATCACGCGCGGACACGTCGTTCATGATGGTGTAACCGGCGACGTGTTTCATCGCGTCGGCGACACTGATGTTGCGCCCGCGCTTGCCGATAACCACTGCGCACTCGGCTTCCCAATCGACCTTCTTCGAGGTGTTCGGCAGCCGAATCGCATCATTGGGGCCGATCATGCAATGCTGCGCGGATTTGAGAAACAGATACGGCTGCGTGGTTGCCTTGTCCACGCCTGCACCCTCCGCGGACATTTCCTCGGCGTGCGCCATGTAGTTCGCACCGGTGCAATAAATGGCTGGCGGATAATAAATCGGCGCGAGCAAGCGCACCGAGGCGAGCGGCAGTTGCTTGCTGCGCGGCGCATCCGCCAGCGCGTGCAACGCGGGCAAGGCTTCCTCCCACGCGTTCAACACCGCGAGCGTGGATGTGGCCCACGCCTTATCCGGCAGCGCATCGCGCAGATCGACCACGCTGTTGCCGTTGACCAGAATGCCCGCGCGTGGTGCGCCCTTTGTGTTTACATTCGCGTCCGCGTAATTTAATAGTTTGAAGCTCGACATTTAATGTAACCCATTGTGTTAGAGGCGAAACTCTAACATGATGTTTGTGAGGCCGCCGTATAATGCCATGCACTGAAAGCGGATGACGTAGATGCTGAAAAACCTGTCGCTGATTGTGAGCCTGTGTATAGCCGGATGGGCCTTCGCACAAACCCCTTCGACAAGTTCAGGGCTGGCTTATCCCGCCAAGCCCGTGCGCATCATAGTACCCAACGCCCCCAGCGGACTCGCTGATGTCAGCGCCCGCATTGTTGCGGCAAAACTTGCCGAAGCGCTCGGCCAGCAGTTCATCGTCGAAAACCGCGTGGGCGCAGGCAGCACGCTGGGCACAGCCGCAGCGATCAGAGCCGCACCGGACGGCTACACGCTGCTCGCGGTGTTCGACAGCCACGCGACGAATCCGCATCTGTTCAAGAACCTCGAATTCAACACCGTCAACGATCTTGCACCGGTTTCGCTGCTGGTGCGCGGCCCGCTGGTGCTGGTGGTGAATCCGGGCGTGCCTGCGAAGAGCGTGGGTGAGTTGATCGCCCTTGCCAAAGCCAAACCCGGCTCGCTCAATTTCGCCAGCGTCGGCCCCGGTTCGCCGGCACGGCTGTTGATGGAATTGCTTCGTCTCGAAGCGCGTGTCGATGTGATCAATGTGCCGTACAAGGGCGCGGGCGGGGCGATTACCGATTTGATTGCCGGCCACGTCGATGCGATGTTTCCGACGGTGTCGACCGCAGTACCGCATGTTCGCAGCGGGCGCTTGCGTGCGATCGCCGTCACATCGGAAAAGCCTGCTGCTGCGTTGCCCGGCGTGCCGGTGATGATGAGTGTGGTTCCGAATTTTCGCGCAGAGTCGTGGGTGGGCTTGCTCGCGCCGGCGAAGACTTCACAAGAAATCATTGCGCGTTTGAATGCCGAATGCGCGAAGCTGCTTGCGTTATCCGATGTCAAGGCGCGCTTCGCGGAACTTGGCCTGGAAACCGTGGGCAGCACCCCCGCGCAATTCGATCACTGGATCAAAACCGAAATCGAGCGCTGGGGGCGGGTGATACGTGCGCAGAAAATAACACTGGAATAGTCACGAACTTGAAATCACAAACTGTGATGTCAAGTTCACAAGATATTGATTTAATGGCAAAAAACGGAAACTGGTCGCAAGTTTCGACCAGTTTCCATGGCGGGCGGCGTAAGCTGCCAATGGCATTCACCGAACACGGTGCGTTGATGGCGGCAAATACGGCAATCATCAAGCGGCTGCGCCACATGAGTCTTCACTGAAATCCCGAGCTACAGGCTAAAACCCGTACAGACGCGCGGGATTTTCCACCAGAATTTTCCTGCGCATCGCTTCGTCATCACAAAACTTCGCAAACAGATCCACCAGTTCGCCGTCGTTGGGCATGATCTTCACGTTCGGATGCGGAAAATCCGTGCCCCACAAAATGCGCTCCGGCGCGGCTGCGATGAGTTCGCGCACGAACGGCTCGGCGTCGTGAAACGGTTTGCCGGTGGAAGAGATGCGTTCCGGGCCGCTGACCTTGGTCCACGCCAGCGGGTTTTTCATGAGATTGAGCATCTGCAGGAAGGCTTCCTGTTTTATGCCGAGATGCGCTTTGGGTCGTCCCATGTGATCGATGATGAACGGCACTTTAAGGTTATCGAGAAAGCCGCGATAGCGCTTGATGTCGTGCGCATCCATGTGCAACTGTATGTGCCAGCCGAACGGCGTGATGCGCGCCAGCACGGCTTCGACGGCCGTCATGTCGGGTGCGCCACCCAGATGCGCGACAAAATTGATGCGCGCGCCGCGCACGCCGCCCGCGTGCAGGCGTTCGAGTTCTTTTTCGGTGACATCAGGTGCAATCATCGCCACGCCGCGCCATGCGCCGTTCGAATGCGCCAGCGCATCGAGCATGGCGCTGTTATCGGTACCGTGGCAGCTTGCCTGAACCACGATCGCGCGCGTGAAGCCCAGATGTTTATGCAGCGCGGCGAGCCGCTCGCGCCCGGCGTCATCAGGCGTGTAACTGCGGTTGGCCGCATACGGAAACCGTGCAGCCGGGCCGAACACATGGCAAGGCCCGTCGCAGGCGTTGGGCGGGGGGATGTATTTGGGTTTGATGGGGTTGGGATCGGGGGGGAGGATGGAGTTCATTTGTAGGGCTTGTGAAGGAGTGAAGGAGTGAAGACGTGAATGGGGTACCTCTTCACCCCTTCACCCCTTCACTGACGGGGAATCTTCGCCTTATCAATCAGTGCATTCCATTTGGCAATCTCTTCAACCAGCATTTTGCGCATGCCTTCGGGCGTACTTAGATTTTGCTCAACGCCGAGTTCCTGAAAGCGTTGTTTTACCTGCGGCGAGTTCACCGCTGAATGCACCTCTTTGTTCAGCCGGTCGATGATGGTGTGAGGCGTTTTGGCTGCTACGCCAATGCCGTTCCACGACACCACGTCATAGCCCGGCAGGCCGCTTTCGGCCAGTGTGGGCACGTTGGGCAGCGGCGTGAAACGCGTTTTTGATGTAACCGCAATCACACGCAGCGCGCCGGCCCGCACTTGCCCGAGTACCGGCGGCAGAAACTCGAACGCGACTTGCACGTTGCCGCCACGCAGCGCGCTCAGCACACCCGCAGTGTTGTTGAAAGGCACTGTGGTGATGTCGATCCCGGCCATCGATTTCAGCAGCTCCGACGACAGGTATTGCGTGGTGCCGATATTGATGGTGCCGATGTTCATTTTGCCGCTGCTTGCTTTCGCCAGCGCAATCAATTCCTTGGTGGATTTCACCGGCGATTCCGGGGCCACCAGCACGCCCATGCTGAACGCGCCTATGGTAGTCACCGTTGCGAAATCTCTCACGGTGTCGTACGGCAGTGACTTGAACATCGCTGCACTGACCGCATTGGTGTTGTTGAGCAGCATCAACGTGTAGCCGTCGGGCTCGGATTTGGCCACCATTTCTGCCGCGACAATGCCGCCCGCGCTCGGGCGATTGTCGATCACGACTTGCTGTCCCATTGCTTCGCCCATTTTCTGCGCCACGGCGCGCGACGTGATATCGCCGACACCGCCGGGGCCGAAGGGCACGATGAGCCGTACCGGCTTGATCGGGAAATTTTGTGCGTATGCCGCTACCGTACTCAACGTCAACGTCAGCGTTGCGCAGCATGTCGCGCGTAACATCATTTTCATGGTCTGTTCCGGATTGTGGTTAAGTGCAGTGGCGTGCTGCGATTCTGCCCGCAGCGTGGGCCATGAGCAAGCCCATGGGATGTGCGTACCGGCGACATACCGAAAATGTTGTATTGTGCATGATCAAAAAAACGAAATCACATAGTCCTCGATAAACAGTACGTTAGCTTCAAAGCCGACGCTGCCATTGTGCAGCGCGGCACGACTTAAGTGCGGTGCAATCGGAACGATAAGTCATGCACGATTGCGTTTTCATCGCATGACGGAAAGTTCTGAGCTATATTGTTTGGCGTATATCGGTAAACCGACTTCACAGGGAGATCATCATGAAAGACGATGGAATCAATCGGCGTGATTTTTTGAAAGGCGCTGTTGCCGGCGGTGCGGTAGCGACTACCGCAGCAGTGGGATTGGCGCCTCATGGTGCAGCAGCGCAGGCACAAGCTGCGGCAGCCGCGCCGGTAAATCCCGGTTACTCGTATCTCAATCTTGAAGAAGCGGCGTTTGTCGAGGCGATGGTCGATCACATGGTGCCCGCAGACCAGTACTCGCCCAAGGGTACCGACCTGGGCATCAATATTTTTATTGATCGTGCATTGGCCGGCGGTTGGGGCAAGGGCGACCGGCTTTACATGCAAGGCCCGTGGAAAGTGGGCCACCCGAATCAGGGTTACCAGTTGCCGCTCAAACCATCCGAGCTCTATCGCGCGGGCATCGCGGCCACCAACGCCTATTGCAAAAAGACGTATTCAAAAACATTCGACCACTTGCCCGAAGCGCAGAAGCAGGAAGTGCTCGTCGGTTTGCAGGGCGGCAAGATTAATTTCGAAGGCGGCCTGCCCGCACGCACGTTTTTCGGCACGATGTATCAGACGGTGATCGAAGGCATGTATTCCGATCCGATCTATGGCGGCAATCGCAACAAGGCCGGCTGGCGAATGATCGGTTTCCCCGGCGTGGTGGCCGTACACGCGCAAAACATCGAAAAATTCCGCGACAAGAAATACACTGTCGAGCCGCTCAGTATCTCGGACATGAGCTAAGGGGGCCGCGATGGCTACCAGGCTGAAGGAAGTTGACGCCGTTATTGTCGGTCTCGGCTGGACCGGCGGCATACTCGCCAAAGAGTTGACGCAGGCGGGATTGAAAGTTGTGGCGCTGGAGCGCGGCGCGAATCGCAGCACCGCCGAGGATTACTCGGTGCCGATCGTGCGCGACGAACTGCGTTTTGTGCATCGCCACGATCTGATGCAGAACACCGCGCGTGACACGCTCACGGTGCGCAACAACGTCAAGCAGGAAGCGCTGCCGATGCGGCGATTGGGTTCGTTTCTGCCGGGCGAAGTAGTCGGCGGCTCGGGCGTGCATTGGAGCGGCCACACCTGGCGCTGGACCGACAACGAATTCAAGGTGCGTACGCTGTATGAAGAGCGCTACGGCAAGAATTACATTCCCGACGACATGACGATTAAGGATTGGGGCATCACTTACGCCGAGCTTGAACCCTACTACGACAAGTTCGAGTACACTGCGGCGGTGTCGGGCAAGGCGGGCAACATCAAGGGCGTGATCCAGGCCGGCGGCAATGTGTTTGAAGCGCCGCGCGCACGCGATTACGCGCTGCCGCCGCTGAAAACAATTCTGGCGAGCCAAATGTTTAACGACGCCGCGAAGAGCATGGGTTATCACCCGTTTCCGCGGCCCAGCGCCAATGCGTCGCAGGCGTACACTAATCCCGATGGTTCAAAATTCGGTGCGTGCCAGTATTGCGGCTTCTGCCAGCGCTTTGGTTGCGAAGCCAACGCCAAGGGCAGCGCGCACATCACGGTGATTCCGATTGCCATGGCCAGTCCGAATTTCGAGTTGCGCGCGAATTCATGGGTGACCAAGGTGCTGAAAGATCCCGCCGGCAAGCGTGTAACCGGCGTGCAGTACACCAATTTGCTGAATGGCGAGGAGTTCGAGCAACCGGCGAACATGGTGCTGCTCACCGCCTACGCCATCAACAACGTGCATATCATGCTGTTGTCCGGCCTCGGCGAAGCGTACGATCCGGTCAGTCAAAAAGGCGTCATCGGTAAGAATTACTGTTATCAAACCGGCGTCGGCGCGAATCTGTTTTTCGAGGGGAGGAACTTCAATCCGTTCATGTCGGCAGGTGGATCGAACCATACGATTGACGATTTCAACGCCAACTGGGGCTTTGATCGTGGGCCGCACGGCTATGTCGGCGGCTTCACTATCGGCGCGGGATTCAATACAGCGCTGCCCATCGGCAACCGGCCGCTGCCGCGCGGCACGCCGCAATGGGGCACGGCCTGGAAGGCCGCACAGGCGAAGAACTACCAAACCGCGATGAACATAGGCGCCAGCGGCAGCGTGATGGCGAACCGTTACAACTACTTCGATCTGGATCCGACGTACAAAAACGCATTCGGCCAGCCGCTGATGCGCATGACCTTTGATTACAAGGCGAATGAACACAAGATGGGCGAGCTTGCCGCGAAATTGGTCAACGACATCGCCAAATCGATGAATCCCACGTCGTTCAACCCGGCTTCGTCGCGGCAGAGTTGGACCGTGGTGCCGTATCAAAGCACGCACAACACCGGCGGCTCCATCATGGGTGTCAATCCGCGCGCGAGCGCGCTGAACAAATATCTGCAAAACTGGGATTACCACAACCTGTTCGTCGTGGGGGCGAATGTGTACCCGCACAATGGTTCGTACAACCCGACCGGCCCGGTGGGCGCACTCGCTTACTGGACGGCGGATGCCATCAAAAATCGCTATATGAAAAACCCCGGCCCTTTGGTGTCAGCTTAAGTGTCGGCCTAATTGTCCGCATGAGGATACGCATGAAAAAAATAATTCAAAGTTTGGTTGTGCTCTCAATGGTTAACGCCGGTGCTGCGGTTGCGCAAGACGCGAAGCGTGGCGAGAAACTTTTCGAAGAATGCGCAGCGTGTCACTCACCCGAGCGCGGCGCGACCAATACCGTCGGCCCTTCGCTTTACGGTGTTGCGGGACGCAAGGCAGGCGAGGGCGCGGATTTCCGTTACTCGCCGGCGATGAAACGCAGCGGCATTACCTGGAGCGCTGACACAATTAACGACTTCATCGCCGATCCGCAGAAAGCCGTGCCGGGAAACCGCATGCCGTACTCCGGCTTGCCGGAGGCGAAAGATCGCGCCGACTTAATCGCGTACTTGCAGGCCACGATGAAATAACAGCGCCAGTAAATATCATATAAGTATTTGTTTTTATTGATTATTTTTTACTCTTTGCAAGAGCGATTCAAGGGGGCGAGATGGCGACCAAGCTAAAGGAAGTCGATGTCGTGTTGGTAGGGCTCGGTTGGACCGGCGGCATATTGGCGAAAGAGCTTAGCGAAGCCGGCATGAAAGTTGTCGCGCTTGAGCGCGGCGCGATGCGTACCACAGCCGAAGATTTTTCGGTGCCGCGCATCCGCGATGATCTGCGCTTCGGCTCGCGCAACGATCTGATGCAAGACCCCGCCAAAGACACGCTGACCATACGCAACAATCCGTCGCAGGAAGCGCTGCCCATGCGCAGGCTCGGATCATTTCTGCCGGGGCAGGGTGTCGGCGGCGCGGGCTCGCACTGGAACGGCATTACCTGGCGCTGGTCCGACAACGAGTTAAAAGTGCGTACGCTCTACGAAGAGAAGTACGGCAAGAGTTACATCCCCGCCGACATGACGATTCAGGATTGGGGCATCAGCTACGCCGAGCTTGAACCGTACTACGACAAATTCGAGCGCACCGCCGGTGTATCCGGCAAGGCCGGCAACATCAAGGGTGCGGTGCAAAAGGGCGGCAATCCGTTCGAAGCGCCGCGCGCACGCGATTACCCCTTGCCGCCGCTGAAGGCGACGCAGGCGGGACTCATGTTTGCCGAGGCGGCGAGCAAGAATGGCTACAACCCATTCCCGCGCCCGGTGGCAAATGCGTCGCAGCCTTACACCAATCCGGACGGAGCAAAGTTCGGCGCTTGCCAGTATTGTGGTTTCTGCGAGCGCTTTGGTTGCGAATCGAACGCCAAGGGCAGCCCGCATTTCACGGTGATACCGATTGCCATGCGCAATCCGAATTTTGAATTACGCACGAATATGTGGGTGACCAAAGTACTCAAGGATTCCACCGGCAAACGTGTCACCGGCGTTACCTATACCAACACTTTGAATGGCGAAGAATTCGAGCAACCGGCGGGCATGGTGGTGTTGTGCGCCTACGCCATCAATAACGTGCATATCATGCTGCTGTCGCAAATCGGCCAGCCGTATGATCCCGTGAGCCAGAAAGGCCTGGTCGGCAAAAACTATTGCTACCAAACCGGCGCGGGTGCGACGCTGTTTTTTGACAATCACTATTTCAATCCGTTCATGTCCACCGGCGGCTCGAATTTCGGGACGGACGACTTTCACGCCAACTGGGATTTCGACCGTTCCAAGTACGGTTATGTCGGCGGGGCGACGCTGGGTGGCGGCATGACCAACGGCCGCCCGATCGGCTATCGTCCGGTGCCCGGCGGCACGCCGCAGTGGGGCACGGCGTGGAAAGGCGCGACCGCCAAATGGTACAACAGCGCGATGAGCATCGGCTCCAGCGGCAGCGTGATGGCGAACCGCTACAACTACTACGATCTCGATCCGACCTACAAAAACGCATTCGGCCAGCCGCTAATGCGCATGACCTTCGACTACAAGGAAAACGAACACAAGATGGGCAAGCACGTCGCGCAGGTCATCAACGATCTCGCGAAGTCAATGAACCCGACCTCATTCAATCCGGCGAGCGTGCGCATGAGCTGGACGGTGGTGCCGTATCAAAGCACGCACAACACCGGCGGCACCATCATGGGCAGCAGCCCGGGCAACAGCGTGGTCAATAAATATCTGCAAAGCTGGGATTGCCACAACCTGTTCGTGATGGGCGCGAATGTGTTTCCGCATAACAGTGCATACAACCCGACCGGGCCGGTGGGCGCGCTCGCCTACTGGGCGGCGGACGCGATCAAGAATCGGTATGTGAAGAATCCGGGCATGCTGGTGTAGCTGATGTGGGCGGGTTAGGCATGCCCTTTGCGCTGTAACCCGCCGTTGTACGCATGCACCGCGCCATGGCGGGTCACGGCGAACAACCCCCTCGCCTAACCCGCCCTACGGTTTCTTCGGCCAATCGTCCTCATCGGTGATGATGTTGATCACCCGCGTGCGCTTGGGGCCGGTGTATTGCTCCATTTTCACCAGCACCGGGAACAGTGCTTCGAGCTTTGCGCGTGCGTCGGCCTCTTTCTCGAACTTGAGTAATTCCCCGTTCGCGCTTTTGACATCGTGCCACACGCGCGCATCGTTGTCGTCGTCCTGCACTTGCAGTTTGAACATTGAGATTCCTCTGGTTACTCCGCTTTTGCACCGGTGGCCTTGGCCACGCGCGCCCATTTTTCGAGTTCGGATTTCAGAAATATGGCGAACGCCTGCGGCGTGTTGCCCACGGCTTCAAAACCCAATGCGGCGATTCTGTCCTGCACCTCGGGCAGCTTCAGGTCTTTTACCACCTCCGCGTGCAACTTGCTGACAATGTCGCGCGGCGTTTTTGCGGGGACCAGCAGGCCATTCCAAGCCAGCGCTTCGAAATCCGCCACACCGGCTTCAACCATCGTCGGCAACTCGGGTACTGCGGGCGAACGTTTTAGCGCGGTGACCGCCAGTCCGCGCAGCCGTCCGGCCTTGACCTGCGGCACCGAAGCGGGGCTTACCACGAACATAAACTGCGCCTGATTGCCGAGCAGCCCCGCCACCGCCTGACCGACAGTGCGGTAAGGCACATGCACGACGTTGATGCCGGTTTTAAGCCGCAGTAATTCGGTGATGATGTGCGCAGGCGATCCGGTGCCACCCGAGGTGTAATTGATCTCCCCTGGTTTCGCTCTCGCCAGTGCAAGCAGTTCTTCGACGGATTTCACCGGCAGCGATGGATGCACGCTGAGTATGAAGGTGATGGTGCCCAACAGACTCACCGGTGCAAAATCGCGCTCCATGCTGTATGACATCTTGAAATAATTCGGGCTGATGGTGTGGGTGCCGGTGGCAAGCAGCAAGGTGTAACCGTCCGGTGTCGCGCGTGACACCAGTTCCGCCGACATCATGCCGCCGCCACCACCGCGCTCTTCAACCACGATCTGCTGGCCCCAGGTTTCGGTGAATTTTTGGCCGAGGATACGCGCCATTGCATCCGGCCCGCCACCGGTCACCCAGCGTATCGGTTTGTCGGGGTAAGGTCCACTGCGCAGGCGGTCTGGCTGGGCGTATGCCAAGACCATGCTGGCCGCCAGTACCGTGCCGCCCGCTATTCTAAAAGTACCCCATGTGTGCATCGGCCTAAATCCAAAAATAGTCCGAACAGAATAGCATTTCCGGGCACGGGGTGGCATTAGTATTGGGACTGTCGGCGATGTTTCTGCTATTCTGATACCCGCATCAGTTACCTGTGATTGGCCCTCATCGTCGCTCATAAGGTTGCGCGTCTCGCGCCGGTCAGGCCTGAACGATCTCCAGCGGACGGTCGCGCACGGACGCAGCGGTGGCCGGCCAGAAGACGACATGATAAGGGTTCAGTCACTCAAGCGTACGATCATCGTTCAGTTCGCCGTGATTTTGTTGCCGGTCGTGGCGCTACTGGCCTTCCAGTCCCTGGAGGATATTCGTCGCGCAGAAATCCTGCACCGGTTGCACGGTTTGCAAATGCTTGCCGGGGAGGCCCGCTCGAGCTACACCATGTTCGGCATCCACGTGGCCGCTGTTACGAAGGCAACCGCACTGAGCCCGTCCGCGCTGATCGCACTAAGGGTTGCGCGCCAAGGGCTGGCCGAGCTCGGACGGCGGGCGGACGCGCCTGCGCTCGCCGATGCGGCCAATCGCATGAATGCCATGGCTCAGGCGCTGGAGAAAAATCCGGGATTTGAAACGCTGAATGCACTGCGCGGGCAGATGACGTCGTTGCGTGCGGTGATCTATCGTACGCAGGTCGAATACGACCTGAAATTGGACGACGCTATTCAGCAGTATACCGAGCAGTCGCGGATTATGGCGCAGTTTGTAATGGGCGCCTGTGCGCTAGTGCTGTTGGTGGCGCTGCTGTTTGTAGTGCGCCTGATTAACGGTTTGTCGCGGCCGCTGGCACTGGCAGTCTCGGTCGCAGACCGTATCGCGGAAGGCCGTCCAGTCGAGGAACACGAATTCAATCTGCGCGGGGATGTGGGCAACCTGATCCGTTCGCTTGACCGTATGTACCGCAGTCTGAATGCTTTCAAGGCTGACGCTGTCGAGTATCAACGCGGTCTCGAAGAAAAGATAGAGCAGCTCGCGGAAAGTCAGTCCGGTCTCGCCGAAGCGCAGCGCCTCGCGCAAATGGGAAACTGGCATTGGGATACGTCAAAGGAAGTCGCGAATTGGTCGGACGAGATGTACCGCGTTCTGGGTTATGCGCCGGGCGGCTGCGCGCCGGACTGGAGGAACCTGGTGCGGCTCGTGGACGTGCGCGAACGGCCGGGCATGCGCGAGCAGTTGCGCAGAATTATCACGGTGCCGGGATCGTTTTCCGCCGAAATTCACATTACGACGCCCGATGGGCTTTATCGGGTCGTCGACAGCCACACCTCTTCCAACGCGGATTCCGCAGGCAGAATCGTCCGCTTGTACGGCACGGTTCACGACATCACGGAGCGCAAGCACGCCGAAGAGAAGATGCACTATCTGGCGATGTACGATGCGCTGACCGGTTTGCCGAACCGTCAGCTTTTCCACGAGCAACTGGAACTGGTGGTGGCCCGCGCCCGGCGCAATGGCGAGCGCGTCGCCGCCATGTTCATCGATCTAGACCGCTTCAAGCGCATCAACGATACATTAGGTCATGCCACCGGCGACATGCTGTTGCGGGAGGTGTCGGTACGCCTGAACAACTGCGTGCGTACTAACGATCGTGTGGGCCGCGACGGCAAGCTGGACGCATCCGAGGGACAAGTGGCACGCCTCGCCGGCGACGAATTTACCGTGACGCTGGACACGCTGCGCGAGCCGCAGGATGCGGCGCGGGTAGCGCGGCGCATACTTGCCGAATTGTCGCGTCCGTTCATGCTGAGCGGGCAGGAGGTCGTCGTTACCGCCAGCATCGGCATCGCGGTCTATCCCGCGGACGGTGAGGAGGCGGAAATTCTGCTGAAGAATGCCGACGTGGCGATGTATCAGGCCAAGAGCCTGGGCCGCAATACCTACCAGTTCTTCGCCGGCGAAATGAACAGTGCGGCCGTCGAAAAGCTGCGGCTCGAAAACGACCTGCGGCGCGCGATGGAGCGCGGCCAGCTTTCCCTGCACTACCAGATCAAGATCGATGCGCGCGATGGCGGCATCGTCGGCGTCGAGGCGCTGATGCGCTGGCGCCATCCGGAACTGGGCATGGTGCCGCCGGTAACGTTCATCCCGATTGCCGAGGATATCGGCTTGATCATAAGCTTCGGGGAATGGGTGCTGGAAGAAGCGTGCCGCCAGAGCAAGGCATGGCGCGACGCCGGTCTGCCGCGCGTGACGATGGCGGTTAATTTTGCCAGTCCGAGTTTTCGCCAGCCCGATCTCGTGGAACAGGTGGCGTTGGCCTTGCGCCGCCATGGGGTGCCCTCCGCAGAACTGTGCATTGAAGCCACGGAAAGCATATTGATGCGCGATGCTGACGCCACCATGACTACGTTGAAGCAGTTGCGCGAACTGGGCGTGAAGCTGTCGATTGACGATTTCGGCACCGGCTATTCGTCGCTGAGTTATCTGCGGCGGTTTCCCATCGATCAACTGAAGATAGACCGTTCGTTTGTCAACGAACTCGCGGTGAACAGTGACGATGCCGCGATTATCAATGCGATTGCCTCGCTTGCCCGCAGCCTGAATCTCGACGTGGTCGCCGAAGGCGTAGAAACCGTTGAGCAGGCGCGCCTGCTGGCGGAACAGGGCTGCCACATCATGCAAGGCTACTTTTTCAGCAAACCTGTACCGGCGGATGAACTGACGCTGCTGCTTGCGCAAGGCGTGGAATTCAACCGGCGGATCCTGAAATCATTGGCCTGACCGCGCATAGCCGGTTGCGTTTCAAGCTAGAGATACCTGACCTCCAGGTGCGCCCGGAAATGCACGGGGTTGAGTGCTTTCCCGCTCGCCCTGTGCACAAGCTCAGGCGTCTCCCAGCGGCTGGCTTGTGACCAGATGTTCGCCTTGAGCCACTCGAACACCGGCGCAAAGTCACCTGCGGCAATGCTTGCATCGAGATCGGGAGTGGCGCGGCGCATTGCCGCGAACCATTGCGCCGCGTACATCGCGCCCAGCGTGTAGCTCGGAAAATAGCCGAATGTGCCGCTGCTCCAGTGCATGTCCTGCATGCACCCGTGGTTGTAGTTGGCGCGCGTATGG
>JANMXV010000609.1:0-20244 GCA_031381325.1 Betaproteobacteria bacterium | reverse complement strand
TTTCCAGAATTTTGACCCGGCCCGCGCCCGCGACATTGAGCATTTGACGGTAAGGATGATCGCGATCATTCAGCGTGCGCCGTGTCTGACTGAAGATCGCCTCATTCGGCACTATCCACAGCACAAGCCCGGTATGGCGACGGTAATAGCTCGAGAAAACACGCGCGACAGCCGCCGCTGCCAGCAGCGTTTTGCCGCCGCCGGTCGGAACTTTCAGGCAGACATTGGGAATCGGCCGGCCTGCCGGATCGAACCGGCTTGAATAAGGCCGGTCAGCAAACGTCGGGGGTAGTTGCTGCCGTACACGCATTGCTTCCCAGGCTTTGCGTGGAAAATTGAGCGTCTCCTGGTCTGCGTCAACTTCTGCCACCCGCAAAGCATCAGCCGCTCTCTCGGCTAGGCCGCGCTGTTTATCGAGTTCCTCGATAAACAGCGCCAGTTGCGCCAGTACTTCGCGCTGGAACTGTTTGAGTTCCGTTCCGGCCAACTCGGCCGCATCCGTAACATAGCTGCGTGGCTCCCAGAATATTTTTCTGTCGCGCTCGATGCGAGATCGAAAGTCCTCGTCCAAAACACCTTGCAGGCGCAGCAAATCCACCCGGTAGATCAATCCCAGGTCGTCGAGTTGACCGGACAACCGGGAAAAATCCGTTGCCGGCATTGCGGGCGCATCGACAGCAAGATCGATATCGGATTCATTACGGTGATCTCCCCGTGCCCGCGATCCGTAGACCCAAACGCGCGCGATATTCGGCGTGTGATCGAACAGCTTGACGAGCTTGGCGAAACTCGAAGGCGCGATGCCGAACCGTGCGGGCGGCGGGGATAGCTCCATGCTAGAGAGATTTCAGTTTGCCGAGCAGCGCATCGAAAGCGTGAACCGCATGGGAACGCACGAAGGCCGCGACCTCAATGGCCTTCTTCTCGTCGTAGGTGTGGCTGGTTTCATCCCGGTAGTCCTTGACCTTCTCCCAAAGGTCTGCATCCGAGATTAACTCTGCGCGGAAAGCAGTGCGGATCACCTGGCGCACAACTTCAGGCACCTTCTCTTTTTGCGCGCGCAACCAGTAGAACATGCACTTCCAGCCCAACTCGTAAGTGAACTCGAAGCGCTGGATCAGGGCGTCCCGCACCAGACCCGTCTCATTTTCCGCCAGTGCCTCGTGCAGACGTACGAGAGCTTTCTCAAACTGACTGCGTGCCAACTCGAATCGGTCCTCGCTCATCTCAGGCTTCCCGGTAGAGTGCGAAAGGAAGGGGCGCAAACTCAACGCCGAATTCGAGCAACTGCTTGTTGGAGAGATACTTGGCCGGCGCGAACACCAGATGCCGCTGATTCTTGTACTTTTCGCGTAATTTCTTGGCAAAAGTAAGGGTTAGGGCCGCGTCAGGGGACTTGAGAAATCCCAGATCGGGTTTATAGATAAGCCAGACATAGCGATCCTGCGCCTTGCCTATGAAAAATTCTTTCTCCTTGAGCCGGGACTTGGCCAGGGTGCCACCGGTGGCCGTATAGAACAACCATGCGGCAAGGCTGGCGTAATCCGGCAATTGTTCGCCCGAAAGAATCTTTGCCGCGTCGATGGGCTCGCCTAGCTTGCAGTACGTAAACTCCCCGCCCAGCCCCTCGACCCGTTCGGAAATTTTCTTCTCCCCCTCGACCAGCAACACGCCGTCCTCCATCTTGACGTTCACTTTGTCGAAGCGCCGATTCTCCGGCGACACGCTTGCTAAATCTTCACGCTCGGCGAATCCTTCGCGTTGCTTGATCGCCTCCACTTGCTCGAGCAAGTTAGTTGATTTTTGCAGCTTGCTCCAGGTTATTTTTTCACTTAGCAGTTCCTCGCGCTGCGTGCCGACATAAGCATAACCATTTATTACGCGGCGTATGCGCTCGGCAGTCATACGATCTGCGTATTCTTCACTCTCGACAAGAATGAATTTGCGGTTTCCGGCGTCCCTTGAATTAGCACGCAATACCGCATGGCCCGTCGTGCCGGAACCTGCGAAGGAATCAAGAACAAGCGAATCTGGCTGCGCTCCAAGTTCAAGCACCCTTTCAATAAGGGCGACTGGCTTTGGCGTCATAGTCGCGTCATCCTGAGATTTAAGAAGGTCCATTTCAAGTAGCGTTTTTTTTGCGTCCTGAGTATGACCGACATCCTCATAAAACCAGAGAGTCTGCGGAACGAGGCCCTGCTTAACGTCCTTTAGAAATCGTTTGAGACGAGGCATGTTATTGCCATGTTCTCCCCACCAGATACGGTTATCCCGATCCCATTCATCAAACTTCTTCTTTGCGACACGCCAATAAGTTCCAGGAGGCGGCCCGTCGACTACTCTTCCGCCTCGGCATGTAATGGGATAGGTGCCCTCGCTATAATAGTTTCTCGCAGACAAATCGCCGGATGTCCAGGGACCACGTGAATCATTGTCGGGATTCGTATATCGAGCCTCCATTGCAGCCGAGCGATCAAGCAAGTTTGGGCGCCACTTTTCCTTGTTTTTAGCCACCACCAACACATAGTCGTGATCTTCTGAAAAATACTGCGCGGTGTTTTTGGGAGAAAAATTCTTTTGCCAGACAACGGTGGCAACGAAGGTGTCAATACCGAATATTTCGTCCAATATTCCGCGTGCCCGATGCACCTCGTTATCATCAAGCGTCATCCATAAGCTGCCATGATCGGACAGTAAATCGCGCAGAAGGATCAGCCGCGGCCACATCATGCACAGCCACTTATCGTGACGTAGCATATCCTCTACGTTGACGGGGTTCGATTTCAGCCATTCGCGCATGATGGGCGAGTTGACGTTGTCGTTGTACGACCAGTTTTCATTACCCGTGTTATAGGGCGGATCGATGAAAATCAGATCGACCTTGCCGGCATAGCGCGGCAGCAGGCTCTTCAGCGCATGCAGGTTATCGCCATGTATGATGAGATTACCCGCGAGGTCCGCCGGGCCGATCGACTTATCCGGCAGGGCAATGAGCGGGCGGTACGGAACTGTGAGGTGATGGTTATAGACATACTCTTTCCCCTTGAAAACCAGCTCCGGCATTCCCGCTCCCTTTCGTCGAGCCCGTAGTGTAACGCAGCCCCAACGTAACTTAATAAAGTGCGATGCTTGTATTGCCGCTCTCAGATCTGCGAATACCCCGATCCCTTAATCGTCACACCACGCCCCGTGGGGGTCGTGCCGAGCAAGCCATACTCGCTCAATATCTGCTGGCTGTAGGTGATGCGGCCGTTGACTTTATCGGCGGGTTCGCTCGCCAGCAGCAAAGCCGCTCTCGCCATCAACAGTGGCGATTCCCCTTTGGGGTCGTTCACGCCGGTTACCAGCTTGTGATAAACCGTACCCGGTGTTGGCACCACTTGCGACGGCGATACCGCGGTGACGGAAATATTGTGTTCGGCGACTTCCTGCGCCAAGCCCTGCGTAAAACGTTCCAGCGCCGCTTTGGTGGCGCCGTACATGGTGCCGCCATTGACGGGGCGGGCGTCCTTGAACGGTGTGCGGCCCGGCCCGATCGCCGAGCCGGATGAAATATTGACGATAGCCCCGCGCCGCAGCTTGATCATGCCGGGCAATACCAGTTGCGACAGCATGAAAGGGCCATGCACGTTGACCGCGAATGCCTTGACCCAGTGTTTGACGCTGTAATCCACGATAGGTTTGTAATACGTGAGCGCCGCGTCGTTTACCAGAATATCCACCGGGCCGAATGCGTCCTCGGCGGCTTTTAGCAATTTTTGGCAATCCGCCTCGTTGGATACGTCAACCGTGACTGCAAGCGCCTGCCCGCCGGCGTCCTTGATTTTCTTGACCGTGCCCGCAAGCGACCCGGCAAGCAGGCGATGGTCGCCTTCGTTCAGCGTTCTCGCCGCGCAAACTACTCGAGCGCCTTCCTGC
Source organism: Betaproteobacteria bacterium (assembly GCA_031381325.1). Lineage (GTDB taxonomy): Bacteria > Pseudomonadota > Gammaproteobacteria > Burkholderiales > SG8-41 > UBA5216. The sequence continues at coordinate 16,326 of JANMXV010000609.1, read as the reverse complement.
GCGAAAAGTTTCGCGATTTCCTCACCGATCCCCCGGCTTGCGCCGGTAACAATAGCCACACGGCCCTCTAGCTTGCCCATACTGTTTCCTTTAGGTTCATTGATCAGCACAACAGGTTAGCGTAGTGCCGTGCGCGGAGCAATGGTCGGTCTATAAGCTACCTCTCCGGGAAATCCAAGAGAAGAGAAGGAGCTGCTGTTTGGACATGCTTCCACATTAGTTAGTATCGTACCCCGTACTCACCACAGCCAGACGCCTTCCGGTTTTTCAGATAGGATAAGCGCTCCCTATCGGAATAGACGCCGATGCCTGTCACTTAGAACCCTACGACTGCCAAAGAATTTTACTCTGACCCCAAATATAAAATGGACGCTCGTCTTGAAAAGATCGAAACGAAACTCAGCCTTGCGGAAGATATGCTGGAAGAATTGAACAAGACCGTATACCGGCAACAATGCCAGATTGAACAACTACAAAGTGAGATACTTTCGCTGCGCCAGCAAGTGCGAACTGCCATGCCGAACGAAGCGCGCAATTTGAGCGACGAGATTCCGCCGCACTATTAGACTGAACAAAGATACCAGCTACCGTGAATATCTTCATGAAAAAATGTGCGCGCTGGAACGCAGCCCTACTCACTGCTTCGGCATTTTAGCGTCCTGCGCGACCTTCGCCCACTTGACCAGGTCAGCCGCGATCATTTGGCGGATTTCAGCGGGGGTACGGGATTCGACCTCCGCACCTTCGGCGGCGAACCGCTTTTCGATATCGGGGCGCTTGAGTATGACCGCAACTTCGGTGTTGAGTTTGTTGATGACAGCCACCGGCGTGCCTCCGGTCGCCGCCCACGCCCACCAGATCGACGCTTCGTAACCCGGCACTCCGGACTCGGACACGGTGGGCAGGTCGGGCATCAGCGCAAGGCGCTTGGCGCTGCCCGCCGCCAGCGCCTTGACCTTGCCGCTGCGCAGGTACGGACCCACCGTCGGGATCGTCGCCACCGCCATATGCGCGCTACCTCCCGTCACATCAATCAGTGCCGGGGCGCCGCCCCTGTAGAGCGCGATGACTGCATCGATGCCGGCTTGGCTGCGGAACATGGCCGACACAAAGTGCATGAATCCGCCCGCCGAAGCCATCGTGATGTAGTTCGGTTTGGATTTGCCGAGTGCAACCAGCTCCTTTATCGAGTTGACCGGCAGCGACGGCCCAACGATTATCAGCACCGGCCCCCGGCCGAGTGTCGCGACAAAATCAAAATCCTTGATCGGATCGTATGGCAGCTTGTTGATCACCGCCGGATTCATGGTGAACGCGGTCGAAGCCATCAGCATCGTATAGCCATCGGGCGCGGCGCGCGCGACAATTTCGCTGCCGATCATGCCTTCGGCGCCGGGACGGTTGTCGACCACCACCTGGGCGCCGACTCGCTCGGCGAGCAGGCTCCCGATGTAGCGCGCAAAGACATCATTGCTGCCGCCCGGCGCCTGCGGCACGATGAGGCGAATCGGCTTGGTGGGGTAGTTCGCATTCACTCCGCCTTGCGCCGTACACACGCCGGGCAGGGATGTCAGTATCAGGATTACGCTGGTAGCAAGGCTTGCCTTCATTCTCTCCTCCTTTGGTGGGTCAACCACTCTGGGTACTGCAAGGTCGGACTCGACTTCAAGCGCTAGTATGGCCCCAAGTCCCGGCCCATGACAAATATGCGCTGAGCCGGGCGGAGGGTTATCATGGCATCCCGGATTGGGAACCGGTAATGCTGCATTACACTTCAACCTGCGTTTTTCTGGAGATTCTGGCATGGCATACGATCTGGTTATCAGGAACGGCACGGTCATCGACGGCAAGGGCGGGCCGCGGTTTTGCGCTGATGTCGCGGTGCGCAATGGCAGGATAGCCGCTATCGGGCAGATCGATGACGCTGCCAATAACACGATCGGCACTATCGATGCCTCCGGAAAAATAGTCTGTCCGGGATTCGTCGATCCCCATACGCACTACGACGCGCAGATCACTTGGGATCAACTGCTGTCAAGTTCGAGCGAACACGGTGTTACCACGGTGATGATGGGCAACTGCGGCGTCGGCATAGCGCCATGCAGGCCGCCCGCGCGCGCGCTGCTGACCGAAGACCTGGTAACCGTGGAAGGTATCGATCACGAGGTGCTGACCCAGGGTATAAGGTGGGAGTGGGAATCCTTCCCTCAATTTATGGACGCTGCCGCCAAACGCGGCACTGCCATCAACCTCGCGTTCATGGTGCCCATCGCGCCGCTGCGTACCTATGTGCTGGGATCGGAAGCCCACGAACGCGCCGCCACCGCCGCCGAGACGCAAACACTGGCCGCGTTATTGCGCGACGCGATGCAGGCCGGCGCATGGGGATTCAGTACCACGGCCAGCCGGCAGCACATCGGTCACGGCGGCAAACCGCTTTCGGCCCGGCTGGCGAGCCGCGATGAGTTGGCGGCCTATTGCGGTGTGCTCAAAGGGCTGGGGCGCGGCGTGATCGAGCTGGCGTTGACCAAACGCTACGCGACGCTCGCCGATGATGAAGAAGAACTATTAAAGTTTCTGCTTGATGCGAGTGAACGTCCCGTAACCTGGCTGTCTTTGCACAATCTCATCGAGAAGCCGAACGCCATCGCGGAAATCCTCGACCGTGTTGCGCCGCTTATCAAGCGCGGCGCCATACCGCAAATCCTCACGCGCCCTCTCCTTTACGACATGAACCTGCGGCGGCCATTCATGTTCACGGAAATGAACGCGGCCAAGCCGGTTTTCGATGCGTCGTTCGAAACGCAGATGGCTATTTACGCCGACAGCGATTTCAGAAAAGCCTTCAAGGATGAGCTGAAGCTCGGACGCAAATGGGCCGGCCTCGCGCGCAACGTCACCATTGTTTCTGTCGAAAATCCGGCGCTTAAACAGTATGAAGGCATGACCATCGGCGAGGTCGCGAAGGCGCGCAACAAAGAACCCGACGATGTGTTCTTCGACATCGCGGTAGAGGACCAGCTTCAAGTCAAGTATGTGGTGCCTCGCGCCAATACCGATCGCGCGGCGCTGGCCGACGCGCTCAGGGATACACGCACCATGATCGGCCTGTCCGATGCCGGCGCGCATCTGGATATGCTGTGCGAGTCGGGTTATACGACGTATCTGCTAGGGCATTGGGTGCGTGAAGAAAAGGCGCTCAGCCTGGAGCGGGCGATCCAGCGCATTACCTCGGAGCCTGCGGATTTCTTCGGTATCGCGGATCGGGGCCGTCTGGAAACCGGCGCCGCCGCCGATATTGTGGTGTTCGACGAAGACAAGATCGCGTCTCCTCTGCGGCCGACGCCGGTTAAGGATCTGCCTGCCGGCGGCACGCGCCTGTACTCGAAGGCCGAGGGCATATCCCAGGTCGTAGTCAATGGCCGGATTCTGTATCAGGAAGGCAAACATACCGGCGCAATCCCGGGTGAAATATTGCGCTCGCGTTAAATACCATGCGTCAGAAACACCGGACAGCGTGCAACTGGAATTCTGGAGTCAATGCCCTCGTCACGGCAGGAGTGATTTGCATGAGTCTAGGCACAAACACGGCGCAAAGCGCTGAGATCATTGTGTTCAGCACGATTTCCGCCAAGGAGGCGCTGATCGAGCTGGTACCGGCGTTTGAGCGGGCGAGCGGTCACAAAATCAACATCACTTACGCCGGTGGTTCAGGTCTGTCCAAACAAATTCTCGGCGGAACGCAAGGTGATCTTTTCATTGGACCCGAGGAGTTTTCCGGTCCGCTCATAAAAGAAGGCAGATTGCTGGCGGGCAGCCGCACCGCGTTTGCCCGTTCCAGCACCGGCCTTGCGGTACGCGCGGGGGCACCCAAGCCGGACATCAGCTCGCCGGAAAAATTAAAGCGTGCGTTGCTCGCTGCCGGCGCGGTGTCGTACAGCGCGGGAGCGAGCGGTATGCATTTTGTGAAAGTGCTTGAACGGCTCGGTATTGCGGATGTGATTGCGGCAAAGCGCGTCGTCCCGCGTGCAGGTGAGCTGGTTGGCGCGGTGGTGGCGCGGGGGGATGCCGACATCGCGGTACAGCAAATCAGCGAGCTGTTGCCGGTGCCGGGCATCGATATCCTTGATCCGCTGCCGGCGGAGTTTCAGCAGACCATCAGCTACGGCGCTACGGCATTTCCGCAGTCTACGCAACACGAGGCAGCGCAGGCATTCGTGCAGTTCCTGCGATCAGAGGACGCGCGCACGGTATTGCGCAAGAAGGGTCTGGATCCCGCATAGCCAAACGGCAAGGAATTCGCGAAAATCAATACCCGGCGATCTCGCGCAATAGATGAAGAGTAGAGAAACATGGCACGTGTACCCTATGTAAATTTTCAATAATCCACATCGAACAAGCCCTGACACAAATTTTGTTGCAAATACCCACGCCCATTCGACAAACTTGAAATGCCGAAAATGGCCATTTATAATAGCAAAATGGACATAACAGTCACCGAGTTCAAACACCACTGCCTGGAGATCATTCGCCAAGTGGAGGAAAGCGGCAAGCCGGTCGCCATCACGCGTCGCGGGAAGGTGGTCGCACGTCTGAATCGTTCAGAGCCTGCAGGAAACGGCGCATTGAAGCCATGGGAGCAGTTGCGTGCGCTCGGCGGGCGCCTGCTGGCGAAACCGGGCGAGTCGGTACTGCGCGATGAGGATTTCGAGGCGTTGCGTTGAGCGTTCTGCTCGACACCCACATCTGGGTGTGGTGGCTGACACCGGGTTCGCCATTGTCGCGCACCGAGCGCAATGCACTCGATGCAAGCGCTGGGCGCCACGAATTGTTCATCTCGGCCATCAGCCTGTGGGAAATCCAGGTGCTGCACGCGAAACGGCGGCTTGAGTTGCCGCTGCCCTTCGCGGAGTGGCTTGCCCGCGCAGCCGATGACCGGGTAATCGCTGTACTGCCTCTGAACGTCGATGTAATATTCGCCCTCGACGCACTGCCGGCATCGTTTCACGGCGATCCAGCAGACCGGCTCATCGTCGCAACTGCCCGCGCGCGTGCAATGCCGCTCGCTACACATGACACGGCTATCCGCCGCTCGCGGGCTGCGAAAATCTGGAAGCCATGACCGCTTCGACGTCTGGGCAGGCTAACAGTAATCCAGTGTGCGCCGGATTGATGGCACTGTTTGGCTTGCTCGCCACGACTGCGTCCGCGCAAAACCCTTCGACAAGCTCAGGACCGGCCACTTCGACTGGCTCAGGGCAGGCTTTTCCTTCCAAATCCGTCCGCATCGTCGCCCCATTTCCGCCCGCGAGCGTGGCGGACGTACTGGCGCGGCCGATCGCGCAGAAGATGACCGAAGCCTGGGGGCAGCCCGTCATCGTCGATAACCGCACGGGCGCGGCAGGCAATGTGGGCGCGGAGGTCGTAGCCAAAGCGCCGCCCGACGGTTACACGCTTCTGCTCGGCACCATAGGCACGAATGCGATCAACGGTTTACTTTATGCCAAACTGCCGTTCAATGCGCAAAAGGATTTCGCGCCGGTTACTCAGGTAGCTACGAGCTACCTGCTGTTGGTCATGCATCCGTCGGTACCGGTGAAATCGGTGAAGGATGTAATAGCGCTGGCGAAATCGCAACCGGGCAAGCTTAACTTTGGTTCGGCCGGCGCGGGCACCACGCCACATCTCGCAGGCGAGATGTTCAAGGCGCTGACGGGCGCGTCGATCGTACACGTGCCGTACAAGGGCAGCCCGCAATCCGCCTTGGATTTGGTGGCAGGGCGGCTTGATCTGATTTTCGCGAACGGAACGGCCGTGCTCCCATTCATCCGCGCGGGCAGGCTGCGCTTGATCGCGATCAGCGCCATAAAGCGTGATCCTTCGATGCCGGATGTTCCAGCCATCAACGAAACCATTCCTGGTTTTGAACTCGCGCCCTGGTGGGGCCTGTTCGCCCCAACCGGCACGCCTCGCGAGGTCGTAACGCGACTCAATACTGAAACCGTGCGCATCCTCGCCTTGCAGGACATCAAATCGCATTACGCCAACCTCGGGATGACCGCAATATCCAATACGCCGGAACAATTCAGCGCCTACGTCCATGAGGAAATCGCGCGCTGGGCGAAGATCGTCAAGGCCACCGGCGCCAGGGCGGATTGATATCTTGCGCGGGCAGCGCCGTTCAGCGTTACAATATTTCTGCTGGTTTCACACTCACTTTCTGCAACTTTTCACGAAGGAAAAATCATGCCCAGTTTGATGGAAAAATCACCGTTAGGTGTTTTTCAAGCGCACCTGGCAAAAGGCGAACTCGCCTATCAGGTATGCCTTGATGACAACAAGCCCTTTTTCTACCCCCGTCTCATAGCGCCCGCGACAGGCAGCGAAAATATTGAATGGCGCGTCTCCAAAGGACTCGGCAGCGTGTACACCACGACCGCGGTTCATTACAAAGGCGAGCCGCCGCTGAATGTGGCGATGATCGATCTCGATGAGGGTTTTCGCATGATGAGCCGTGTCGAGGACATCGACGCGATGCAGGTCAAGATCGGCATGCGCGTCAAGTTTCGCGTGTTTCCCGGCAATGACAAGCAGGCGCCTTATCCCGTGTTCACTCCCGTAGTTTCGTCAACCGGGGGCGCAAAATGAGCAACGCTAATCTCGCAGGATTGCAACGCGGCAGCGTTGCCGTAGTCGGCGCCGACGAATCCGATCTGGGCCAGGTCGCGCAGGGCACGCACCCGATGGACTTGATGGCGCAGGCCACGATGCGCGCGCTGGACGATTGCGGCCTGACGCTGAAGGATGTCGACGGCTTGTTCGTGGGGGCCACACAGGTACGTATGGGGCCGATGGCTTTTGCCGAGTATCTGCGCATCAAGCCCAAATATTTCGACGGCACCGTCATCGGCGGCTCATCGTTCATGACGCATGTCGCACACGCACAGGCGGCTTTGCAACTGGGGCTTTGTAATGTGGCGGTGATAGCTTACGGCAGTACACAGCGTTCGGTGTCGCGCGCGGCGGCCAGCCCGCGCGATTTCAATCCGTATGAATCGCCGTATCGCCCATTCATGCCAAGCACTGCGTACGCGATGGCGGCCATGCGGCATATGCATCAATATGGCACGACACGTGAACAGCTCGCAGAGGTGGCTGTCTCCGCGCGCAAATGGGCGCTGTTGAATCCCAAGGCATGGGAGAAAGAGCCGCTCACCATCGAGCAGGTGCTGAACGCGCGCATGGTGAGCTATCCGTTTACGGTGCGCGATTGCTGTCTGGTGCTCGACGGCGGCGGCGCAATTGTGATGACGCGTGCGGATCACGCGAAGTCGCTGAAAAAGAAGCCGGTGTATGTTCTGGGCACGGGTGAATCGCTGTCACACGCCAACATTTCCAGCATGCCCGATTTTACGGTGACTGCCGCAGCCGAATCCGGCGCGCAAGCCTACGCCATGGCAAAAGTCAAACCGGCCGACGTCAACATGCTGTCGCTGTACGACGCGTTCACCATCACGCCGATTCTGTTTCTTGAGGATTTGGGGTTCTGCCCCAAAGGCGAAGGCGGACGCTTTGTGGCGGGCGGCACGATAGCCCCCGGCGGCAAACTCGCGGTGAACACCAGTGGCGGCGGCTTGTCATATTGCCATCCCGGCATGTACGGCCTGCTGGTGATGATAGAAGCCATACGCCAGGTGCGCGGGGAGTGTGGTCAACGGCAGGTTAAGGACTGCAACGTGGCACTGGCGCAGGGTAATGGCGGCGTCCTATCGAGCGAATGCACAGTGATTTTCGGTTCGGAGGCCACGCTGTAAGGTTGCGGCCGGGCTGCCGACCAACGGGCTACAGTAAGCGCATCCGTGGCGCCGGGAATCTTTCCTGGCGCCAGCGGTCGGAGACTGGAACGAACGCATCACAGGAGACCATCATGGAAAGACGTGGATTTATTCAGCGGGTAACTGCGCTCGTTGCCTTGGGCGCGGTTTCAGGCCGCACGGCAATAGCTGCGGCGCCACCCGACAAAAAAGCCCTGGACGAACTGCACAAGAACTGGAAATCGCTGCTGGCCGACGGCACCGCGGAAGTCACGCCAACGCCTGCGTTGAAGTTGAGTAACGACGAATGGCGCAAGCGCCTTTCGCCCATCGAGTTCAATGTGCTGCGTGACGAAGGCACGGAGCGCGCGGGCACCAGTCCATTCAACGCGGAAAAGCGGGCTGGTGTGTTTGTGTGCGCCGGTTGTAATCTGCCGGTGTACACCTCAGCGATGAAATACGAATCGGGCACCGGTTGGCCGAGTTTCTTTACCACCATCCCCGGCGCCTTCGAGATGAAGCGGGATTTCAAGCTGATTCTGCCGCGCGCGGAATATCACTGCATCAAGTGCGGCGGGCATCATGGTCATATGTTCGACGACGGCCCGCAGCCCACCGGTCAGCGCTGGTGCAACAACGGCGTTTAGCTGAAATTCATACCCAAGACCAAAGCCTGATTTTATCCGCTTGAGGCAAACGGCAATCGCTACCGGCGGTTGCCGTTTTTTATGGGCGACTTTTATTGGTAAGATAGCTGATGGCTACTCCCGTGATTCGCCTCGCCCGCGACACCGACGCGCACCCCATTGCGGTGATGTCACGCTGTCTGATTGAAGTGGGCTTGCGCGGCTGGAGTTGGGACCCATCGCGTGTGGCGCGCGCCATTCACAATCGCAATACTTGCGTTGCCGTGGCAGAAGTTGATCACAAAATCGCCGGATTCGCCATTGCCGAATTCGGCGACACCCGCATGCATCTGAGTCTTCTCGCGGTAGCAGCCTCACACCAACGCAGCGGCATAGGACGCGCGCTCGTGCTGTGGCTTGAACAATCGGCGTTGACCGCGGGCATCACGGAAATGCAACTTGAATTGCGCGCCAACAATCCCGGCGCGCGGTTTTTCTATCAGGCGCTGGGCTTTGAATTTGCGCGCGCGGTGCCCGGCTACTATCGCGGCGAGGAAACCGCTTTCAAACTGCGCAGAGATCTTGGCGCTTGTAGCGCCGGCCCCATAAAAACATAAATTATTGTTTAAAAACAAGTAGTTACGTATACCGTGGATAATGTTACGAAGGGCATAGACGCTGAAGCGCCCGTCGCGCGCTTCGACGCAATCAAATTCGGGGGCGTAGTCCTTCAACAACCCCTCCCGGCCATGCGATCGTCGATTGTAGAGCGTTCCGAGAGACAGTTTTACAAGTAACTTCACTGGAAAAATCCGCGCCCTGATTTTTGCACAGCCTCAACCTTCCCGGCCAGCGGCCGCCGGAAGCGCGCAGAGCTGGAGGCGGTCCGACTGCGCCGGGTTAGATCGTGGCTTCGCTTCGCTCGCACAATCTAGCGGCGTGCCGAATCGCGGTGCGCAAGCAAGTCCACGACCGCGCTGCCCGACAAGTGCTGTTGCGCCAGATGGAAGTAGCGCTGCGTGGTCGACAGACTGCCATGTCCGAGCAGGCGCTGGATGGTATGCACGTCCGTGCCGGCTTCCAGCAGATGCGTGGCAAAGACGTGGCGCAGGGCATGGATGCCGCCGTCTTTGGTGATGCCGGCACGCGCCTTGGCGGCGTGGTAGATGCGCTGCGCGCTCTTGGGCAGCATCGGCAACTGCGGATTGCGCGGGCTCGGGAACAGCCACAGCCGTGGACGATGCGCGATCCAGTAACGGCGCAGTTGCTTAACCAATTCGGGCGAGCGCAGCGTGTAGCGATCCTTCGCGCCCTTGCCCTCCCCCACGCGGATGGTCATACGCTCGGAATCGAGGTCGGCCACCTTCAGGTGACAAGCCTCCAGCAGGCGCAGGCCCGCACCGTAGGTGGTCATCAGAAACGCCCGGTGCTTGATGTTCTCGGTGTGATCGAAGATTGCCGCGACTTCTTCGCGCGAGAGGATCTGCGGCAGGCGTTGCGGCACCTTCGGGCGCGGCAGATCGAATTCGGCCCGGCGCTTGAGAGTCACGCTATACAGAAACTGCAGCGCGCTGCACACGATGTTGCAACTGCTGTGCGCGAGCTTGCGCTCTTGCAACAGGTAGAGCAGGTAGCGTTGGACTTCTTCGGGCGTGATCTTATCTGGGTGCGGTTTTTCATACGCTTTCACGGCTTGCGCCATCCGCGCGAAATGGGTGCGCCGGAGGTCGAGGCTTTTTTGACGCATTTGGCAGTCGAGCGCAAGGTTTCGGCGTCAACTCAAAATCAGGCGCTGTCGGCGATTCTGTTTTTGTATCGCGAGGTGTTAAAGGTCGAACTCCCTTGGCTCGACAACGTGGTTAAGGCCAAGCGGCCACAACGCATGCCGGTGGTGTTAACGCGCGAAGAGGTGCAGGCCGTGCTCGCCCGGCTGGAGGGTGCATCGGGCCTGATATTGCGCCTGGCCTACGGCACCGGCATGCGCATACTTGAAACCGCACGGCTGCGGGTTAAAGACATTGATTTCGCGCGCAAAGAGGTGATGGTTCGCGACGGTAAAGGCTTTAAGGATCGGGTAACGATGTTGCCCGATTCGTTAACGCTGCCGCTGCACGAGCATCTCGTGCGTGTTCGCGCTCTTCATGCGCGTGACATCGAATCGGGTTTTGGCCGTGTGTACTTGCCGTACGCGCTGGCGCGCAAATATCCCAGTGCCGATCGTGATTGGGCATGGCAGTATATTTTTCCATCGCAGCGGCGCAGCATTGATCCGCGCAGTGGCAAGGAAGGGCGTCATCACGCTGATCCGCAGGCTTTGCAGCGGCACATGCGCCAAGCCGTGCGCGATAGCGGTATTACCAAGCTCGCCACGCCGCACACGTTGCGTCACAGCTTCGCCACGCACCTTCTCGACAGCGGTTACGACATCCGCACCGTGCAGGAGCTGCTCGGTCATTCGGATGTCAAAACCACGATGATTTACACCCATGTGCTCAACAAAGGGGGTCGCGGAGTAATCAGCCCGCTTGATGCGCGCTGATCGTTCGGCGTAACTGAATGTCGATCTGCGACCGTGGCCGGAACAACTGCTGATTATCGTGCCGCTGGCGGCACTGGCAATGCTGGTGGTGATGCTGCCGTGGGCACTATTACCAATGGCATCGAAGCCGAAGCGCGCTTCGACGCAATCGCAGCCCTGATACGCGGCAACGCGGCGCGCGTAGCTTCCGCCGCGGCGGCAATCACACGCGCGCGGTAATTCCCGGACGTGCCCGCAAAATAACCCAGATCCGGATGAATCATCACATCGGCAAACGCCATTTCGGCATCGATGCGCTTGCGGCGGCCACGGTCGATGCGCAGCCATTCGTCGGGAACACCCTGTGGCACGTTGTCGATGCGCGCCGATATATCAACCGCGATGACCACGTCCGCGCCCAGCGTACGCGCCGCGCGCACCGGCACCGGGCTCGCCACATCGCCATCGACGTAGGTCACGCCCGCGATGCGTACCGCGTAAAAAAGCTCCGGCACCGCGCTCGACGCGCGCACCGCCACACCCGTGTCACCGCTGTTGAATATCTGCAAAACGCCATCGTGCTGCCGGGTAGCCACCACCGCAAAGCGCACGCTCAATGATTCCAGTGGACGATGACGCACGCGCTCATTGACGAAATTTTCCAGCTTCTGGCCCCGCACCTGTCCCCAATGCAGCCACGACAAATCGCGCAACGCCGACAAGTCGAACTGCAGGGCAAGGCTTTCGACATCGGCGGCGCTCATACCGTTCGCGTAGAGCGCGCCGATGATCGACCCAATGCTGACGCCCACGATCAGATCGGGCTTGATACCGCCAGACTCCAGCGCGCGTAATACGCCGGCGTGCGCAAATCCGCGACGGCCGCCGCTGCCCAACACCAGCGCCACTTGTGGGCGGCTATCTGCTGCCGCGCGTGGCGCGATGTAGCGCGGCGCGTTTGGACCGTCGTATTCGTAAACAGAGTCGTAGAATGCGGCGTTAGTCACATTGGCCACACTCGCCGCCAGAAGCGCTGTCAGCCACATTGCTCGCCCAAGGAAGCGCATTCCGAGCATGGCTTGGATGCTACTCGACCTTGATGCCGGCGGATTTCACGATGCGTGCGTATTTCGCCAACTCGGCACGCAAGTGCGCATCGTATTGCTGCGGCGTGCTGCCGACCGCTTCGAGACCCTGCGCCGCCAGTCGATCCTTGACTTCTGCACTTTGCAGTATGCGAGTGATCTCCTGACTCAAGCGATTCACCACTGTCTGCGGCGTTTTGGCCGGCGCCAGCACACCGAACGCGGTGCTCGCTTCATATCCCGGCACGCCGGATTCCGCAATGGTGGGCGCGCCGGGTAGCAGCGCTGAGCGTTGCTGCGTACCCACGCCCATCAAACGCAGTTTGCCTGTCTTGATGTGCGGCAACACCACCGGCAAATTGTCGAACAGCACCTGCAACTGCCCCGCGAGCGTATCGGTCAGCGCAAGACTGCTGCCTTTATAGGGCACATGCACCAGATCGATACGCGCCAGCGACTTCAAATACTCCGTGGACAAATGCGCCACCGACCCGTTACCCGACGTGCCGTAATTCAGACGGCCGGGTTGCGACTTGGCGAACGCGATGAATTCCTTTAAATTTTTTACCGGCAACGACGGATGCACTGTCAACACAAACGGGCTGATGGTGGCCAACGAAATCGGCGCGAAGTCGCGTAACGTGTCGTACGGCATTTTCGCGGTGAGATTGGGATTGATGGTCATCGAACCCGGTGTGCCCATCACCAGGGTGTAGCCGTCGGGCGGCGACTTAGCCACCATGTCGGCGCCGATCACACCGCCCGCGCCGCCACGATTTTCAACGATGAAAGTGTGGCCCAGCGCTTCGGTCAGGCGCTGCGCCAGCGTGCGCGCAACGAGGTCCGTGCCGCCGCCGGGCGCAAAGGGAACGACCAGCCGCACCGCCTTGACCGGATAAGCCTGTCCCGGGCCCTTCGACAGGCTCAGGACAGGCTCTGTCGAAGTGGTTTGCGCCCATCCTGCTTGCGAAATGCACACTAGCGCCAGTGCGCAGACCGTCAGCCTGTTTTTCATACGCTACGCTTTGGGAGCAAGCCTGGCCTGCCCGTAAAACGCCAGCAGTTCCTTGAGCCGCGCACGCGGTGGCATCGCCTGAAAATACCCGCGCCGGCTGGGCGACAAACCGCTGCTGCGACGCAAATCAACCAGCGACTCCGCCATTTTGATCCACGCCGCCAGCGAATCCATCACCGGCACGTCGTCCACGCGGTTCACGCCATTGCGTGCAAGCAAAACGCACAGCGGCGCTTCGCCGGGGATAATCACATCGGCGCCGTCCGCGATCATTTTGCGCGCCGCCACCTTGAAGCGCTCAATCAATTCGGCGGGATTGCTGAAACCTTTGAGCACATCGGCAAAGGTAAACCCGACCTGACGCGCAGCGACAAAGCGGCGGCTTAAACCATAGCGATGAACATTGTCGGCCAACTGTCCGGCCATGCCCTCGATGAAATTGAGGATGCCGAATTTTTCACCCAGCGTACACGCAAACAGCATCGCCGATTCGCCATAGCCCACCACGGGAATATTGAGCGAGGCACGCGTTTCACGCAGCATGATGTCGGGAATGCTGCTGATGGCGTAGGCGTCATAGCCCTGCTCCTCGGCGGCTATGCCCGCCATTAAAAACTGCGGCCCATGCAGGCGCTGAATCACATCAAAGCAAATATCCGTCCCGGGATAACTCGTGGGATACGTGCCGGCCGCCATGCCATGCATCACAATATCGGTGTCGGGCCGCGCGACTTTTGTGAAATGCGCCTTGAGCGCTTCATCGTACGCAGGCAAATCCTGCAACACGGTAAAGCTCTGGTGCCAAATACGCATGGCCATGATTTCAATTGTTCTTTAAGGATGTAAACTGATGGATTGTAGCTTAGTCACGCGCTGAATTCAGGGAGTAAACACCGTGAGCCTATCTTCGCAATCATTCGATGTCGTTGTCGCCGGCTGCGGCATTGCCGGCCTGTCCGCAGCCGTTTCAGCAGCGGAAAACGGCGCGCGCGCGGCCCTGCTGGAGCGCGCACCTATTGAGGAACGCGGCGGCAATACGCGCTATACCGACGCCTATCTGCGCATGAAAAGCGAGACCGAAGTCACCGACGACTTCGAAACACATCTCGCGGAAAACGGTGGCGGTTACCTCGACCCCGAGTTGATCAAGCACACCACCCAGTCATACGACACCTGGCCTGCCATCGTAAAAACGCTGAGCTTTGCCGACCCCGAACTGATTTCCGCTTTCGCCAACGCCTGCGGTCCCACCGTGCAGTGGCTGAAAACCTTTGGCGTAAAATTCGATTTTCTGCCCACGCAGTTCCTGACCAAATCGCAACCGCGCCTGCTGCCGATAGGCGGCGGGTTGGCGTTGATTGAGGCACTCGCCACGGCCGCTGAAAAGAAAGGCGTGCGATTCTTCTACGAAACCACCGCCACTGGCCTACTGCAAAGCGAACAAGGTGCAGTAATCGGCCTGCGAGCCAGCGACAAACAAGGCCACCTGCTGCATCTCATGGGCAAAGTCATCCTCGGCTGCGGCGGCTTCGAAGGCAACGCGGAAATGCAAACACGCTACATCGGGCCTCGTGCCCTCTATCTGCGCCCCGTGGCACGCGGCGGCTATTACAACAAGGGCGAAGGCATACGCATGGCGCTCGACATCGGCGCTGCGCCCTGCGGGGATTTCGGCAGTTATCACGCTGAACCGATTGACCCGCGCTCGGGCCGGCCCGAACCCTCGGTGTTTATATTTCCGTATGGCATTCTCGTCAATCAGGAAGGCATGCGCTTCACTGACGAAGCGCCCGGCACGGTGGATGCGGTTTACGAATCCATCACGCGCAAGATATTCAACCAAACCAACGGCATCGCTTATACGATTCTGGATGACAAAATCAACGATGTGCCCAACTACAAACTGGGATTGCGCAGTGATCAACCGCCGATCACCGGCGCCACCATCGCTGAACTCGCCGGCAAACTCAAAATCTCTGCCACAGTGTTGGAACACACTGTCCACACCTACAACGCCGCGTGTGTCTCAGTTACCTCAATTACATTAGCCGGCGGGTTCAAACCGCTAGCGCTCGATTACCTCGCTACGCGCGGCCTGACACCCACGAAATCGAACTGGGCGCGTCCACTCGACAAACCGCCGTATCAAGCCTACCCGGTGATCTCTTCAAACGTGCTCACCTTTGGCGGACTCAAAGTGAATACGCGCGCGCAAGTGCTCAATCAGGATGGCATTCCAATCAACGGACTCTACGCCGCCGGTGAAGTGATGGGCCTGTATTACAAGACCTACACCGGCGCGACATCGGTGTTGAAGGGCGCGGTGTTTGGGCGGCTTGCAGGAATCGATGCCACGGAATAAGCTAACCATTTGTTTTCATTATTTATGTAACGCCGACTTCGTTAGGAATCACCCCGGAGCTACCATCATCAACGCCGACCAAATCAGTCAACTCGTCCAGCGTCGCTATGGAGCTTTTGCGCGCGCGACCGGGGCAACAGGCACCTCGTGCTGCCACGTTTCCCAAGCGCCCACGTGCTGCGGCGCGCAGCAGGGGCTTTACACCGCCGCCGAGCTTGCCGAGGTACCCGCGCTTGCACGGGATCTATCCCGCGGATGCGGCAATCCGACCGGGTTCGCCAATCTTGTCCCAGGCGAGATCGTCGTCGACCTCGGCTGCGGTGGCGGCATTGACCTCGTCCTGGCGGCGCATCGGGTAGGTCCCGCAGGCCAGGTGATCGGGGTAGACTTCACCCCAGAGTTGATCGAGCGTGCGACCGAAGTTTTGGACGAGGCGGGCTTGGCGGCGCCGGTGGTCGAGTTGCGGCTTGCCGGCATCGATGCGACGGGCCTTCCTGACGGGGTCGCGGATGTGGTGATCTCCAACTGCGTGATTAATCTCTGCGCCGACAAAGAAGCGGTATACCGGGAGGTGTACCGCGTCCTCAAGCCCGGCGGCCGGCTCGCTATCTCGGATATCCTCCTAGTTGGTGAGCTCGAGCCCAGGCTACGCAGTCACTTCATGGCGAACTGGCCAGGCTGCTTGGGTGGGGCGATGCCGGAGGCGAGCTACTTCGCGACGCTTACAGACGCCGGGTTCCGCAACGTTCGCATCTTTGCGCGCCATGCGCTACATGATGCGGAGCTTGAGGGGATGGCCTGTTGTCCCGGCAAGCCCTTTACACTTGCCCCTGCGCCAGAAGACCTCGCAGCAGTCGGCAACCTGGTTGAAAGCGTAAAATTCACGGCAGTTAAGCCTTCCCCAAG
>JANMXV010000557.1:0-10711 GCA_031381325.1 Betaproteobacteria bacterium | reverse complement strand
CGGAAAACCAAACGACAATGGATTCGTCCCATACGCGGCCTTGGCCGCACCCGGCGGCGCGACATGCTGTGTAGAACTCACGGTGTGAATGCCGATCAGCCCCGCGCGCGCAATGGTCTCGACATAGATCGCACCGCGACCGCTGACCCAACTGTTGTTCATGCCGATCACGCCAAAGCCATGTTGCTGTGCGCGGGCGATGGCCATTTCTGCGGCGCGCATCAGCGTGTACATGCCGCAGTTGTTGCCGCCGTCGACCATCGCCGACACCGGCGTTTCATACACCGCATGCAAGCGCCGTCGTGGCTGGCGCAAGTGCTTGTGCTCGAATACATTGAGCAGCTTAGGCAGGCCCGAGTACTCGTAGCCGCACAGTGCTGCATCCATCACATGGCCGGCAATGACGCCGGCTTGCTCGTCGTCGTAACCGGTTTTTTTCAATGAACCGACGGCGAGTGCATGCGCTTCGTCGGCGGTGAGGCGTACACGGTCGGGGGTAATCGCTTCCATTTTTGATCTCGATACGTTGGGTGACATTAAATGACTGTGGCAGAATCCACGCTGGTGACCATTGACAATAGCAAGGATAATTGCGGGGGACAAGAACCACGCAACGATTCAACCCAACCGAGCCATCGATGAACTTTGAACTCCCCGAAGAATTGCGCATGATGCGCGAAAGCGCTGCGCGCTTTACTGCGCGCGAACTCATGCCGCACGAACCGCTGGTGATCCGCCGCGAAGCCGAGCGCGGTTATACCGACAATCCGCTGCTGCCGCCGGAACTTGAAAAGCAGATTATGGACAAGGCCAGAGCCGCCGGGTTGGCGGGCCTCGAAGTCCCCGAGGCATGGGGTGGACAAGGTTCAAGCATTCTTGCCAAGTGCGTGGTGGTGGAGCAACTGAAACACAGCATCCTGTTTCCCTTCGGTTTTGCGCCGAATTTTCCTGACGTGTTCATGCTGCTCGAATCATGCAAGGGCGAACAGATTGAAAAATATCTGAAGCCCTTTCTGCGCGGCGAAACACAATCCTGCATCGCCATTACCGAGCCCAACGCCGGCGCCGATGCATCAGGCATCAAGATGCGCGCTGTACGCGTGAACGGCGGCAAGAACGGCAAATGGATACTCAACGGCAGCAAGATTTTTATCACCCACGCGCGCTACGCGGATTTCATGATCGTCGTCACGGTGACCGATCCGGCCAAAGGCTCGCGCGGCGGCATGACCACGTTTCTGCTCGACGCCAAACAGCCCGGCATTACCGTGCCCACCGCTTATCCGATGATCGGCGACTATCAACCCTACGCCGTGCATTTTGACGACGTGGAAGCCGGCGACAGCCAGGTGCTGGGCGAAGTCGGTCAGGCGTTCGCGCCGCTGCAACAACGCCTGGGCTTGCGACGGCTGGAGATCGCCGCCACCTGCGTGGGCCTCGCCTCACGCTGCCTCAAAATGATGATCGAGCACGCGAAAAATCGCAGCACCTTCGGCGCGCCGCTCGCCGAGCGGCAGGCGGTGCAGTGGTGGATCGCCGACAGCTATCGCGAAATCGAGATGACGCGCCTCGCGATGTACAAACTCGCGTGGGACATCGATGAAAAGCACGATGTGCGGCGCGATGCCTCAATGGTAAAAGTGCAAGCCACCGAAATGGCCGGCGCCGTGGTCGATCGGGCGATGCAATTGTTCGGCGGCATGGGTATGTCGAAAGAATTGCCTCTCGAATACATCTCGCGCGTGGTGCGCATATACCGCATTGTTGAAGGTCCGAGTGAAGTGCATCGCTGGGTGGTGGCGCGTGATTTGTTGAAGAACGGCTTGCCGTTTTGAGAATGGGTAGCCCGGAAGAAGCGCAGCGTATTCCGGGGAGCGATGGTTACGTTACGCAATGCATTAACGTAAGCGAGGATGTTTGCACCTGTGGATAGGTCTTGGTGATAGAGGTCATTCTTGGATGCTATCCCGGAATACGCTGCGCTCCTTCCGGGCTACGAGCGCTGCCGTTTTGAGGGTGAATCAAGGACATCAATCGTGGATTTAGGCATGTCAGGAAAATCCGCCATCGTCACTGTCTCCAGCGGTGGGCTGGGTGAATTCGCGGCACGCGCGCTCGCCGCAGAAGGCGTCAACCTGGCACTGTTCACGCGCTCGGCCGACACACTGCGGGCGAATCCGTCTTTGCTTCCTGATCCGCCATCCACAGGCGCATGGCGCTTCTCCTATCAGTGCTTCTCGGCGTAACCGACCATCCCCAGCAGCACTCGCACGATTGCATACGCCAGCCAGATCGGCGCCTTGCGCCAAAGCGCCTGCCGGTGCCAGCTTGTCCTGGCAACCTGGATGGTGCGGTTTTGCATCGCTTTGCGCAGACTCGTGCGCAGCTCGCCGCAGAAAACTGTGTCGTCCACCGCAATGTTCGCTTCGCGTGCCAGCGTCAGGCTGAAGGGATCGATGTTGGACGAACCGACCGTGGCCCAGCGGCCGTCGACTACCGCGACTTTCGCGTGCAGGAAGCTTTCGTGGTATTCGTGGATCTCGACGCCTGCGTCGAGCAGGGTTCCATATAGCGCGCGCGACGCATAACGCAGCAGCAGGTATTCCACCCGGCCTTGCAGCAGCAGCACCACGCGCACGCCACGCGCGGCGGCGCTTGCGAGCGCATGCCGGAAGCGCATTCCCGGCAGAAAGTAGGCATTAGCGATAATGATTTCTTCGCGCGCCGATTCGATAGCCTCGAGATAGGCGTCCTCAATGTCGGCGCGATGGCGGATGTTATCGCGCACCAGCAGCGCTGCACGCTGCGTGCCCTTGGGCGAGGCATCGACCTCAATGCGCCCGGCCTGGCTCTCGCGGCGCTGCAAGTTCGCCAAGGCGACCCAGCGCCACAGCCGCGCCACCTCGTAGTGAATGGACACCAGCAGGGGCCCTTCGATCCGCACCGCGTAGTCGTGCCGCGGCGGAACCTGTCCGGGCGTGTTCATATCGTCGATCACATTGATGCCGCCCACGAACGCAATGCACCCATCCACCACGGCGATTTTGCGGTGCATGCGCCGCAGCCGGTGACGGCGCAGGGTGAGCGGGGAGACTTTCTGCCGATAGACCAGTAGACCTACGCCCGCATCGAGCATTCTCTGACGCAAAGGCGCGGCCATGTCCTTGGCGCCGAAGCCATCCAGCAGAACATGCACTCGCACGCCCCGCTGCGAAGCGCGGCACAACGCGGCGGCGATGCTGCGCCCGGTCGGATCGTCCGCGAAGAGGTACGTCTCAAGATAGATCTCGGTGCGAGCCTGTTCGATCGAACGCTCCAGCGCCGGGAAATACTGGGCGCCCGAGCACAGCAGGGTCACCCGGTTGCCGTCGGGATAAGGGGTCATCGGGAGAAATGAAACGCCTGATCTACGGGGACACTGTTATGTCAGATCAAGTCTGAACCAACACAACCGATCATTTTCCCCGCGTTGCATTCCACGGCGCTTTCGCGGCGCCCGTGGTGGTAATGCCCTCGATGCTGTCGCCATTGACGCGCCCGCTGTACTGCGTGCTGCCCACGCTGAAGCTGATGCGCTCGCCATCCAGTTTGCCGTTAGAAATGGCGGAGCTCTTGTCGCCCTCGCCCAGCGTACCGGAGATCACCTGGTATTCCTGCCTCAGCGTCAGCTCACCGTTCGCGGACTTCCAGCTTCCCGCCACTTTCGCCGGCACGATCCACAAATAAGCGGTACACCATGACGAGCAATCACCTTCCACGCGCGCGGTTTGATCGGGCTTCCAGTCGCCCATATCGAACGAGTTGGCGGCCACGCGCGTGCCCGGCTTCATATTAAGCAAGGTGGGGCGCAGTTTCACGTTCAGCGAGGACAACAAAAACAGCGTGATCACCGTAGCTTTGGAAAAATCGCTCTCGAAAATATCGGCCTTTTCAAACGTTGCCTTGTCCGACACGCCTTCTTTCGCGGCATTGCGCTTCGAAAGCTCGACCATATCCGGGTTGTATTCAATGCCATACGCGCGTGCGCCACGCTTGGCTGCGGTAATCACCGTGCGGCCGTCGCCGGAGCCGAGGTCATATAACGTATCCTTAGGCGTGAGCTTGGTCATATCCAGCAATTTATTGACCAGCGTTTGCGCCGTGGGCACCCACACCACGTCTTTGCCCGCTTGGCCGACTTCGGGTGCAAAATCCTTCGACGCCGAGGCGGCGTCTTTTTTGGCGGGTTGCGCGTGCGCAACGGTGAATGCGAGCACAACAACTGCCGCCGCCGCCGATGATTTGGAAATCCAGGTTTGTGAATTCATGAAAACTCTCCGTGAAAATAAGGGATACGCCGCTGCGCGTTTCGCGGCGGCATCTATACATAAATACCTAAAGCAATACCCCAGTGTAAACGCCGTCCCCGCGAATCGGTGTACTAGGACTTCACCGCCGGCGCCTGTTCCAGACACTCAATCAAGAGCGTGAGCGCCGCTTGCCCAAACGCAATCATATTCGCCTGCCGATCGGCGCTAGCCGTTTCCAGCGTCATCGATTTTTCCATGCCGCCCGCCACGGCCAGCACACAGTGCCCGGCCGCGTAGCCATAGCGGCTGCCCGTCGGGCCTGCCGCGCCGCTTTCACTGAGTCCCCAATCCGCGTTCAGGCGCTCGCGTATCGTGCGCGCCCTGAACAAGGCATTTGCCTCGGTGCCCCCGCGCACGCTCTGCAGCATGTCCGGCGTCACGTCGCGCAAGCCCAACAACGCATCGCGCGTGTACATCACCATGCCGCCTTTGCAATAGGCCGAAGCGCCAGGAAATGCAAGCAGCGCGGCGTTAATCAATCCGCCGGCGGACGATTCCGCGACAGCGATGGTTTGTTTGCGCGCCTTCAACAGGACGGCAGCTTTCTCGGCGAGCGGCAATAATTTTTCCATGACGATTCCTTCCGGTTTCAGATACTGGATTGTGTAGCCTGCGGAAACCCTATTTTGCGGTATAAAGACCGAATCACAAAATGCGCAAAACGAATATGTGGAACCGCTTTCATTCAATCACCCTGCTGGCCTACGCGCTACTGGCGCTACTGGCAGTGCTGCCGACGATGGCGGCGCAAAGTTACCCTGAACGGCCGCTGCGTTTCATTTTTCGAGATAATACAAAGTACCCGCACAAGGAGCACACCGTGAACCACACCGTCATCCTCGACCCCGCAGCCCCCTCGGGCGCGGGTCTGCAACGTCCGTGGAAAGCGCTCGACAGCCTGCAAGGCAAAGTCGTTGCGTTCATCGACAATTCCAAACCGAACTTTAATCATCTGGCGGACGATCTTGCCGAGATGCTGGTGAGCCGCTATGGCGTGTCACGCGTGGTGCGTCATCGCAAGCGTGCGGCATCGGTGCCTGCGCTGGAAGCGGTCTATGCCGAAATCGAGGCGGACTGCGATCTGGTGATTACCGGATCGGGCGACTGAGGCTCTTGCACCTCGTGGAGTGTCCACGACACGGCGGAGTCGGTTAAGCGCGGCGTGCCCGCGATCACGGTGTGTTCGACTGCGTTCACCGTGCTGGGACGCAAGCAATTGCAAGCGCTGGGTTGCGAAGATCATCCGCTGGCAGTGATTCCGCATCCGTTCGGTTTGCGCACGCGCGAGCAAGTGCGTGGCATTGCCGAAAAATGCGTGGACGACATTGCACGCATCGCGCTCGATCCCAAAGCCGGCACGCCCGCAGACGGCACGGCTGCCAAGACGAGCGCTGCTGCCCGCGCCGCACGTGTCGAAGCACCCGAAGACGCCGAAGACTTCGACCGTTTTTGCATAGACCGCCGCTGGAGCGACGGCTTGCCGTTGCGTCCGCCGACGCTGGATAGAGTTGAACGCATGATTCAGGCCAGCGGCCGCGCGCCGGACAAAGTCATCGCCGTGGTACAGCCAGGGTTCGGCACGGCCACCGTCGAAGGCATCGCCATCAATGCGGTAATGGCGGGTTGCCGCCCCGAATACATGCGCACGCTGATCGCGGCGGTACAAGCATTCACCGATCACCGGTTCAATCTGCAGGGCATTCAAGCCACTACCAATCCGGCGACGCCGTTGATCATCATCAATGGCCCCGTTGCGCGCGCGCTCGGCGTCAATGGCCATCTGAACTGCCTGGGGCAAGGCGCCTGGGCCAACGCCACACTGGGCCGCGCACTGCGGCTGGTGATGCAAAACATCGGCGGCACGCTGCCGGGGGAAATGGATAGAGCCACGCAAGGTCAGCCAGGCAAGTACTCATTTTGTTGCGCAGAGAACGAAGACGACAGCCCGTGGGAAGCGCTGCATGTGGAACGCGGCTTCGATAAAAACGACAGCACCGTCACCCTCGTCGGCGCCGCGGGCACGGTTAATTTCAACACCCACGCCAAGGACGCCGCCGACCTGCTGAAAGTTTTTTCCGACGGCATTTGTTTTCCAACGAACAATGATTATTACTTCGGCGGAGAACCGTGGCTGCTGCTGGGACCGGAGCACGCGGAGATTCTGCATCGCGAAGGCTTAAGCAAGCGCGACGTGAAACAGAAGCTGTGGGAAAGGTCGAAATTGTCGGTGGACAGGCTCGCCGCCAAAGACCGCATGCGCCTGCAACACACACGCGGCGCGGAGTTGGGCCAGTTCTACGCGGACACCCGGATTCCGATTTCGATCACGCCCGAAGAGATCAGCATCATCGTCGCCGGTGGCCCCGGAACGCATTCGGTGCATGTGCCGACGTTTGGTCACACGCGCTCGGTGACGCGCAAGATTGCTTAGCGCTGGTCTACATTCGGCGCGGCGTAGCGCGCGGGTGTATGATGCGGCCTGCGGCAACCATCTTCATAAAATATTGTTTAAAAACATATACTTGGAGGGATGATGGCGATAGGATTTCAGCGTTTCGCAGCGATTCTGGGCGTGTTGAGTGTGAACGCAGTTTTTGCGCAAAGCGGCGGCGCACAGAATTTTCCAAGCCGTCCGCTGCGGCTGATTATTCCCATGGCGGCAGGCGGCGCCACCGATATTTTCATCCGCACCATCATTCCCAAAATGTCGGAGATGCTGGGCCAGCAAGTCGTGGTCGACAATCGTCCCGGCGCCAACGGCGTCATCGGCGATGAGATGACCGTCAAAGCCGCGCCCGACGGCTATACCCTGATGGCCAACTCGATCGCGATTTCGATCAACCCCAGCCTCTATAAACTGAACTACGACATCACGCGCGATTTGCAGGGTGTCACGCGCCTGGGATCGATCGATCTGCTGCTCGGCATCCATCCATCGCTGCCGGCGAAAAACGTGAGCGAGTTGATTGCTTATGCCAAAGCCAACCCCGGCAAACTGAATTACGCGTCGTTCGGCATCGGCAGCATTTCACATGTCGCAGGCGAAATGTTCAAGCAAGCCACTCACACGCAGCTCGTACATGTGGCGTACAAGAGTTCGCCGCTGGCGGTGCAGGAAACCATCGCGGGGCAAACGCATATGGTTGTCGGCGGCATTTCGTACATGCTGCCGCAGGCGCGCGCGGGCCGTCTGCGCGGCATCGCCATCACCTCGTTACAGCGCACGCCGAACGCGCCGGACATTCCCACCGCGCACGAGTCGGGGCTGCCTAATTTTGATGTCAATGCCTGGTTCGGCATGTGGGTGCCCGCCGCCGTGCCCAAGCCGTTGCTGGCAAAACTGTACGACACCGTAAGCAAGACGATGAACCATCCCGAAGTACGCCCGGCCATCGAGAAACACGGCTACAAGATTGGCGGCGAAACACCGGATGAATTCCAGAAATTCGTACGCGGCGAAGTCGAGAAATTCGGCAAGGTGATCAAGGCCGCGGGGATCAAGCCGGAGGGTTAGTGGCGTTGCATTTTTAAGGTTCTGTGTGTTCTATATAACTTGAAGCTGCATGAAAAAGAAGTAAAGCGCTTCCCTCATCCCCGGCCCTTCCCCCGGAGGGAGAAGGGAGAAGAACCCCTCGCCCTCCGGGACAAGGGAACACTTGAAGCGGAGCAGAGGGGCAGGGGTGAGGGAGGTTTTTGAATTTGCCTCCGACTGTATATCAGACAAATCCGCACACAAAGGACTATCCATGCCCCAAATCACCATACGCGGCGCCCACATCAACTACGAAATTCTCGGCGACAAAGGCCCTTGGGTTGCACTTACGCCCGGCGGACGCCGGCCGCTCGAAGGCGTTAAACACCTTGCCGAGCGCGTCGCTGCCGCGGGCTACCGGGTGCTGATACACGACCGCCGCAACTGTGGTGCGTCGGACCTGGTACTCGAAGGCACGCCGTCCACGCCAAGCGAGTACGAAATCTGGGCCGAAGACCTCTATGCGATGTTGCAGCATTTCAATGCCGCGCCCGCATTCGTGGGCGGCGGTTCGTCGGGCTGCCGCATGTCGCTGCTGCTTGCGCTGCGCCATCCGCAAGCGGTAAGCGGCCTGCTGCTGTGGCGCGTAACCGGCGGCGAATTCGCCGCCAAGCGCCTCGCCAATCAATATTATCTGCAATATATCGACGCCGCGAAAAGGGGCGGCATGGCCGCCGTATGCGATACCGAACACTTCCGTGACCGCCTCAAAGCACGGCCTGAAAACCGTCAACGCCTGATGAGCATGGACGAACAGCGGTTCATTCGATCGTTCAAAACCTGGGCGGATGGCTTTTTGAAGGATGCTGACAAGCCGGTGATCGGCGCCACCGCGGAACAATTGCAATCGATCAAAGCGCCCACGCTCATCGTGCCCGGTAATGACAAGACCCATGCCCGCTGTGTCGGCGAGAATGCGCATGCCATCATGAAGGGCAGTGAACTTTACGTGCTATTCCCCGAGCAGCAGGATGTCGATATCGTGCCGCCGCAGTCGTGGGAAATCAAGGACGACGAACTGGCCGGCGTGTTTGCCGACTTCATGAAACGCGCGGCGGTGAAAGCAGCGTAAGCGACGGGATCAACCCAGTTCGCGATGCACAAACTCGATAATCTTCTCAACTGCGTCACGTGCCTGCTGTGAATTCGGATCGTTGGTGATGAACGCCTCGCCCACGCCTTCGAACAGATGCAGATCGACCTTGCCGCCCGCCTTGCGGTAACTCGCAATAAAGCGGTCCCGGTTAGGCACGGGATGCGCAAGATCAGCGGTACCTTGTAAATAAATCACCGGCGGCAACGACGTTTTTTCGCCGCGCTCAAGCAACCACGTGGGATTGCCCTCGGCCTGTGCCTCGGTGCTGCCCCAATACTGATCGTGACTTTCGATCCAGTTTTTCGCCTGCTTGTCATGCTGCCCGCCGCGCAGTCCCTGCGCGTATTCGTAACGCCCCAGCGGATCGATCACCGGCCAGCACATCACCGCGCATTGCACAGACGCATCCACGCCCGCCGGCCCCGGCAGCGCTGCATAACGCGTGTCGCCGGGACGCATCGCGGAGAGCATCGCCTGATGACCGCCGCTCGACACGCCGAGGATGCCCACGCGCTTGGGATCGATATTGAACTCAGCCGCACGCGACTTGAACCAGCGAAGCGCGTAATTGATGTCCTGTATCGACGCCGGATAGCCGCCGTCCGGCGGCATGCGGAAATCCAGCGAGGCCACCACCACGCCGGTTTTGGCGAGCGGCGCGTCCGTACCTTCATCGGCCATGCGATCCTTCTTCGTCCATGCACCGCCGTGTATATCTATCAGCAGTGGAAACGGTCCCTCGCCGCGCGGTTTGTAAACGCGCGCAAGATACGGCTTGTCGCCGTGGCGGATGTATTCAACGTCGGTAACATCAATTTCGTGACGTACGAGTTCGGCTGTGGTCATGCATTTCTCCTTGTAGATTATTCGCCTAAAGTTGCTTCAGAAGCCTTTGATACTCGTCATGAGGGCCAACCCAAAACCAAATCATGGTATCGCCTCGAAGTACACCAACGGCTCGCCAATCGAGGTCAACGCGAGCAGAATAAATGGGTAAGCGTTCGTGAACCTTTTTGAATCTTAGCGACGGATGCCCCGGATTTTCAAGCCAAAGTCGATGAGCGTCGCTTATCTTCTGCCGTACGGAGCCGGACGCCCGCGAAAACAGGTTACGAAACTTCTCCGTGGTTTCGGATTTCAATGCCCTGGAAATGATTTGGTCTGACCCACTGCGTGTTCCGCAAGTGCCGCCTCAGCAAGGGCAGCCAGGGCATCTTGCGATTTAGCAAAAGAATCTGACCAGCGTTGCTCTGAAGCAATTTCTTGCAACAGGATGGCTGCAAGCACATCCTGCTCCGGTTCGGGAAGCTTTGCCGCCTCTGTCAGTGCTAAATCAAGTAGCTGTGTCATACGCTTTCTCCATTGCTTGACGGCGTTATCTTACGCCAGATTTCGCGGCAACAGGCTATTGCCGCACACACGCTACCACGTCGCCCTGAGAGCCGCTTAGCAGCACAGCGGAAACTGGAGGGGTCGGCGAGGACTGTCTGAGTGCTCGCGTCCTTTGCGAGCGCGA
The DNA here is from genome assembly GCA_031381325.1 of Betaproteobacteria bacterium. GTDB lineage: Bacteria > Pseudomonadota > Gammaproteobacteria > Burkholderiales > SG8-41 > UBA5216. The sequence goes on along the minus strand of JANMXV010000557.1, from coordinate 218 downwards.
GTCCCGCAGCCGCCAGTTTTCGCGAGCAGCGCAGGGGAGCCCGAAGGGCCGGCGAACCGGGGGCGGTTTTTCTTTGGTTACTTTCTTTTGAGCGCTCAAAAGAAAGTGACCAGCCGCCGGGCTGCCCCCGGCGAAGTTGCCGTTGAAGTCAGTTGTAGATCACGCCCGGCTACATCCGGCGCAATGCGCTTCGCTTATTGACGCCCTACGATCTCTTA
>JANMXV010000539.1:0-3062 GCA_031381325.1 Betaproteobacteria bacterium | reverse complement strand
CTGTATCGGCGCGTGTTCGATGCGCGCATCCGCTTCACCAGCCACCCTACCGACATTGCCGTTCTCGTCGTCCTGTGGGTCCAGCTCGTGGTGGGACTGATCACGCTGCCATTTTCATGGCAGCACGCCGACGGCAGTGTGATGCTGATATTGGCGGATTGGGCGCAGCGCATCGTGACACTGCGTCCGGTGGACGCCACAGCACTGGCCACCCTGCCGTGGCCCTATCTTTTTCACGTGGTGTTCGGCATGACGATCTTCCTGCTGTTTCCGTTTAGCCGTCTGGTACACGTGTGGAGCGGTTTTGCATCGGTGAGTTATCTTTTTCGCCCGTACCAGATTATGCGCAGCCGCCGGCTGAATCTTCCGCCGGGTCACAACCAGCCGCCGCCGCGCCAGCCCGGCGCCGGCGTTTAAGGAGAGCGCATGACAACCGACACGTTGCAAACATCGGCGCTGGCACGTATCAACGGCGTGGCATTGCACAGCGCGGGCGACAAGCTCTCACCCGACGAACTGCGGCAGCGCGCGTGTACCGAGTTGCTGCGCCAGGCCGCGCAAGCCGCCGGGCTTCTGGATGCGAACGACGCACCTTCCGCCGATGGTGTGATCAGCGAGGCAGCATCGAGCGCCATCGACACGCTGCTGGAACAGAACCTGAATAGGCCTGAACCCTCGGAAGAAGCCTGCCGCCGGCACTATGCCGCGCATGCGGGTACTTATCACACCGGCGAACGCGTTCGAGTGCGGCATATTTTATTTGCGGTGACGCCCGGCGTGGATGTGGTGGCCTTGCGCAAGCGTGCGGAACCCATTTTTCTCGACGTGCGTTGTCATGATGATCAGGCTGCCGATCGTTTTGCGGATGCGGCGCGAAAGTTTTCCAACTGTCCGAGCGGCGCTGAAGGCGGTGACCTGGGCTGGCTCAGTACCGAAGATTGCGCGCCAGAGTTCGCGCGCGAACTGTTCGGCCATGTCGAAGTGGGCGTGCTACCGCGTCTGGTACACAGCCGTTTCGGCCTGCATGTGGTCGAGGTGCTGGAGCGCGAGCCCGGCGTGGCGCAGCCGTTCGAGTCGGTACGCGGTGCGGTGGTGATGTCGTTGCGCCAGCAGACTTTCGTCACGGCCCTGCGCCAGTATTTGCGCCTGCTGGCAGGCGGGGCTACGGTGGAAGGTGTAGCACTCGACGCGGCCGACACGCCGCTGGTGCAGTAGCATGAACATTGAATGCTTTGACGATCTACTGCGCGCTGCGCGCGAGCAGCCCGAGCCGCAGCGGCTGCTATTCGTTTTTGCCAATGCCGCCCTGCCCGACGACAGCACGCCCGAACAGCGCGCACGCTTTCAAGAAGGGCAGGGCGGTGCGCTCACACCGCTGATGTCCGTGGACAAGACACCCGAAGAGTTGGACACCTTCGCCGCGCTGGTGGAAGAGTCGCGCCAGTTCGGCCACGACTGGGCCATTGTTTTTGTAGCGGGCCTGTCCGGGCGCGGGGGCCGCGCGCCAACGAGTGTAGAAGCCGACCAAGCACTGCAACGCATGATTGAATCCATCAAGACCGGCGCGTTCGGGGCGTTCATGCCGTTCGACCGGCAAGGCCAGCCCATGCTGTTTGGTTGAGCGCCCGAAACCGACGATGGTCGCGCCAGTGTATGGATGTTACGGATCGTGGTGATGACAGAACGCAATGGCGCTATTTTAAGCGACGCCCGTAGGATGCCGGTGACGAAGGAACCGCATCGGTCGAGTGGACCGCACTGCGCGACCCTGACTGCGATTGATGCGGTTCGCTGTGCTCACCGGCATCCTACGTTCCGTGTTTTTGGTGACCAATGGCGGCGGGCGCGCCCATGCTTCTCTTAGAATAGCGCCATTGATGACTGAGCGCGTGACGGCATGGCAATGCATAGGCTGCGGACGGATAGAGGGTGCGCAGCCCTGTATCGGGGTTTGCCAGGATCGCAAGACGGATTTCGTGTACGCCTCCGACCACGACAGGGTGCTTGAGCAACTGGCGCTTTCACAGCGGCAGGTTGAAGCTCTGGTCGCGCTGGTGCGCCAGCTTGCGCACACCGCGCCGCGTGACGGCAAATGGGAGCAAACCTATCGCGCGCTGCAGGCGCGCGCCCGGCAGTCGCTGGAGGCACTTGGCAATGACGACCAACCCGGATAGACAACCTGTGCAACCCGTAACGCCGCCTGCCGCAACAGCCTTCGTACTGTGGAACCTGGGCTTCCGTCCGTTTTACCTGCTGGCCAGCATCTTCAGCGCCATCAGCGTGCTGCTTTGGGCGGCGCAGTTCTCAGGCTATCTTCCTTCCGCGTACCTGCAGGGGCCGGCATGGCACGGCCACGAAATGCTGTTCGGATACACGGTTGCGGTCATCACGGGCTTTCTGCTCACGGCAGTGCGCGCCTGGACGGGCCAGCCGACGCCGACAGGCATGCCGTTGATGGCGCTGGCAGCGCTGTGGATCTGTGGCAGGGTTTTGGTGTTGACGCCGTTGGCCATGACAGCAGCCGTGGTGAACGCGGCTTTTCCGCTCGCTGTCGCGGTGGCGATCGGCATTCCGTTGCTGCGAGCACGCAATGTCCGCAACTATTTTTTCATCGGGCTGCTGCTGTTGATGGGCGCGCTGATTCTCGCAGTACACCTGGCATTGCAGGGACGCTTTGAACTGTTGCCGCGGTTGGGTTTGCAGCTCGCGCTGGATGTAGTGCTGTTCATCATGGCGGTCATGGGTGGCCGCGTGATCCCGATGTTTACCAACAACGGCGTACCCGGCGCCAACGCAACGCGCCACGCGTTAGTGGAAAAAGTCGCGCTGGGCGCAGTAATACTGTTGTTCGCAGCAGACCTGTTGCAAATGCCCCAAACCGTCATCGCCGTGATTGCGCTGATCGGCGCGCTGGCGCATGGTGTGCGTCTGGCGTTGTGGAAGCCGTGGCGCACCCTTGCCACCCCGCTGGTGTGGATACTGCATGCCGCATACGTATGGATCGTCATGCACCTCGCGCTGCGCGGCCTGTCCGCGCTGGAATTGTTGGCCGGAACGTATGC
>JANMXV010000530.1:0-9627 GCA_031381325.1 Betaproteobacteria bacterium | reverse complement strand
AAAGATTGGCAATGGTGGTACGAATCAATGAGTGGTACTCCGATCGGTGGGCAATTGCCGGAGTATAAATACTTTAAGCGAGACGTAATCAAATCAGCGATCGTCGAGATTAATACTGTTACTGATATTACGATTGAATTGGTTGAGCATAAAAATGGTCGACGGGTAGTGATGCTGCAATTCAACGTCAAGCTAAAAGCACAACCGAGCCTGGAATTTCCAGCGTTACCCATCATCGACGCAGAACTCATTCAACGCATTGTTAGGCTGGGCTTCAGTCAAGCAGAGGCGACAGATCTTTCTGTAATTCACCCCGAAGAAAAGCTAAAGGCCGCGTTAGATGCGGTAGCCCAACGGATGAATGCGAGGAATAGTGCACCGTTGGATTCACCCGCGGCGTATTTTCGATGGACATTGAAAAATGGCTCGGGACCTTCGAAGCCGGAATCAAGAACACAAACCGAAGAAAATGTAAGTAGCGCCCCGAAGCTTACTTTGCGGGAACGATATATTACCCAGCGCTGCCGCGACGCAATCGCTTATTTTGAAGAAATCGACGAATCCCAACGCGAGGAAATTTTGCGCCGCTTCAAAGTTACCAAAGAGGGTAGGGCGATTTCGTCGGGAAAAGGGTTGACGAGCCCACTGTTTCGCAATGCGCTGGGACTATGGTTGATGTTCGATTTATGGGGCGACCCGACAGATACCGAAATATTGCAATTCGCCGAGACGTCGGCGACGTCCAATTCGCTTGTCCAACTCTGATGTCACTGGCCAAGTTGGATGATTTTTGGGGAGGGGAGGGCGGTAACGGTTCGAAGTCCCCTCGACGACTGCAAGCTTGGCGGATGCGATGGTTTAACGCTCGCGAGGAGGTTCGCGCGCCTGTGCGAGTTGAGGTACTGTACCCGCATCCAGTTGCTTGATCAGCGATTCGCGCGCAGCGGCAAGGTAGGGCGATCACGCCTTGGGGTTATCCGGAAAACGCGTATTGAGTGCCTGTTCGATCGCATGCAGACCTGCAAACGCTCCGGCCAACTCAGGGTATTTTTTCAGTGCTTCCGATTCCGGTAAATGCTCAAATGCAACGGCGTGCGAATATCGAATAGCGTTGGCGAAGATTTCCTCTAACGATTGTGGATCTCCGAACATGCTGCGCTGTGCGGCAATATTCCATTGACCCCGCTCGTTGTCTATCTTCGTTTGATCTAAGAAAAAACCCCGCACCACGGGCAATCTGCCCAAAGAATTCGCTCGTCGCGCGGCCATTCCCTTCACGAAAAGGGTGCAAAGCGTTCCAGTCACCAAAGTGATTCGTGAGTTTGCCAACGAACTCAGCTTTTTTCACGCCACGCAAATTATCGTCCTTGGTTAATCTCTCGCTCATGCGCTTCCCCTCACTCTCAATGAACTGAGCGCGCGCGAACGGCGAGACGCCCTTCGCGATGTCGATCGTGCGTACTTGGCCTGCCCAATCATAAACATCTTGAAAAAGATGTTTATGAATGTTTTTGAGTTGATTTAAGTCGAATCGCTGAGGAAGCGCTTGCGTGCGAACTTCTATGGCGCGTGCTGCCCAAAGGATTCCGTGGCAACGCGTCGAATGGCTTGTGATAGCCCACGGATACCTTGTTGTTCCTGATTGAGCGGGTAGTGGCGGCTGGTCAGGCCTAGTTCGCGGCAATGCGCAATGAATTGACGATGCGTGCTACGCAAACCCAGCAAGCGCCCTGAGACTTGAATAACAAGGCGATGTTGCGCCAACTCGCGCTGTATAAAATGCGCCAAATCCGGAAAGCGTACCAGTAGCTGGATCATTGCCCCTGCGGCACCGCCAAATTTACCGGGCACCCCAGATTTTACTGTGCGAACACGGGTATAGGATTTGATTCGCACGGCCGGCAATAACGCGCGCCAACCGTAAAAGCGCCCATCCGGATGGCGTGTTAAGCACCGGCGGAGCAAGCGATGAATCTGCCCCAGGGCGACACTGGTCCCGTCGACAACGCGCTGTAATGGTTCGCCATGAACAAAGCGGGTAATGGCCTGCTCACGGGCTCGGTACACCTGCTTGACCTTTGGCTCCAATGCCTCGGGGTCGATGGTTGGCCACAGGGTCAGATCGCGTAAGGTTTCGGGCACAAGCGATTCGCGTTGGCGGGCCACTGAATTAACCCAACTTCGCAAAATGGGTCGCACCACTTAGTGGGCGAATATGAAGCTCTTCTGCGACTAAATGGCCGCAGCGCGTGAGTTCAAACACGGCGGCGCGAGTGAGCATTGGATCACCCGGTAAATGCCGACGTTCGATATCGACTAAGCGATCGATGGTACGGATGCCGTCGCGTACTTGATCAAGCAAAGGCCCGTCGACTAAAGGCATGCCGCTGGTGATCACGGGCAACATTCGAGTCCAATTCGCTAATGAGTTGCGCGCGGTCTTGAGCCCATTCCGGCGTGATGGTTCGAACGGGGTAGGGATGCAATAGCCCGCCTGGATCATCAAGCACGATTAGTTTGGGGCTGTCTTGCAGAACGAAGTAGTCCGTCCGATGGTCGCGTTGAATGCGAAAATCGGCTAAGGCACGTGCGCCGTCGACCAGGATAGATCCTGGCCGTTCGCAAAAACTCAATATGTCGGGACTTGCTTCGATAAGAACCCAGACCGATATGCTGGCACGAGAATAGAGACTGACCCGACGCTTAAGTTTTGGGCTCCACACTTGGAAATGATGGAGCCAACGTGAACGCTTGACTGCGAGTGGCCGATCATTAAAGAGGGGAATAGCAACCGTCATCAGGTAGACATAAGCGGTTTACATATTTAGCGCAATTTTAGCTTTCTTTTACCTATTTGTCGCAACTTTACCTCGCAAATTTGGGAGGTAAAGTTGCGATAAATTCGCCTCACTCGACTGGGAAGACTGGTTAATTATTTGTCGCACTTTTAGCTCGTTTGACGGTTGGGTCGCGGGCGATTTTAACGCCGACGGCCGGACGGATATCGGTGCGATCTGGAATGATGGCGGTTCGAATACCCTGACAATCCGTCAGTCGACGGGTTCGACGTTTCAAGCCGTTCACTGGGCCATTCGCGATGGCGGATGGATGGATTCAACACAGTGGGTTCCCGGCAAGTTTCGTTGACGCTTGGTACACTCCCACCGGCTTCCTTTGCGAATGGCTAAGCACAAAGATCTCGACACCCGCCATCCTGGGCGCGCGTCATCGAGCTGCGGGTACAATAGGAGATGAAACGATTTCTACAAATTTTGCTTGCCATAGCCTTTTGTGCGGCAATTGCGTTGATGCTTTGGTATTCACAGCCACGTCCGCTCATTGGTGTCGGCTACGTAAAGAGTTCGCGCTCACTGGTCGGGGTTGCCGAGATACGACTTACAGGATTTGACGCGGGCAGACGTATGGTTTCGGGTACCGTCGAAGTACGCTTTGTTCCGGGCAGGGCAGGGGAACAGCCCCAGTCGCCGGAACAGTATGCCGAACTGTTTCGCGCGCTGGAAGGTTACGATGCAGCTTACCTAACGCTCGAAGACGAGCGAGAAGGTGGCGCGGGTGACGGTCGGCAGAAGGCAATTTTCCGAAGTGGCGAAAGCGATGACTTGAAATTCGACCGATCCCAAGGCGTGCGTGCTCGGGGCAGTTTTCACTTTACGATCGAAGCACACAACGTGTGGGGACCGATCGCCTATCCATTCGACCACTACACGGCGCGAATTCGTCCGCAATTGTGGCTCAAGAAGTCCGGAGACCGTGTTGCCTATAGCGCGAACCTGGAACAAATTTCGTTCGATCTTGCAAACCTGAATTTGACCGCGGTGTTCAGCCCCGGCCGCGAAGATAGCGTGTGGTTCACGATGTCACTTAGCCGCCCGTTTTGGCTACAACTGGTGGCCGGAATGGCTCTTGGACTGTTTGTCCTTTGGGCAGTCCGTCGACCACTGTCGTCCAAACCGACGGAGCCGAGCGAGCTGTTCGCGGTGTTCGGCGGAATCTTCGGGCTGCATGCGTCACTCTTGCCGGGTGCGCCGGTTGCGCCGAGCATCATCGACTATGTGTCGATCCTTTGTTATCTCTATGTTATCGCCAGCCTAATTTTGTCGAGAATCGGGCGAACACCGACGCCCAAGTGTCCCTTCTGCTATTCGGACGTTCATCCGCGAGCGAAGGTTTGTTCTGCATGCACGCGTGATTTGCTGACCACCGATCACGACCATTGAGCGTGCGTGCGAAGAGCTTGAAACTCGTAGAAATGAAGGAGCCCGAGAGCGTGTTTGCCGAGGTACATGACACCACCATCCTACGGTTTTGCGCGCTCCCCCTTGGCTGCGAGCTGGCAAGTGTATTGACCCCTGCGGTAGGTGAAGGCAACAACGACAATCTTGCCGCAATACTTAAAGCGGCTTTAGGGTTAACGTGCCCCCGACCTTTTCGAACTTAGCGCAGTTGAGTATATGCGCAAATGCATTGATAATAATTGACAGTAGGTTTGTCGCGTGCGCATCAACTAATGAGATCGAGTCATGGCTGAAAGTATAAAAGAGGCGTTCTTAACCAAACTACTCGATAGCGTTCCAGTGCTGCTTATCGTTGTGGGGGTAGCCCTTGCGCTGTTGGGACTTGCGGGCGGAATCACCTACAATTCCTGGTTCATCATCGATGAACCCATTGCCCGAATCGTGACCTGTGTCCTCGGCGTGGTGCTCATCGGAATCGGCGTTACGCGATCGCCGGAAGTCAAGCCCACAACCCTTAGACCTAGCGACTACGGCATCAAGATTCATTCCCCTGGCGCAGGAGAACAGGTTGACTCGGTCGACGTTCGAGGTGCGATCGAACGACCGCTGCCAGACGGCTACTGCCTCCGAATCTTTCGTGTTTATCCGGGCACCGAAAATTTTGTTCCATTGGGAAAGGCGAGAATCGACCTTGGGAAGAAAAGCTGGGTAGCCGACCGCTGTACGCTCGGCGGTAAGACTGGCGACAAGCGCGCGTTGGCCGCATACATTGTCGGGCCCAGCGGGGAAGTACTCATTAATTTTCACAATAGTGCAGCGAGTGTCCATCGCGTCACCATGGAGGAACTTCGCAAAGCAACTGGCGCGACCGCCGAGTTTCTGCCCACGATTGCCGGTCGAACCGCTGATATGTTCGAATGTGATCGTGTAAGCCTCGTTCGCTCCTGAATTCGCTTCGACTCACTAAAGGCGGAGGCAATAACTTGTCGCAGTTTGACGGTTTTTGACTTCAGACCTCTGATGAACGTTTTCAGCCCACTAATCCCGTCGCGATGACTGGCCAATGCGCCAACTATTTCTCCTGGGCTGCCTGTGAATTAAACACTTCGATAGTCGGCATTATTTCCGCTTAAAATCTCGAAAGCCCGCCGCGCGCGCAAGATCCGCCTTGACCTCTTCGCGACTTCGCTCGTAGACAATTTCGCGTCCCATGGCGTTACCGATGTAAACCGTACCTTTCTCATTCACCATCAAGTCGCATCGCACGCTGTGAACGCCTTCGCCAATGACGGCTTGAATGACGTCCAAGCGTTTGTTGAAAACGACGACATCCAGTAATTGTCGACCGTTGGTGACGCGGACTTGAATTTTTTCGGCGTTCATCGGGATCTGTTGGGATTGAAGACGAAATGAGCCTATCACGGCAACCGGTTTCTAACTAGCGCGATTGCTAAGCTGGATGATCATCAATCTGACGCTAGACGCCAGATACAAACTTCGCCCTAGCCGAGGAGACGTTGTTCGAGAACGGGCGAATCACTCGAAATTACAACTACTCGGTGTTCAGGACGAACAATGCTGCATTGGCGTACCATTCGCGCTCAACCAAACAGAAAAAAGTCCGATCAGAATGTCCAAAGAAGTCATAGTCACCCCGCAGCGCGCTGTCGTCGCTGCCGTACAATTGCCGACGGTAAGCGACGCAGAGCTTGAGGCCTCGTTGGACGAACTGCGCGAGCTCGCCAAAACGCTGGGTTTCGAGATAGTCGCCACGTTCACGCAAAAGCGTGCCCGTTTTGATTCGGCGGCGTATCTGGGCACCGGCAAGCGTGAGGAGATGCGGCGGTTTGTGCAGGGGGAGGCAGCTCAATCTGGCGATACACTGCAAGAGGCGCCTGTCGCGGCAAAACGCGCGGCGACCGGCGCCGAACCACGCATTGCACGCCATGGTGCGGTCGCGGCGCGCGAAGCCGCAAAAGTATTGGCCGACACCCACCACCGCCGGGCAGCTTACGTGCTGGTGGACCACGAGATTTCGCCCTCGCAGGCGCGCCACCTCGAAAACGAGATCGGCTGCGACGTAATGGATCGAACCATGGTGATTCTCGAAATCTTTCACCGCCACGCGCGCTCCAACGCGGCGCGCGCGCAGGTCGAGATCGCGCGCTTGCGTTACCTGGCACCGCGCTTGCGTGATGCGGCCAAGCTGGCCGGGCCACAAGGGCGGCAACGCAGCGGCGTCGGTGGCCGCGGCGCCGGTGAAGGTGCCGGTGAGGCAGACCGCGCCAAGATACGCGACCGCATCGCGGAGCTAAAGCAGGAAATCATTGCATTCGACCTGGAGCGCCAGACGCAGCGCGCGCGGCGCCAGGAAAGCCAGAGCCTCGCGCACGTGGCGCTGATCGGCTATACGAACGCCGGAAAGTCCACCCTGATGCGCGCGCTGACGGGGAGCGACGTGTTGGTCGCGGACAAGCTGTTCGCGACCCTCGACACCACCGTACGGACGCTGCTGCCCGAGGGCGTGCCGCGCGTGCTGGTGAGCGACACAGTGGGCTTCATCAAGAACTTGCCGCACGATCTGGTCGCCTCGTTCAAATCAACTCTCGAAGAAGCTGCTGATGCGTCGTTGCTGCTGCATGTGATCGACGCCAGTGACCCCGGTTTTGAGCGTCACATCGCGGTGACCGAGAACGTGCTTGAGGAAATTGATGCGGGCAAGGTGCCGCGCTTGCGCGTGTTCAATAAGATCGACCAGATCGGCGATGCAAAAGCGCAGGCAATGCGCGCGAAAGAATTGCGTGCACAATTCCCCAAGTGCATCGTGATGAGCGCGGTTGACACGAATGACATCGCAAAACTGCACAAGGCAATCCGTGCGTTTTTTGCCCGTAAACTGGTCAAAGCCGAGTTGTTTCTGCCTTGGTCGACCCAGCAATTGCGCGGCGATCTGTTCGCTTTATGCGAGGTGTTGGAGGAGCGCGCCGATACGGACGGGGCATTGTTTCGCGTGCGTGGCCAGCGTAAGGACATTGATGGTTTGCGCGAGCGAATTAGACTCGCGCAAGTGACTCGGTAGCGGCAAGTGGGGTGCAGACGGGTTCGAACCGGGCATTGCTTTTTCTGAGGGGCGCGAGTAACGTTGTTTTTGACCCAATCATGCTCACTGCATCGTTGTTCGATACGGTTCCGGGTTCACGCCCCAGATCGGCCTTCCCGCCGAATGGGGCGTGTTTACAACTGCAAGGTGCCTGACAAATGGGCCGTCGCGCGGTCGTCATCGAATTACCCACAAGACTTCGCACCAAGGTAAATCGCAGCGCATAAAAAAGGCCACAGACATCGTGGGCTCAATGGGAGGAAACATCGTGACGTAAAAGATCGGCGTCATTGTTATGCTTCGTATCTTACCGAATCCAATCTTAAAGCGGGGAGTCTGCATTGTGAACAAATGTGGCGCGAATTAACCGCGATTCGACACACTATCATGCTGAGTCTCGCGTTATCGTCGATGACCTTTTTCGTGTCGAGTGTTTTCATTAAGCGATACTTCGATGATGCGGGTGTGGCATCCGGCATGACACGAGGCGTATTGGTCTTCTCGATCGCGTTGATGGTCTCGTATGGGGTGGCGGCGGTGGTAGACTTCGCAACTAAATAACGCACCGTAATGCTTAGACACTTGGTTTGAATGGATCGAAATTTGACAGCGCAATCGACGACGCTGTACTGAAATTGAGATAATCAGATTCAAAACAATTCAACCGCTCGCCCCACATGACCTCGTTCCCCGAACACTGTATCCAACGCTACCTTCTTACCGGCGAGCATGCGGAGGCCTTGCACACCTGGGCGGGCGAGAATGCGTTTGCCAGCGCCCGACTCGGACATGCCGCACTGCTCAACGCACTAATCGCCGCGGTCAAAACTCGCGTACCGCGAGTGACAGTCCCGTCAGCGCTTGCAAACCTAGATGTCGTGGCATTCACGCGGGAGAAAGTTGCGCCTATGGTCAAGGGCTTGTTTCCCGAGGATGAACAGGCGTGCGTTCTAGAAGTGCTCGGGCGCGCCGTTGTGTTTTTGACGCCGGCCAATATCGATACCGTACTCGCGAGCATGCGCTATCTTGGTACCGCACGCCACCGATGACGCGTCGAGCGATTGATCTAAATGGGGTACGTCGGGAACTGCGGTCACTACCTCGGGGTGATTCGCTCCGGATCGCCGAACGCGCGGCTGAATTGATATCGAACGTTAAGCTTACGGCACTATTGGGTGACGTTATGCAGCTCAACGAAATCGAGGCCCCTTCCTCGATCTCCATGTCACCTATTAACGAGGTTCGCCTATTCCATAATAGAGAGCCTGGGCGGTGAATATTACGAGGAATGCAGTGGTCATTCCAACAACGTTTTCCAGAAGTCGCGAGGAACCGATGCCTTCATTGCCGAGTTCGATCGATTGATCCGCCACTGCATTCGCGCCGCGAAGACAGCGCCGCCGCTCGCCGCACGCGAGGCGTTCGAGCTGCTCTTCGCTGTACTGCGTCACATCGATAAAGGCAATGACGACATCATTTTTTTCGCCGACGAGGGCGGGTCTTGGGACGTCGGTGTCGATTGGCATTCGGTATTCCCGGTTTATTTTCGCTGCGTTGCGCAGACAGCCGTAGCGCACGTGTTTGCCCAGGTGGTGGATCGAGTCATTCGAGATTTTGCCGATGTTGAGCGACCGCACTATTGGCAACTCGCGCGACGCGTCGCCACGCCGGATCAGAAAGCGGCGTTGCGCGCGATCCAGTAGCGATCACGCCATTGTTATCACTGGAACGCCATGGAGCGTCACGCGTCGCACGAACTAAATGGTTGACTAACGTGTAAGTAAATCTTTGACGTGAATGATTTGTGTAAGTAAGTTCGACTTCGTCAAAAAATTAATTGTTTTGGATCAGAGCATTACGAATTTCGATTTCCGAATGTTTGACTTGGTGACGAGTCAAAGATTTGCGGGATCGAATTGACCTGCTCGCGCACGGCGGTTCCCAGGAGAAATCAATTTAGTTGAGTGATGATCACGAGTACGACCAGTCGAATTTCCCGTTGCGTCACCCAAAATCGCGTCGCGCAAAACGTGTGGCGCGAAGTCAAAAATTTACTTCGTGCGACGGAAGGAAAGTGGTTAGCGGGCCGAAACTCGATAATTCAACTTGCAAAACAATAAGTTGTTTCTCTAACATGCAAACTATTTGTGCGCAGTGGGGATAGATTTTGCGAAATCCTGTGATCAGTAGGGCAGGGCGCCCCCATCAAATCACCGCCACCGGTTGAATCAACACCCGCGTATAGCGCTGCATCACCGCCGGATCTTTCAC
>JANMXV010000510.1:0-1310 GCA_031381325.1 Betaproteobacteria bacterium | reverse complement strand
GTCATACAATCCGAATCCCGAACAGCAGGCGGCGTTTGATTTGTTCATGGATTACTTTGATAAACGCTTGAAGTGATGGCTGCATGTGTATAACTATTTTTTTTAAACACTATTTACAGAAAAAATTATCATGAAAATCGCCGTTATCCACGACTACGCCGACGCACTGCGCAACACCCGCGCCTACCCCAAACTTCAAGGCCATGAAGTCGTAATTCACAACGACGCCTACACCGACCCCGCGCGCGTGGTGGAGCAGGTCAAAGGTTGCGACGCCTTATTGCTCACGCAGCAACGCATCACCATCACGCGCAAAATTGTCGAGCAATTGCCGCAACTCAAGTTCATCAGCCAGACCGGACGCAACGTGTATCACCTTGATGTGGCCGCCTGCACCGATCACGGCATCCTGGTGTCGGCGGGCGGACATGACGGCAAAAGTCCGTACACCACCACCGGCGAACTGGCGTGGGCGCTGATCCTCGCGTCGCTGCGCCATATTCCGTACGAAGTCGAGCGTTTCAAGGCGGGCCACTGGCATTCCACCGTGGGCACGCGGCTGTATGGCCACACGCTGGGCATCTACGCCTTCGGACATATCGGCAGCGGCGTGGCGCGTGTCGGGCGCGCGTTCGGCATGAACGTCGTGTGCTGGGGCCGTGAAGCCTCGCTGGCGCGCGCCAAGGCCGAAGGCTTTGATATCGCGGCCAGCCGCGAAGCTTTTTTCGAGAACGCCGATGTGATCAGCCTGCATATTCCGTCCAACAAAGCCACGCTGGGTATCATCACCGCGGCGGATCTTGCGCGCATGAAACCGACGGCGCTGCTGGTGAATACCAGCCGCACGCCCATCATCGCCGACGGCGCTTTGGTCGAGGCACTGAAAAAAGGCCGCCCCGGCTTTGCCGCGGTGGATGTTTACGAAGAAGAGCCCGTGGTCGGCGCCAAGCACCAGTTGCTGAAAATGAAAAATGCGCTGTGTACGCCGCACCTGGGCTACAGCGAAAAAGGCAGCTACGAAGCCATTTACGCCGGCGGCGTGGAGCAACTGCTCGCTTACGCGGCGGGCACGCCTATCAATGTGCTGAATCCGGAAGTGGCGGGTAAGCGATAGGGGCCGCTTGCCGCCGATTCAGATAGCGAAGCTGCCTTGCTGCGCTCATCATCTCTATCGGCTTGCAGCAGTTATTTTTCCCGCACCCACACCTGGGTTCTGCCAAACAGAGAGATGCCGATAAAGCCGCGCACCTCCAGCCGCCGGCCCTCTTCAACCACGCGAAGAATGCAGCAATAGATTTTGCCGTTTTCCG
>JANMXV010000493.1:0-1177 GCA_031381325.1 Betaproteobacteria bacterium | reverse complement strand
CTGTTACTCGGCTTGGCAACGCTGCTGGTGCGCTGATGGCAAGCTGATGGCAAGCTGAGGGCAATCAGGCGGCTTTGGCCGTCTTTCTCTTTTTCGCCGCCGCTTCGGTGGTATGCATGGACGCATACGCCGCGTGCGCTGCCGCTTCGGCGTCACCCACGTGTACCGCGTAACCCATGTCTTCGAGTACTGAACCCAGCGCCGACAGGCACAGCATCACGTTGTCCGGACGACATGAATAACCCATCAAACCGAAGCGCCAGATTTTGCCGGCAAGGGGACCGAGTCCCGCGCCGATTTCGATACCGAATTCGTTGAGCAGGCGCTTGCGCACTTCGGCTTCGTTCACGCCTTCGGCGCAGTGCACGGCATTCATTTCCGGCACTTGATACTTTTCGTTCACCAGGAACTTGAGGTTCATCGCTTCCAAGCCGGCCTTCAGCGCGATGTGATGGCGCTTGTGGCGCGCCCAGCAGTTTTCGAGGCCTTCTTCACGAATCAGCAGCAGCGCTTCGTGCAGGCCGAACAGCGAATTGGTCGGCGCGGTGTGGTGATAGGTGCGCGTGCTCGCACCCCAGTAGCCCAGCAACAGGTTCATGTCCATGAACCAACTGTGAATCTTGTCTTTGCGCGCCTTCACGAAATCAACCACGTGATCAGAGATAGACACCGGCGACAGGCCCGGTGTACACGACAAACATTTTTGGCTGGCGGAATACACCGCGTCAAACTTCCATTCATCAACGCGCACTTCAACGCCCCCGAGCGACGTCACGGCATCCACGATGGTTAATGCATCATGCTGGTGTGCAATCTCGACCAGCGTTTTCGCGTCCGACAGCACGCCGGTGGAAGTCTCCGCATGCACAAACGCGACCAGACGCGCGTCGGGATTGGCTTTCATCGCGTCTTCGAGTTTTTGCGGATCGACCGGGTCGCCCCATTTGTCTTCGACGACAATCGCGGTGGCGCCGCAGCGCTCCACGTTTTCAATCATGCGGCCGCCGAATACGCCATTGCGGCATACGATCACTTTGTCGCCGGGTGTAACCATGTTCACGAAGCAGAACTCCATGCCCACCGAACCGGGGCCGGAGATCGGAAACGTCAGCGGATTTTTGGTCTGGTACACATAACGCAGCAGCGATTTCAACTCTTCCATCATGTCGACGAAAAC
>JANMXV010000456.1:0-1767 GCA_031381325.1 Betaproteobacteria bacterium | reverse complement strand
CTCCGGAAACGCCGCAGTCAACGCATCAATATCTGCGTGGCGCAGGAGCAGCACCACATCGATGTCGGCAGTCAATCGCGGCTCCCCGTAAACGCTGGCGGCGACTGAACCGGTAATGCAGTAGGGCAGACCGAGTTGTTCGAGCGGCTCTATGAAAGGGGCGAGCGGACTAGGTGCCGGCATGTCGCAAGGATACGCGCGCGTGACGGTCGAGACGCTCGAGCGTCCACTCCGGATGCGCGAGCCGCAAACCCGCCACCCTGAGTTGAATGCCCGCCTCGTAGAGGTCCGCCACGATGCGCAGCTTTTGCGCCGGGGTCATAAGGCGGAAACCCTCGATTTGCTTGGGGTGGATTTCGATGTCCATGGTGCATACATGATACCTTAAGGGGAAGGCGTTTCTATTTTCACTCACCCACCAAACGCCGCCGCATTCTGCCCCGCAATTCGCCCGAAGATCACGCATTTGCCCAGCGACGAACCGGTCATATAGGCCACGCCATGAAAGCCGCCGGTCATCTCACCCACCGCGTAGAGCCCTGGTATGGGCTCGCCAAACACATCGATCACCCGCGTATCAGTATCCACGGTCACGCCGCAATAGGTTGCGATCAGGCCGCTGGTCGATGGATAGGCGTACCACGGGCCGCGCTTTAACTCGACGAGTTTGCCGTAGCCCGATGACAGCCCGCTGCGGTCGAAGTCTTCATCGCGGCCAGCGCGCACAAAACCGTTGTAACGCTCCACGGTCGCGACGAGCGTTGCGGGATCCAGACCCACGCGGCGCGCCAGCGCTTCCAATGTCGGTTCGCTCAGCAAGCGGCCCAGCGCCAGCGCCTCCCTGAATTTGAATAGCGGCGCAGTGTCGCTGGAGGTATCCATCACACCCTGATCCAAAATCTGGAACGACATCGCAGCGGGCTGCGCCAACACCGCGTCGCCCAGCAGCTTGTAGGATTTCGATTCATCGACATAGCGTTGCGCCTGCTTGTTCACCAGAATGGCGCCGCGATACACCGAGTGTTTGCTCCAGTCGCGCCCCGGCGTCTTAGCGGTGTCCGGATGAAAGCCGAAGGTGCCCTTGATATGCACCACATCGCGCAGGCCCGCGCCCAGCGCCCATGCCATGCGCACGCCGTCGCCGGTGCAGCCCGCGCCGCAGTAGACCACGCATTGCGCCTGATGCGGCACGAAGAGATTGACCATGTCCGCGTTGCGCGCGAAGCCGCCGGCAGCCAGCACCACGCCACGCCGTGCGCGGATGTTCGTCGCTTTGCCGTCGATGCGCGCGCTTACACCTTCCACTCGAGCATCATCACCGGCACGCAACAGCCGCTCAGCCGCCGCGTTGAATAAGATTTTTACCCGGCCCGTTTCGCGCGCGCGTTGCTCCATTAGCGCCATAAAATCCTGCGAGCGCAGCGAATGCGCGCGCGGCGCGGAGTGGCCCGCTGCCAGTTCCACCGAGATGAATTTCGTGCCGAGTTTTAGCAGCCACTGGTACGCAGCCATCTGCTTCGCGACATAGGTGCGCACCAGCGCTTCAACGTTTTGATACTGACCGGCGCGTCGCAAATCGTCGTAGAGCAGCGTTTCGTTGTCGCTGATGCCGGCGGCATTCTGCATGTCGGTGCCCGAGAAAGCCAGCAACCCGCCCGACAGCACACTGCTGCCGCCGCACTCCGTAAGTTTTTCCAGCAGCGTGACCTCGGCGCCGGCGTTGGCGGCTTCGATAGCCGCGCACAACCCGGCGAGCCCGCCGCCTAT
>JANMXV010000450.1:0-1732 GCA_031381325.1 Betaproteobacteria bacterium | reverse complement strand
GCAAAGGCCCGCATTCAGGCGCGGATTGACCGCGCGGAGGAAGGGAATTTCGGCGACTGCGAGCCGGTTGGAAAAGGCGTGTCCGAAATGCGTATCCACCACGGGCCGGGATATCGCGTGTATTGCAAGCGCTTGGGGCGTGAATGGGTGATTCTTCTGGCGGGTGGCGATAAATCCACCCAGCAGACCGACATTAAAACCGCGCTACGGCTGGCGCGCGAATTGGAGCGTTGAACATGGGAAAAATCAAACTGCGCAAATGGGATAGCGCCGAGCACCTGAACAGCGATGAAGATATCGCACTGTATCTGGACGCCTGTTTAGAGGAAGCGGGTGACGATCCGGCCTTCATCGCCAAGGCGCTGGGTAATATCGCGCGCGCCCGTGGCATGAGCCAGCTTGCTCGTGAAACCGGGCTGGGACGCGAAAGCCTTTATAAAGCGCTGTCCGGAGAGGGCAATCCGAGCTTTGCGACTATCCTCAAGGTGATCCATGCGCTAGGCGTGAAGCTGCACGCGGAAACCGCCCAAGCGTAGACATCGGCAACTGAAATACCGCGCCATTGTTGCAACGTGGGCTATGGCTACGACGGCATAGTGTGCGTGATTGCGGGTATCCTCGCCGACAAAAGCGCCAACGGCGGCAATGTGTTGACGCGCGCGGTGTTGGCGAAGCTGCCGCCATACGAGGGGCAAAAAGTGATTTACTGCACCGGCTGCCTGCTCGGGAGTGACAAGCTACGCGCCGAGCGCATCGTAGTGCGGTAGACCCCGT
This sequence comes from Betaproteobacteria bacterium, assembly GCA_031381325.1. GTDB lineage: Bacteria > Pseudomonadota > Gammaproteobacteria > Burkholderiales > SG8-41 > UBA5216. The sequence goes on along the minus strand of JANMXV010000450.1, from coordinate 958 downwards.
ATGAGATTAAGTTGAGCCGATATCAGCGTTTGATTGCCATCGTCGGGCATGTGGCTTTAAGATCGCAATTTGCGACCTTAATTTTATAAGTATTGGTTTTTATTAAACTTTTATTATAATTTCGCTGGGCGTACCTGGTACGACAGATTCCGCGTGAGATCAAAGTGAGCTGAGATCGTGGCTGCGAAGAAAACTCCCGCCGTTAACGAAGCACCAGAACCGCTGATTGTGCGCGTGCGCGGCCATCGCGTGATACTCGATGCTGATTTGGCGCGGCTGTATGGCGTGACGACCAAGCGGTTTAATGAGGCATTCAAACGCAACCGGGTGCGCTTTCCGGAGGATTTCGCGTTTCGGCTAACGCCCACCGAGTTTGCCAACTTGAAGTCACAGTTTGTGACCTTGAGATCACAACATATTGATTTGAATGATAAAAAGGATAACTGGTCGCAATTTGCGACCAGTTCCGGACGGCATCGTGCAACGGTTTACAGCCCTTGGGCATTCACCGAACACGGTGCGTTGATGGCGGCGAACATCCTGCGTAGCGAGCGCGCAGTGCAGATGAGCGTTTACGTGATCCGCGCGTTCGTGCGGTTACGCGAGCATGTGGCGGCGAATACGGCGATCATCAAACGGCTGGCTGAAATTGATAAGTCGTTGCTGCAGCACGACATCGCTTTGCGTGATATTTACCACAAGCTGTTACCGTTGTTGGAACCCGCGCCGGAGCCACGGAAGCGGCGCATCGGCTTCGTCGATACGGATGACACATGAGGAGGGATATTGCGATGAAAAAAGAACAGCTAGAGTTTATTCGCGGGAGCGGAAACATTTACCGTGATTTCAACGTGGTAGACGCAGACGTTCGCCAGTTAAAGGCAATCCTTGCGTCCGAAATCATCAAAGCGCTCGATAAAGGTGCGATGAGTGTCAGAAAAGCGCAAAGCCTTACGGC
>JANMXV010000443.1:0-18743 GCA_031381325.1 Betaproteobacteria bacterium | reverse complement strand
GAGTCGTGGAGATCAATAGTAATGTGTGGCCGTCCGGCGGTGATTTCGCGGTGAGTTCGGTGCCGATGATGGTTGTTGCGCCACTGCGATTGTCGATGACCACCGGTTGGCCGAGGCTTTCCGTCAACTGCCGGCCGATCATGCGCCCGATGGTGTCGCCCGGGCCGCCCACGCCGAAGGGAACAATGAATCGAATGGGCTTATGGGGATAGGCTTGTGCCTCGGCTGCACTGGGCAGCATTGCAAGCAACAGCGTTGCAAATACCGCATGCCTCTTATGGTGCATCAGATGACCCCTTCAGCCGAGAGTTGACTGATTTCCAACTCAGACAAGCCGAGGACGGTGCTCAAGACTTCATGAGTATGCTCCCCCAGCAGCGGGGCTGGGCGCTCATATTGGGGCGGTGTTTGCGACAGGCGCGCCGGATTTGCCAAAGCGGGAACAGAACCCGCCCGTGGATGGGGTATCTGTACCTGCATGCCGCGCGACTTCACCTGGGGATCGTCAAACACCTGCTGGATATTGTTGAGCGGGCCACAAGGGACGCCGAGCTGCGTGAGGCTCGCTATCCATTCAGTTGCAGTTTTCTGCACAAAGGCTGCTTCGAGTTGCGGAACCAAAGCGTCTCGATTTTTTACGCGCAGCGGATTGGTAAGGAAGCGTTGATCTTGCGCAAGCGCCGGATGTCCCAACAGTTTGCACAGCTTGCCGAACTGCCCATCGTTGCCTACCGCCACCACCATAGGGCCGTCTTTGGCCTGGAACATTTGGTACGGCACGATGCTCGGATGGCCGGTTCCCATGCGCTTGGGAATGATGCCGCCGATGAGGTAGTTCATGTTGATGTGAGAGATGGTGGCGATTGTCGTATCGAGCAGAGACATGTCGATGTGCTGGCCTTCTCCAGAGCGCTCGCGCTCAGCGAGCGCAGTCATCACCGCAAAGCTCGAGTAGATACCCGTGATCACGTCGCAAATGGCAAGGCCCACTTTGGCGGGTCCGCCGCCGGGCAATTCATCGGGGCCACCCGTAAGGCTCATCAATCCGCTCATGGCCTGAAAGATGTAGTCATAGCCGGGACGATTGCGGTAAGGCCCTGTTTGCCCGAAGCCCGTAATCGAGCAATACACAATACGCGGGTTCACGCTGCGGATGGCTTCATAGTCCAATCCATAGCGCTTCAAGTCGCCTACCTTATAGTTTTCTACGAGTACGTCTGAACGTGCGGCGAGTGCTTTAACAAGTTCCTGTCCACGCGGCTTGGAAATATCGATAGTAATCGAGCGCTTGCCTCGATTAATCGACATGAAGTAGGCGGAGTCCTCAGTGTCCTTGCCGGCGGAATCCTTCAAATAGGGAGGAAACGTACGCGACTCGTCACCGTGGTGCGGACGCTCAACCTTGATTACGTCGGCGCCGAAGTCAGCCAGATTTTGGGCCAGAAAGGGGCCGGCAAGAACGCGGCTCATGTCGAGAACGCGCAGATGATCCAGGGCTTTACGCATGGGGAATTCTTTGAGGGTGATTGCGCCGCTATGGCGATGGAATTCAGAGACCGGCTAGCGACCGGTGAAACGCGGCTTGCGCTTTTCCTGGAAAGCCTTCACGGCCTCCTGATGGTCGGCGCCGATATTGGTCATGGCTTCATACGCAAGCGAGGCATCCAGCATCGAATGAGCCAACTGCCGCAACGGAATATTCATGCTCGTTTTTGTCCACTTGATGGCTTTGGTGGCGCCATTTGCAAGCTTTTCAGCAAGCGCATTGACTCTGGCATCCAACTGATCGCGCGGGACAGCGTGATTGATTAGGCCGATGCGCTCGGCCTCCTTGGCATCCAGCACATCACCGGTCAACAGATATTCCTTTGCGCGTGCATAGCCGATGAGTTGGGGCCAGATGATGGCGCCACCGTCCCCGGCCACATAGCCCATTTTTACGTGCGGATCACAGAAGCGCGCGTTATCCACTGCAATGCTGATGTCGCAAAGCAACGCCAGGGTCGCGCCGAGTCCTATACAGTCACCGTTGATGCGCGCGATAACCGGCTTTTCCAGATCAAGCAGGCCGAAGATCATCTGCTTCATCTCCAGATTCTTGCGGTTAAAAAGTTCCGGATTGTCGATGCGTTTCTGCATCATCGGAATGTCACCGCCGGCCGAAAATACCTCGCCTGCACCGGTGAAAATGACGACGTCGGACTCATGATCGAGTTGAACCTGATACCAGAGCCGCGCGAGTTCGTTGTGCAGCTCGTAGTGAATCGGATTCATCGGCGGCCGGTTCAGCGTAATCGTCAGTATCCGGCCCTGCCGCTCGATCTTCATGTGCTTGTATGCAGAGTAATCCATTGAAAATCCTTTTATATCAATATAAATCAATAACTTACGATTAAATTGGCAGTTAGGGTCAGTCTTGCCGGATACCCGCAACCGTCAATACGCGCCGCCACCGCTCGACTTCGGCGCGCAGCCATATGGCGAGTTCCCCGGGCGTTGAGCCTTTGGCCTCCGCGCCTTGCGCAGCAAGGCCCTGCTGCACTTCCGGGGCCTTAAGTACCGCACGAAATTCGTCAGAGAGTTTAGCGACAATCGGATGGGGTGTTGTGGCCGGCGCGAATACTGCGAACCAACCGCTCGCATCAAATCCCGGAAATCCTGACTCAGCGATAGTCGGGATTCCCGTCAGCGTGGCCGAGCGCTTGCCGCTGGTTACCGCCAGCGCGCGGAGGCGATTCGCTTTGATTTGGGGCAGTGCTGCAATCAGGTTGGTAATCGATGATTCCACTTCACCCGCGACCAGCGCTGTTACCGCGGGGCCGGCGCCCTTGTAAGGAATATGCACGATGTTCACGCCAGCGGCTTGTTTGAACATTTCCATGGCGAGATGGCCGGTGCCGCCGTTGCCACTGGATGAATAATTGATTGCGCCTGGGCGGCCTCTTGCCAGAGCCGCAAACTCCTTCACGTTTTTCACCGGCGTTGAAGGGTGAACCACGAGTACGTTGGCGGCAGTTCCGAGTAAGGAGACCGCTTCAAAGCTTCGTATGGGATCGAACGGAAGTTTCGGGTACAGCGTGGCGTTGACAGCATGGGTGCCGGTGGTGATCAACAAGGTGTAGCCATCGGCCGCTGCGCGCGCGACTATTTCGGCGCCAATGACTGTGCCGCCGCCGGCGCGGTTGTCAATCACCAGTGCTTGTCCCCAGCGCTGGTACAACTTTGCCGCGATTTGCCGCGCGATGATGTCCGTCCCGCCGCCGGGTGCATAGGGAATGACTGCACGTACGGGGGCGCTGGGATAGGGGGCGGCATCCTGTCTGCCGCTCTCCGCGGCACCTACGAACTGCGTCAGCATAGCGCCGAATAGCCCCGCAATCAGCCGTTTGCATGCAAGCATCCCGGTAATCATGCGAGGGCGCTCATCGCGATGCATGCGTGGTAGCGGCACACACCGCCGCAACCAACGGTTGCGCGCTTGGTGACTGTTCGATATGCACGACGGCATCGATGAGTCCCTGTGCCAGAGTACGTGGTACGCCGGCTTCCTCGCAAAGTTGATACGTCATAGTGGTGGCGGCAGCCCACGTGACACGATAGTTGGAATCGCCGGCTCGCTCGCTCCATTCGAGTTTGCGGCCATCGGCAAGTTGCACGAGGATATGCGGTTCGTAGAGTCTGCGTCCTTCATCCGCAGTAATTTTTATTCGTGGAACCAGCGCGTTCACGGTGGCTTGATCAAAGCGGCGCAGCCCATCGAAACTGGCCGTGCCCGATGTCCACGCGAGTGCAGCACAAAAGGGCGCACTCATCACAGTCTGCGCGGCGCTGGTGAATGGACCGGAAAACCGTACGCCTATGAAATCCGCTTCGTAGGGATTCATGCGAATTTCCATGGATTGCACGCCTGACCCGGCGGCCTGTTCACGTAGCGCTGCGAGACCACGAATGATGCCGCGCAGGAACTGACAGGCGGGATATTGTTTGTAGGTAACTGCAGTAAATTCGAAATCAACACCCAGATTTTCAATCAGCCGCCGGCCGTAATCCACGCCTTGTTTGCCGAATGCCCGATAAAAGCCTGCACCACCATGTAGTGCGTTCGGGGCGGCTTGTAGTCCGCACGATGCGAGATCGGCAACATAGACGCCGTTGCGCGCGGCAAATCCCGCCTGAAACGGCGACTCCTCGGTGCCCGCATCCACGTACTCGCGCAAGCCACCAGCGAAATTGGCGGCGAGGCCAATCGCGTTACGCAGGGTCGTGCCGTCGAAGCCGCGTATGCGCCCCGTGGCAACCGCCGCGCCGAAGACACCATAAGCAGGCGTTGTTCTGAAGCCCCGCAGACTCAAATCTGCCGCGTGATCGCGCCCGATTCTCAGTGCCGATTCGTACCCTGCGACCAGTCCTGACAAAAGGGTTTCGCCGGTTGCACCCTCGTTTTCCGCGGCCGCGATGGCGGCAGGGATCATGACGCCGCCCATGTGACCGCACGCATGAGAGTCTCCCTGCACCCTTCCCGAAAGCAGGACCGCATTGGCAAATGCGGCACTGCCGTGCGATGTGAGCGCGCCATCAATCAGTCGCGTGGTATTGCCCGTTTCGCGCCGCCGCTCCGTTGCGTCGAGCGCAAGCTGCGCCGGCCGCGTGCGTCGCGTGCCGATACCGACCGCAAGGCCATACAGCAGGCACGCTTTCGCGTTTTCAAGCAAGGGGGCGGAAAGTGCGCGCGCTTCGAGGGATGACAAATACTGTGCAAATGTCGTGATGTCACTGGGGCCGTTCAATTGCCGTACCTTTTTTTTTCGAATGACTGCATTATGGAACAGAGAATTGCCGCAGGAAGATCATGTGGTAATCTAAACACAGCATACCAAAAACATTTCACTCACGGTAATCGCGATACGCGCGGCCACGGCAGATTACTCAGATATGGACTCATTCCGGAAGCAGGGCGCACGTTCGCGCGCGGGCAGCCGCGCGATTGATCCCGTCTCGCTGGAAATTCTCTGGAGCCGCTTGATAGCGATTTCCGAAGAGCAGGCGGCCATGGTGCTGCGCACCGCGTTCTCAAGCATCGTGCGCGAGTCCTACGATTTTACGTGTGTGCTGTTAACGCCATCGGGCGATCTGCTGGCGCAGCCGTTTCAGTCGTTGCCGGGATTTACGCGCTGCGCGTCCACGGTGATGAAGCACTTTCTGTCGCGCTGGCCCGATTGGCATCCCGATGATGTTGCGATGACCAATGATCCGTGGCTTGCGGCAGGGCATTTAAACGATGTGGCGATTGCGGTGCCGGTTTTTCATCACGGCAAGATCGTTGCGTTCTCGGCCAACATTGCGCATCAGGCCGACATCGGCGGCCGCGGTTATTCGGCGGATGGGGCCAGCATCTTCGAGGAAGGTTTGGCTTTGCCGCCGATGAAACTTTACAAGGCCGGCAAGGTGGTAGCGGAAGTGCTGCAAATTCTGGCCGAGAATGTACGGGTGCCCGACCAGGTGCTCGGCGACATCCACGCACAGGTAGGCGCGGCACGGCTAGGCGCGCGGCGCGTGAGTGAGTTGCTTGACGAAGCAGGGCTTGAGAATCTGCATGATATCGCGGCGGAAGTACTGGCGCGCTCAGAATCGGCGATGCGGTCTGCGCTGCGCCGCGTGAAGAACGGCGTCTACACCAACGCCGGCATCATGGACGGTTTCGATGAGCCGCTGATTATCCAGTTAAAGCTCACGATACGCGGCGACCAGCTCGAATTTGATTTTGCCGGCACCTCGGCGCAGATTAACAAGGGCATCAACAGTTGCTACAACTACACCTACGGTTATGCGGCCTTCGCGGCGAAGGCGGTGCTGGAGCCGCTGATCCCGAACAACGAGGGTGCGTATCGTCCGATCACGCTCAAGGCGCCGCAAGCATCGCTGGTGAATTCGACACGCCCCGCGCCCGGCAACAGCCGCGGGCGCGTCGGACACATGATCGTGCCGGTGGTGTTCGGTGCGCTCGCCAAGGCACTGCCGGATGTGGTGCCTGCCGAATCAGGGAGTCCGGCGCCGCGGGTGAATTTTTTCGGCAACCGCGAGGACGGCAGCGAATTCCAGTGCATGCTGATCACCAGCGGCGGTCTCGGGGCTACACTTGAACGCGATGGGCTGGCCGGAAAATCCTTTCCGACGAATACCAAGATGGCGTCGCTCGAAATCATGGAGAGCCAGGCGCCGTTGAGATTCCTCAAACGCGAACTGGTTTGCGACTCGGGCGGCGCGGGCCGTCATCGTGGCGGGATGGCGCAGGAGATCGTCGCCGAAGTTCTGGGCCGCAAGAGTGTTTACGTCTCGACGAGTTCCGAACGCATCAAGAATCCGCCGCGCGGCTATCGCGGCGGCCTGCACGGCGCGGCGGCCATGCTGAGCCGCAATCGTGGTGAGTATCTCGCGCCCAAGGGCCGCACGCTGCTTAAGGCGGGTGACATCGTTACGGTAAGAACCCCCGGCGGCGGTGGATTCGGTGCGCCGCGCGCGCGCGACAAGGCTGCGCTCGATTACGACACGCGGCAGGGATATGTGAGCGCAGCGGGCGCGCGAAAAGCGTATGGCAAGCGCGGCGCCTGGAAGCGGCGCACATGAAAAGCGCGCGCTTCAGACTCGGTGTGGACGTGGGCGGCACATTCACCGATTTCGTACTGATCAACGATGCTACAGGCGAACTGTTTCGCGAGAAGTGCCTCACCACACCTGCTGATCCTGTGATAGGCATCATGAACGGCGTTGCAAGATTGCAGGCCGCGGGTGTGGTGCGGCCAGAGGAGATCAAGGGTGTCGCGCACGCGACAACGCTGGTCACCAATACGTTGATCGAACGCAAGGGCGCGAAGACGGGGCTGCTGGCGACAGAGGGTTTTCGCGACATCATCGAGCTCGGCAGCGACATGCGCTACGACATGTACGATCTTGCCATTGAGTTTCCCGAGCCGCTGGTCGAACGCGCACAGCGCCTGGGGATACGCGAGCGCATGGCGGCAACCGGCGAAGCACTGGCATCGCCCTCGGCAGCCGACGTGCGCAAGCAGGTGCGCGCACTGCTGGCACAGGGCGTGACCTCCATCGCCGTGTGCTTTCTACACAGCTATCGCAGTCCGGCGCACGAGCAGCAGGTGTTGAAACAGATACGCAAGGAATTCCCGCAGGTGGCGGTATCGATATCGTCGGTAGTCGCGCCGGAGATACGCGAGTACGAGCGCACGGTAACCGTGATCGCGAATGCCTACGTGCAGCCCGTCGTGCGTTCGTATCTTGAGCGATTTGAAAAAACCATGGCGGCGGCGCGCGTCAAGGCGCCGATACTGGTCATGCTCTCGAACGGCGGCATGACGACGCCGAAGGTGTCCGCAGAGGTGCCGATACGTCTGATCGAGTCGGGTCCTGCGGCGGGTGTGCTGTCTGCGTGCCACGCCGGCGCGCGCATCGGCGAGCCGAATCTGCTGGCGTTCGATATGGGCGGCACCACGGCCAAGGCGTGCTTTATCGAGAATGGCAAGCCCGCGTTCACCGGGCAATTCGAGGCGGCGCGTGTGAAGCGGCAGTTTCGCGGTTCCGGCATGCCCTTGAAAGTGCCTTCGGTTGCAATGATAGAGATCGGCGCGGGCGGCGGGTCGATTGCGAGGCTGGATGGCACCGGCTTGCTCAAGGTCGGTCCAGATTCCTCAGGTGCTGATCCGGGGCCGGCATGCTATGGACGCGGCGGCGCCGTACCAGCGGTGACTGATGCGGATCTGCTGCTGGGGTACCTCGATCCAGGATATTTTCTCGGCGGCGACATGGCGCTTGATCTCGACAGCGCAAAGGCGGCGTTGAAAGCGCTAGGCAAGCGCTGCGGCCTTGATGTCACCGCGACTGCAGCCGGCATCGTGCAGGTGGTGAACCAGAACATGGCGACCGCGATCCGCATCCATGCGGCGGAACGCGGCAAGGACTACCGCCGTTCCAGTCTGTTTGCGTTCGGTGGTGCGGGGCCGGTGCATGCGTACGAGATCGCGCGCATCCTGCGCATTTCGCGTGTCATTTGTCCGCTCGGCGCGGGGACTAATTCTGCATTCGGGCTGCTCGCAGCGCCGGTCGCGGTCGATCTGTCGCGTTCCTACAATGTCCCCTTGCACGAGATTGACTGGACGCGTCTCAATGCACTGTATCGCGACATGGAGCAGGAGGCCCGCCGTATGTTGTCGGACGCCGGCGTGAAGTCGCCGCTGCTGGTGCGTTCGGCGGATGTGCGTTTCGTCGGGCAAGGGTTCGAGTTGCATGCCGCGGTGCCCGCAGGCAAGCTGGCCGCGCGTGCGGCGCGGTCCATCGAAGCGTCGTTTCACGAGATTTACAAATCCGTTTATGAGGAAGTGCCGGGAACGCTTCCCGTCGAGGCGATCACCTGGCGCTTGCGGGCTTCAGGGCCGGCGCCTTCCGTTTCCGCATCATTTGGCGTGACCGAGGCGAAGCGCAAGGCGCGTCCGGCGCGGCGCGCGTTTTTTCCGGAGCTGCGGAAATTTGTCGAAACGCCTGTCTATGATCGCTACGCATTGAAGGCATCCGATACCATAACGGGTCCGGCCATCGTGGAAGAGCGCGAGTCCACCGCAGTGATCGGCCCGCGCGGGCGGGCAAGAATCGACAAGGACCTGAACCTTGTCATTGATATCAAAGGCGTTGCAGCGTAGTGCTAAGACGCCATAATCGAGAAGCGAGGCGCATGACCATGGAACCCACGAAACGATTGCGGCAACTCCTGCAAGCGCCGGGCCCGATACTGGCGCCCGGCATATATGATTGTATTTCGGCCAAAGTCGTCGAGCGGGCCGGGTTCGATGCCGCGTTTGTGAGTGGCGCGGCCGTGACCGCCAGCGTACTGGGTTATCCGGACGTCGGCTTGCAGACCATGCCGGAGATACTCGCACAGGTGCGCAACATGGCGCGCGCGGTCGAAATTCCGTTGATCGTCGATATCGACACGGGTTACGGCAATGCCTTGAACATGATGCGCGCGATCCGTGAATTCGAGTCTGCCGGCGCTGCGGGGGTGTTCTTCGAGGATCAGGGTTTTCCCAAACGTTGCGGGCATTTCGAGGGCAAGAAGCTCGTTTCGACCGAAGAGATGGCGGTAAAAGTGCGTGCCGCCTGCGAGGCGCGGCGTTCGCCCGATTTCATCATCATCGCAAGAACGGATGCGCGTGCCATCGAAGGACTGGACCGCGCCATCGAGCGCAGCCATGCCTATGTCGAAGCCGGCGCGGATGCGATTTTCATCGAGGCGTTGCTGAGTGAAGACGAGATGCGCAAGGTGGCAGCCGCGGTCAAAGTCCCGCTGCAAGCGAACATGAGCGAGGGCAATGTCAAGACGCCGATGGTTCACTATAAAAAGTTACATGAAATCGGATTCAAGATCATTTCCTACAGCGGACTCTTGCAACGCACCGCAGTCAAGGGCATGCAGAACGCGCTGGGCGTATTGCGCGAGAAAGGCAGCGCGGAATCGTTGTATCCGGATCACCTGTGCAGCCTGATCGACCGCAGCGAATTGCTGGGACTGCAAAAATTCTACCGGCTCGAAGAGCGACTGTATGGCCCGCTGCTGGACACCGAGAAAAGCTGGCGCAGCCAACTCGACGCCCAGGCCACTAGCGCTGGCGCCGGCGCGGGCGCCGGCGATAAGCTGCCGTTTTAAAGAGTGGCGACTGTGCGCGCTCGAAATCTTGCCGCATTCCTTGCGCTCTGCGCATGGACTGCGCCGGTGTGCGCAGCGCAGACTGAAAAATTTCCAAGCCGGGCGGTGCGCATCGTGGTGCCTTCCACGCCGGGCGGTGGTTTGGACGTGATGGCGCGCATCCTCGCGCCGCGACTGAGCGAAAAGTGGGGCGAGCAAATTGTCATCGACAATCGCGCCGGTGCGAGTGGCATCATCGGTACCGATATTGTGGCCAAGTCCGCAGCCGACGGGCATACGATACTGGCCGTGACCACGGGATTTACAACAAACTCCTTCTTAATCAATAAGTTACCGTACAAGACCCCGCAGGATTTCGAACCCATCACCATCGTCGGCTCGACCCCCGTTGTGCTGGTGGCGCATCCGTCGCTGCCGGCGCGCACTGCAAAAGAGTTGGTGGCGCTGGCGAAATACCGTCCGGAAAAATTGCCGTTCGCGTCATCCGGCGCGGGCAGCGGCGGACACTTGGCGATGGTTCTTTTTCAGCGCGTCGCAGACATCAAATTCATACACGTACCGTATAAGGGCGCCGGCGCTGCGACTGCTGCGGTTGTGGGTGGTGAGGCGCAACTGTTGTTTACTGCGCCCAGTGCTGCTTTGCCGCAAGTCAAGGCGGGTCGTTTGCGCGCGCTTGTTGTGACCAGCGCGCAGCGCGTCAGCGTGCTGCCCGATGTGCCTAGCGTCACCGAGGCCGGACTGGCCGGGTGCGTGGTCGATGGATGGTATGGGTTGCTCGCCCCGGCGGGAACGCCAAAGCTGCTGATCGACCGTATCTACACGGACGTGCTGGCGGTGATTAAACTGCCGGATGTGTCGGCAAAACTTCAGGCCGCCGGCTTCGAGTTGAGCGGCATGCCACCGGCGCAGTTCCGGCAATATCTGCACGACGAAATGAAGAAGTGGGGCACGGTGATCGGGGAAGCCGGCATACGAGGGGAACCGTAACTGCCAGGCTCCGTGCATCTCACCGCAAGCTGCGTTCCGATGACGCTGGGCGTCGGGAGCCGGCGCGGTGTCAGCGGCGCGGAGTTGCTTACCGCCTGCGTGCTCGGGCTCGAGATCGATTCACGGCTGGGGATCGCCGGCAACGGTGTTCGAGCATTTTGAAGGCGAGACGTATCGCGATCCCGAAGTGCTCAAGCTTTTGGCGCGCATAGAGGCAAGGCCGCATGCGCATCAGCCCAAAGGCATGTATGAGCATTTCCAGGGTGAGGTCATCGTTACCACCACCGGCGGCACGCGTTACTCTGCCCGTGTCGATCAGCCGCTGCGTGGACCCAAGAACTCCGCGCCGCCGGATCGGTTGGGGTCGAAATTCAAGGATTGTGCAGCCAAGTCCCTGGAGGCGAGCGCTATTGGCCGCGTCTACGAAATGCTGCAGACCTTTGAAAATCTGAGCGATGTGCGCCAGGCGGCGAACGAAGGATTGCGGAGTACAACACCTGCCTCAGTCGGCCCTGGCGCCCGAGGCCTTGACGGCTTCGCCCCAGCGCACGATCTCCGACTTGATGAAGGCCGTAAACGCCTCGGGGGACATCTGCAGCGGCCCGACGCCAACGGATTCGAGCGTGTCGCGTGTCTGCGGGAGTTGCATGATCGCGGCCGCGTCGGTGCTGACCTTGGTGACGATTGCCGCAGGCGTTCCGGCCGCTGCGAAGAGACCGTACCAGTTGATGGCCTGGTAGCCGGGCAGCGCCGCTTCCGCATAGGTCGGCACGTTCGGCAGGCTGGGCCAGCGCTGCCCTGAGCTGACGGCGAGCGCACGCACCCGCCCGCTGCGGATATGGCCCAGCACCGCGGAAATGTTGGGGGCCGAGATGGGCACCTGGCCGCCGATGAGATCGATGATCGCCGGCACCGCGCCCTTGTACGGGATGTGGACCATGTCGATGCCGGCCTGCTTCTTGAGCATTTCAATCGTGAGGTGGCCGACGGTGCCGCTGCCGGCGGATCCGTAGGTGAGCGTGCCGGGCTTTGCCTTCGCCAGGGCGATGAGCGCCTTCAGCGTCGTGGCTGGAAAGCTCGGATGCACCACCAGCACGCCGGGCCCCGATGCGAGCGAACCGATATGCACGAAATCGCTGATCGGGTCGTAGGGAAGCTTCGCATACAGCGTGGCGTTGACGGCGAAGCCCGTCGAGTTGAGCAGGATCGTGTAGCCGTCGGGGGGTGATCGCGCGACGATCTCGGTACCGATCACGGTGTTGCCGCCCGGACGATTGTCGACGATGACCTGCTGGCCCCACAGGCCGGAGAACCGGCCCGCGAGCAGCCGGCCTAGCGTGTCGACCGGACCGCCGGGGGGAAACGGAGCGACGATGCGGACAGTCTTGGTTGGATACACCTGTCCTGAACCTGTCGAAGCGGACTGCGCAGCGGCACCTAGGGAGAGCAGGGTGGCGAGCGCGGCTGTAATCGGCAGCAACGCGCTGCGAAGCTCAACCACCGCTGCCCCCGATAGTGCCGTTCTGACGCAGCTTTTCGATATCGGTATCCGCGTAGCCGAGTCCGCGCAGGATTTCCCCGGTATGGGCGCCGAGCGCCGGTGGTGGCGTATCCGCATGCGGCGGGGTGGCGGAGAGCCTGTACGAAGTGAGCGGAATGTCGGGCCGTTCGAGTGCCTTCCACAGTTTCTCGCGCAGATTGGCCTTGTTCGCCGAAATCATGACAAAGCGGCCGTCCGCGCAGGGGAACACGTCGTTTACATGGGCGCCGTTAGCCGAGCGGTTGCCGGTCAGCTTCGGATCGAGGCCGCCGTTCATAACGTCGCCCATCGCGTCTATGCTGCCGAGCCAGCCTTGCGCGGCGAGGCTCCGCCACAGTGCGCGGTCATAACCGGGAGAAGTACCCCGCAGCGCACGCACGCGTTTGGTATCGGTGGCGCGCGCGGCGAAATCGGCGACGGAGTCGTGCAGCATGCGCCGCAGGTTTACGCTATCACCGGGGGTTGCGCTTCGGTGGGCACTGAGGGTCGTGGCACTCATGGGGTTGATCAGGCCTATGTCGTCCGCTACCGTCCGTGGTAGACGGGCTTGCGCTTTTCCAGAAAGGCTGTGGCGCTCTCGTGGAAATCCTCCGTCAGATGCAATCCACGCGGTGCGATGGCGTGCGCCTTTACATCGAGCTCGTGCAGCATGGAACGCCGCGCCGCGACCACCGCCTGCACCGCCAGCGGCGGATTCTTGAGGATGTCGCGCGCGAGACCCTCCGCCACCTTGACGTGCTCGCCCGTCTCGCACAGGCGGGTAAGCAGTCCGTGGGTGGCAGCCTCTTCCGCGGTCCACGTGCGCCCAGTAAGAGCGACATCGGTTGCGAACATGCCCGCGCCCTGGTTCGCAAGCATCATCCAGAAGGATGTGCTGTCCAGGCCGCGCGGCGTCTCGGTGATCTGGAACTTGGCATCACGGGCGGCCACCAGCAGGTCGGCGTAGAGCGCGATGCGCACACCGAGGCCATACACATAGCCATGCACCGCGGCGATGATCGGCTTCGCGTTGAACGAACGGAAGAACGGTTCGCGAAAGTTGCCGCCGCGGCCCGCGGGACTGCCGAGCTTTTCCAGTTCGGCCTTGGCGCGCATCTGGCGCTGCCTCACGTCCGCGCCGCTGCAGAACGCCCGGCCATTGCCGGAGATGATGCCGACGCGCGCGTTGGCGTCGTCATTCAAGCGGTAGAGCGCGTCGCAGAACGCGACGCCGACTTCGTCGGAGAACGCGTTGAGTTTCTCCGGGCGATTCAAGGTGATGTACGCGATACCGCCTTCTTCCCTGTACTCGACCAGTGCCATTGATCTTGCTCCTTCCGATTCAGGTAAATGTGAACCTGTGATCCGGCTCGCAAACAAGCAAGCGGACGCGATTTTCCACGCAATATAACACCATCCCGCAACTCGGTGCCATTGCGCACGGTTATGCAAAATGTGCAACGGTTTCGCATCCGGGCGCAAGTACCGATCAGCGCAGTGAGCGAGCGTAGGATGCGGTGACGAAGGAACCGCATCGTTCGAGCGTTGTATCCCGCATCGCCCTATCTGCGCTTGATGCAGAATCGATGCGGTTCGCTGCGCATGCCTTCCGGATCCTCGATGGTCCAGCCGAGCTTCGAGTCGGGCTGCGGGTTATAGCCGCGGCGCCTGAGTTCCGCTTCCACGCGGCCCTGATCGTAGTTTTCGATCTCGAGCGCGAAGTGATCGACATACGGCCTTCCGCCGGGGCGCGTGCTGTTCATGAGGACGAGGGTGTTGTTGCCGAAGCGCAGCACGGCCTGGGCGTTCGGCTCGCCCGCTTTGTAATAGATCCGGCGCATGCCGAACATTTTGTTCGTGTTGCCTGGGTCTTTTCTCCAATGGGGTAAATCGTCCAACGCCGTTACGCGTGTCCGCGTGACCTTCCCGTCTGCCGATGCGGATCGCACGCGCATAGGAAATTTGTGGTCGCTGGTTTTTGCGAGCGCAGCGCGGATGAAACGAGAAGTAATCCGGGTGTACAAATCCAGGAATACACTGCGCTCCTTCCGGGCTACCGGCTAAAAAAATCGTGGCGCCCGTCACATCCGCAGCGGTTTTCCGTAGCCGGTCAATTCCCAGTACCCGCGCCCAACGCGTTTTGCGTGTGCTCCTTCACCCGCATACGCTGTAACCGCGCCTTCCCAGTAAGTGTTGCCCATGCTTTGCGCGTGCAGTTCCTGCGCATCGAACAGGGGACGCAGGCGCAGCGAGCGTTCGCCCAGGGTGATGCGGGCTTCGACGGGATAACGGCCTCCCTGCGGCGACGTCCAGTAGCGCGATGGCGCGAAGCTGAGCGTGTTACGCGCCGGCTGCAACACCGTGCCATCGGCGTGGCGCAACTTTGCGGCCGACCAAACGGTTGATGCAGGCTGGTTGCTGCTGCGCATTTGAAATGCCATCAGCGCGCCGCCATCATCGAGATTCAAGCCCAGCCAGTCCCAGCCGATGGCGCCGGCGGGCATCAGGGTGCTGGACCATTCGTGATCGAGCCAGGCTGCACCACTGACCGTTTCGCTTTTGCCGCGCACGGTGAGTTCACCGCTGACGCGCAGTTGCGGTTCGCTGTAGTAGTAGCTTGCGTTCTCGATGGCGGGACCTTTTTGACTGTAGCCATCGTGTCCCTGAAGCAGCAGCGGTTGGGCAGGCTGGCACGCGAGGCGCAAGGCAAATTCTTTCGCCTGTATCGTGGTTGCATAGACACCGGACGGCTCGCGGCGTAAACGCCAGTCGCGAATCAATACGTCCGTATCCGTGACACTTGCTTCGGCAAGCCCGAAGCCCGCTCGCGCGGCGCGCTCCTGGTGCAGAATGTGGCCGACGCGCGGGTCGCTGACGGCGACGTGTGCGAACAGCAACTGGGTCGCAGTGAAGCGGCTGGTCCCGGCTTGCAACGGCGTACGCACGCGGAAAAATGTCACCTGAAAACCGCACGACGGCGCATTTGATTGGTTGACGCGGTCCAGCCAACCCGTGACATACCACCATTCAATCCGATGCTCGGGATGCGCTCCGTAATCGCGCGGAAACTGCAAGGCAGCGCCCGGCGCTACGGGCGCATACGCGAATCCGGCGCTGTGCGCGGGTAGAATCCATCCGCTGCTGGCGCTGCTCAAAAGCAGCGCGCGCTGCATGAATTCGCGCCGGTGCATGCTTACCAATCCTCGCGCACCGAGCGCACCAGGTCTTGCGTGCCGAGTACGTGTCGCGCGGTCAGCCATGCCGCGCCTGCGGCAGCAGCAATGAGCATCGCGGAGAAGGCAGCCAGTTGAAGCAGCGGAATGTGGAAATCCATACTCCAGCCGAACGACTGCGGGTTGATGACGAACACCAGAATCGCCGCCAGAATCACCCCGAGCACCAAACCCAGCAGCGCGCCCAGCGCAGCCAACGCTGCACCTTCCAGGGTGAGCATGCTGGTGAGCTCGCGCCGCGTCAGCCCCAAATGTCGCAGCATGCCGAACTCTTTTTTGCGCGCGACGATCAAGCCCATGAAGGCCGCCACCATGCCGGCAAGGCCAATCAGCACGGCAACCGCTTCTAGCGCGTAGGTGACGGCAAAGGTACGGTCAAAAATTTTCAGACTTAGCGCACGCACATCAGCGGTTTCGGCAATGTCGAGCGTATCAAAGTCCGGCAGACGGGCTTTAAGCGCGGTGAGCAAGCCCGATGCGGTGATGCCCTCGCGCATCCACAAGGCTGCATCGTGCGTGCGCCGGTCGCCGGTGACGCGCGCATAGTCCGCAAAATTGATTACCAGCGAACCGTGCTGGCGTGCGTAGTCGCGCCACACGCCCGCCATCCGCACATGCATGGCGGCAACCCCGTTCGGGTTCATCGGCAATGGCAAATCGAAGGTGCCGTCGTTATCGAGGTGCAGGCGCTCGCGATACAGATCGAGAAATGACTCCGACACCCATACCAGCGGCGTAGCGCCCGCCGGCGCCGGGTAGCGTTTGATCAGCGGCAAGCGCTTGTCCGGCCGGTCTGCGGCGCTGGCGCCAAACTCACGGATCACCAGCACCACGGGTGGTCGCGCCGGATCTAAAGTCAGCGCCTCGGTGCGCACGAATTCCGCACGCGTCACCCCCGGAGTCGCGCGAATCACGGCTTGTACTGCAGCATCAAAATAGCCCTGTGATTTGGCCTGGCCCGGCGTCGTCTGGCGCAAGTAAGCGGGTGCGGGCAGCACTTGTCCGAGCCAGTCTTCAACCGAATGGCGGAACGATGTCACCATGATGGCCATCGCGCCTGCGAGGCTTACTGCCGCGAGTACTGCCGCCAGGCTGATGCCGGCTTGCACGGGCGCGTTGGCGAGCCGCGTGATGGCGAGTTGCAGCGTGGCGGGCGCGGATGGAAGGGCTTGGGTGCAGCGTTCAGCGACGCGGAACACTAGAGCGGAAATCGCGGGTGTGATCAGGATGGCGCCGCTCAGCATGCCGCTGATCGCGATGTAGCCGAATACCGGTATGCCGTGGATCGCGGGCGCGAACGCCAACAGCGTGCTGACTGCGAGCAAGCCGCTACCCACTACAGGCGGCAGACCCGCGTTGGTGGTGTCATGCAACGTGCCGTTTTTCAAAGCCTGCGCAGGATGCGCGCGCGCCGCTTCAAGTGCAGGTATCAAGGCGCCCAGAATAGCTGCGCCACCGCCCAGGATTACGAATATTAAGGTCGTCCACGGTGCGAATGTGAGGGCAGGGCGCGTGCCATAAAAAAAGCCGGCGCCCAGGTCACCGCCCAGAACCTGCAAGGCGCTCCATGCCAGCGCATAGCCCAGTGCCGCGCCCAGCAGCGCACCGGCGGCGCCCAGCAGCACCGCTTCAAACAGCATTAAGCCCACCGTGTCGCGGGCCGTCACGCCGATGACACGCAGAAAAGCAAGCTCGCTGATGCGCTCCGCGACACTCAGCATTTGCGTTGAAAACACCAGCAGCGCGCCGGAAAACAGTGCGATCATCGCCAGCATGGTGAGGTTGACGCGATAAGCGCGCGACATGCTGGCGGCTTGTTGCTCGCGCACTTCGGGCGCCACGGCATGCGCGCCTAGCGGCAAGGCAGATGCGATGCCGCGTATGAATGCGGCGCGATCGACGCCCGGCATGAGGCGCAGGTCCAGCCGCGTGATCTGGCCTTGCAGTTTGAAAATTTCCTGCGCGACGGCGATGTCCAGCACGGCCACGCGCTGCGGGCTTTCGATGCCGGCGAGCACGCCGGCGATTTCCAGATTGCGCGGGCCATTGGGTGTTGCAAGGGCGATGTGTGTCACAGGTTGATTGCCGTCTTGCAACCACGTCAGCACGGCGGGCGATACAGCGATGCGGGCGCTGCCAAACAGCGCCAGCGGGTCTTGCGCCGCTTGTGCATTGTCGTCAGGGCGTGTGAGCAACTGCGGTGTGAATCTTGCCGAGGCAAACGGGTCGAGTCCGATGACTTTGAGTGGTTCGCGCCGGCCCGCAACGGCGGCTTCCAGTTCGATGATCGGTGCAATCGACTCGATCTCCTCGCGCTGTCCGATCGTGCCGTAGAGGGATTCGTCAATAGTGCGACTGACACCTTCGATGCGCACATCCGCTTCACCCGACACGGTGCGAAACGCCTGCTGCATTTCCGCCAGCGCCGCATCGTTGACCAGATTGACAGCCAGCCCCAAAGCCACGCCCACCGCAATCGCAAGTATGGCCAGCACACTGCGACGCGCGCGTGCGCGCAGGGGCGCCAACGACAGCGCGCGCAACAGTGCGATCATGATAGCGAGCTCATACTGCGGTGCTGTGCAGTCCCGCGCGCGTCAGACGCAGGATGCGATGGGTGGTCAGCGCGGCGACCTGCGAATGGGTGACGAGAATGCCGATGGCGTTGTGACGCACAATCGAGTCCTTGAGCAATGCCAGAATTTCGGCGGCGCGTTCCGGGTCAAGATTACCCGTGGGTTCATCGGCCAGCACCAGCTTCGGGCGATGAATCAGCGCACGCGCCACCGCCACGCGCTGCAATTCGCCACCGGAGAGTTCGCGCGGAAAGCTGGCACCGCGATCGGCCAACCCGACTGCCGCCAGCATCGCGTGCGTGCGTTCCCGGCGCTCGCCCGCCGCCACCCGCAGCAGCAGCAGCGGCAGTGCAACATTGTCGGCCACAGTCAGATGCGGCAGCACATGAAAGGCCTGAAACACAAAACCCATACGCGCGCGGCGGATGGTTGTGCGTTCGTCATCGGCTTGCGTTGCGAGGTCTGCGCTATCGAGGATAATGTGTCCCGCGTCGGGCACGTCCAGTCCGGCCAGCAAATTCAGCAGCGTCGATTTTCCGATGCCCGATTCGCCGGTGATGGCGACGTATTCACCGGGCTGGATCGTCAGGTTAAGATTCTCAAAGACCGTGCGGGCGCCGAAGCGCTTGGCGAGATTAGTGACTGAAAGCATGGGTGGAGTATAGGGGCTGCCGTGTGCTCGCGTACTAGTACAATCCAATGCATCACTGACGAATTGA
>JANMXV010000425.1:0-17923 GCA_031381325.1 Betaproteobacteria bacterium | reverse complement strand
GAGGGAAGATGTTGATTTTGTCGTTCACGCTGAATGGACACAAAACAATAAGTTACGAAAATGAAAGCGCACGATGTGAGTTGCTTTATACGTTAAGTAGTGTGAGTGTAGCGCGCGCGAGCAGTGCGATTTCTTCGTCGCTGATCACATACGGCGGCATGAAATAAACGGTGTTACCGATGGGGCGCAGCAGCAGTTCTTTTGAAAGCGCTTGCTGGTGGAAGTTGCGCGCAAAAGTGGGATCGCCGGTTTCAACTTCAAACGCCCAGATCATGCCGCTGTTGCGAAAATTTCGCACGTGCGGATGGCTGGCGATGCCAAGCGCTGCTTGGCTGATGGTGGCGCTCAATTGACGGTTCGATGTGATGATTTGTTTTTCATCAAAAATATCCAGCGTCGCCAACGCCGCGCGGCAGGCCAGCGCATTGCCGGTGTAGGAATGCGAATGCAAAAATCCGCGCGTCACCTGGTCGTCGTAAAACGCATCGTAAACGGCGTCTGTTGTCATCACCACCGATAGCGGCAGATAGCCACCGGTGATGCCTTTCGACAGACACAGAAAATCCGGCGTGATGTCCGCTTGTTCGTGAGCGAAAAAAGTACCGGTGCGGCCGAAACCGGTCATGATTTCGTCGGCGATGAGATGTACGCCGTAGCGGTCGCACAGTGTGCGCGCCTCGCTCAAGTAGGCGGCGTGGTACATCGCCATACCGGTGGCGCCTTGCACCAGCGGCTCCACAATCAGCGCAGCGGTAGTGGCATGATGCTGTTCAAGGTGTTGCTCCAGCGCACGCGCGGCGCGCAGCGCGTAATCGCGCGGGGATTCACCGGCTTCTGCCAGCCGCCAGTCGGGGCTTTGCACCAGCGTGCTCGCGCGCAGCAGCGGCGCGTAGGTGTCTTTGAACAGCGCAACATCGGTCACCGACAGCGCGCCCAGTGTTTCACCGTGATAACTGCCTTTGATGCTGACGAAATTGGTTTTGCCCGACCGGCCGCTATTGCGCCAAAAATGAAAACTCATCTTGAGCGCAATCTCGACGGCTGATGCGCCGTCGCTGCCGTAGAAGCAGTGTCCCAGTTTGCCGCCGGTAAGCATCGACAATCGTTCCGACAATTCGACTACCGGCTCGTGCGTGAAGCCCGCGAGCATCGCGTGTTCGAGTGTTTCGAGTTGGTCGCGCAGCGCGGCGTTGATGTGTGCGTTACCGTGGCCGAACAGATTCACCCACCATGAACTTACCGCGTCGAGATAACGCTTGCCGTCGAAATCATAGAGCCAGCAGCCCGCAGCGCGTGCCACAGGAATGAGCGGCAGCGACTCATGCTGCTTCATTTGTGTGCAGGGGTGCCACACGGCAGCGAGACTGCGTTTTAGCAGCAGACTGTTGCGAGTGCTGGTTTGTGGATTGTGCGTCACGGGTGCATCATGGTTGCGTCAACTGGTTTGCGCTTTCTGACGTTGATGTTAGTAAAGGCTGCACGCGTTTTGCATTCGAGTTTATCACCGGTTCATCGCTGAAAAGGAGACTCTCGTGTCCATGCAACTGCTTGAACGTATTGAAGCTCAGATCGCCGCTACCGGCTTGCCGCTGGTGGGCATCACGCTCGCGGCGGTGCCTTGTCCGGATACGCCGATCATTCTTACCTTGCATTGGCACGGTTTTATCAAAGAGAGGCTTGCCGATATCGAAGGCGCGCAGCCGGTGGCGTATACACCGATTCCCAGTTCGGCCTTGCAGGTGAACGAACGTTGGGATGATTTGGTTGCCGTTGATCAAGCGACGCTGGACGCGGCCTGGCGATTGGGCGCGTGGGATGTTGCGCGCTCTGAGCATCCGGGTTGTGCGCGTCCCGGCGCGCGCGACATCGAGCCGCTGGAGTGCCTGCAAGCGTTTGGTGCGTTTCCGTACGGCGTCAACGGCAATCAACTGGTGGTGAGTGAGGCGCCGGATGCCGACGAGCTTTTAAAGCTCGCCGCCGCGAGGGGCTACCTGATGTGGTTGTTCCGCCCGGTGAGCGGCGGCATCTGGGGCGATGTGACTGAGGACGCTACGCTGTCACCGGAAGGCCGCCGCGCGGGGCCGTGCCCCCTGCGTCCGATACCGGTTCGTTGCGAGGGCAAGCGCCAAACCGTGTATCGTTTTGGGATTTCCGGGCCGCGCACCGAGCAGTTGGTTGACGCTGGTTGATGATAGGATAGGTGCTTGTTTTAGCCTGTGGACTACAAGCTTTGTGGTATCCAAGTCCCCGCACCAAGAGGCCGGGCGCTGGAAAATGACGGTTGATGGCGTTGAGCTAACCAGGACATCCACCCTTCAATCGGATCAACCGGCACTGGTCACCGATTCCATAAAAATATAATAAAAACATATACTTAATGTAATTCACGCGCACGACCGGCCGGTTAACTACCGGCCAATACCCTGCTTATTTCGTACAAACCTCTTGAAATTGGTGCGGTACGGCACTATTATTAGCACTCAACGGAGCAGAGTGCTAACAGACCTGCGGTATTAACCCCGTAGTCTCATGCTTACCGCCGCCGCTCCGAAGATTCCGTCACAAATTCAACAGGAGAAAGTTTATGAAAATTCGTCCGTTGCACGACCGTATTATCGTGAAGCGGCTGGAAGAGGAACGCAAAACCGCTTCCGGTATCGTGATTCCCGACACCGCCGCCGAGAAACCTGATCAAGGTGAAGTCAAGGCTGTGGGTAAAGGCAAGAAAACCGATGAAGGCAAAATCATTCCGCTCGACGTCAAAGTTGGCGACCGTGTGCTTTTCGGCAAATATTCCGGCCAGACCGTCAAAGTTGAAGGCGACGAACTGCTGGTAATGCGCGAAGAAGACATCATGGGCGTGGTCGAGTAATTCACTCAAGTAAGCCGCTGAAACGAATCAGGAGAATTAAACATGGCAGCTAAAGACGTCAAATTTCATGAAAGTGCCCGCCACAAAATCGTGGCTGGCGTGAACATCCTCGCCGATGCGGTCAAAGTGACCCTCGGCCCCAAAGGCCGCAACGTAGTGCTCGAACGCAGCTTCGGCGCCCCCACCGTCACCAAAGACGGCGTATCGGTAGCCAAAGAAATCGAATTGAAGGACCGCTTTGAAAATATGGGCGCGCAGATGGTGAAGGAAGTCGCTTCCAAGACCTCCGACATCGCCGGCGACGGCACCACTACCGCCACCGTGCTGGCCCAGGCGATTGTGCAGGAAGGCATGAAGTTCGTTGCCGCCGGCATGAACCCGATGGACCTCAAGCGCGGCATCGACAAAGCCGTGGTTGCCACCGTTGAAGAACTGAAAAAGCTCTCCAAGCCCTGCACCACCAACAAAGAAATCGCGCAAGTAGGCTCCATCTCGGCCAACGCCGATGCATCGATCGGCAAGATCATTGCTGACGCGATGGACAAAGTGGGCAAAGAAGGCGTGATTACCGTTGAAGACGGCAAGAGCCTGGACAACGAACTCGAAGTCGTCGAAGGCATGCAATTCGACCGCGGCGACCTGTCGCCCTACTTCATCAACAATCCGGACAAGCAAATTGCCGTGCTGGAAGATCCGTACGTGCTGCTGCACGACAAAAAGATCTCCAACATTCGCGACCTGCTGCCGTTACTTGAGCAAGTTGCCAAAGCCGGCAAGCCGCTGTTGATCGTCGCCGAAGAAGTTGACGGCGAAGCACTGGCCACCCTGGTGGTGAACAACCTGCGCGGCATCCTGAAAACCTGCGCCGTCAAAGCGCCGGGCTTCGGTGATCGCCGTAAAGCCATGCTCGAAGACATCGCGATTCTTACTGGCGCCACCGTGATCGCGGAAGAAGTCGGCCTGCAACTGGAAAAAGCAACGCTCAAAGACCTCGGCCGCGCCAAGCGCATCGAGATCGAAAAAGAAAACACCACGCTGATCGACGGCGCCGGTGACAAGGCTGGCATCGAAGCCCGCGTGAAGAACATTCGCACGCAAATCGAAGAAGCCACGTCCGACTACGACAAAGAGAAGCTGCAAGAGCGCGTGGCGAAACTCGCCGGCGGTGTTGCGCTGATCCGTGTCGGCGCCGCGACCGAACTCGAAATGAAAGAGAAAAAAGCCCGCGTTGAAGATGCCCTGCATGCAACTCGTGCGGCCGTCGAAGAAGGCATCGTGGTGGGTGGTGGCGTTGCGCTGATCCGCGCTCGCCTGGCCGTAGGCAAAGTGAAAGGCGACAATTCCGATCAGGATGCCGGCATCAAGATCGTGTTGCGTGCGCTGGAAGAGCCGCTGCGTCAGATTGTCTCCAACGCGGGTGACGAGCCCTCGGTGGTGCTGAACAAAGTGGTCGAAGGCAAAGGCAATTTCGGCTACAACGCTGCCACGGGCGAGTACGGTGACCTGGTGCAGATGGGCGTGCTGGATCCGACCAAGGTCGCCCGTTGCGCGTTGCAAAACGCCGCGTCGATTGCCGGTTTGATTCTCACGACTGATGCAATGGTTGCCGAATCGGCGAAAGAAGAGTCGGGCGGTGGTCACGGTGGTCACGGCCATGGCGGTATGGGTGACATGGGCGGGATGGGAATGTAATTCACGCTCTCGCGTGAAATACATTCCGTAGAAGTAGGAACAGGGGAAACTGCACGGCTTTCCCTGTTACCCCCCTTCCGTAAGAAATGGAAGCCCCGCGATGCGGGGCTTCTTTTTTGCCTGACGCTGTAGTTGTTTTCTAAATCAATGGTTTGCGCTGTAGGCGCTGTACGATAAAATACCGCCCTTCCTGCAGTACGGGGCCAAGTAGCTCAGTTGGTAGAGCAGCGGACTGAAAATCCGTGTGTCGGTGGTTCAATTCCGCCCTTGGCCACCAATGTTTTCAAATAGTTACATCATTTTCGACTCGCCTCAGTCTTCTACAAAAACGGCCTTTCTTCTACAAATCTCCCGAACGTGAGATCGCTGGTCGAAGAAGCGCATGTAGCTGCAAAAAATGCAGCGGATTGGGACGAACAGGCCTACAAAGTCCTTCGGACTTTGGAAAAAATTCAGATGCTTAAGAGCTATCTTCCCGACTTTCTGGTGAGGAATCCCGCCCTTTACTCAATTCTTAGCTTGGGCATTCATGAACTGACCGAACAAAAATGTTTAGCCAATTTTGAAGCCCTCAAAAATGGAATTACTATTATTCTGGATGAAAGGATAGCCCAGCGACAAGAAGCACAACGGATCAAAGCGGCTGAAATAGCCATTGCAAAAATAACAGGTGCAAGGGGTAACGTGTAGTGAATAACGTTACTCACCTCTTTTTATGCGGGTGACTGACCGCACTTTTTCGCCTTTGCGATTGCGCGTGTAGTGTTCTGTCATTGCGCGTGTCTTATGACCGAGCAGTTTTTGAGCGTGCGCTAGATTTTCTGTGTCAGTCGCGGACTTCGCCCGAATATCGCGAAACTGAAAATTTACCTTCGCTGCCTTGCGGGCTTTATCGAACTGCGAGCGAAATGTTGTATAGTTCAATGGCGTCCGCGCAATCGTACCCAACCAGGCCCAGACGTCGCTGTTGTTTGCCACCATGCCGACGGTGCTGCCGCACGTGAAAAGCGGACGGCTGAACGCCATCGCAGTCACCGGCGCCAAACGTTCGCCTGCTGCGCCCGATCTGCCGGCGATTGCCGAAACGTTGCCGGGCTATGATGTGACCAACTGGGTCGGTGCGTTTGGCCGGCGGGCACGCCGCGCGACGTGGTGAACAAACGGCATGCGGAAATCGTACGTGTGATGCAGGCGCCGGATATTCAGCAGCGCTTGCTTACCGAAGGCGCGAAATTTACGCCGCTATCGCCGGAGCAATTCGGCGGCTTCATCAAATCCGAGATTGCCAAGTGGGCGAAAGTGATTCAGCAGTCGGGTATCCGAGTCGATTAGTGTATAGTATGTAACTATTTGTTTCCATTGATAATTTATTGAAGAGTACATTGTGGCATTTGAAAAACTGATACAGGATTTCCAGGAACGGACCGCCGAAGCCGTCGGCATGGGCGGGCCGGAAAAACTCGCCAAGCGCAAGGCGACAGGCCATCTCAACGCGCGCGAGCGCATTGACTATTTGCTCGACAAAGACTCGTTCATCGAATCGGGCCGCTTCGCGCGCAGCAACCGGGCCGAGGTCAAGCACAAGACGCCGTCCGACGGCAAAGTCGCGGGCTTCGGGCGCATCCACGGACGCGACGTAGGGCTGGTGTCCAACGACTTCACCGTGATGGGTGCGTCGTCCGCGGTGATCAACATGAAAAAAATCAAGCACGTGAAGCAGACCGCGACCAAGCGCGGCATGCCGCTGGTGCTGCTGGGCGAATCGAGCGGCGCGCGCATGCCCGACCGCATGGGCGCCGCGGGCCGCGCCATCATCGCGCAGGACCCGACCGAGTATCGGCGCCTGCGCGAATCGCCCTGGTGTTCCGCGCTGCTGGGCCAGTGCTACGGCTCATCGACGTGGTACTCGGCGATGTCGGATTTCGTGGTGATGCGCAAGGGCGCGATCATGGCGATTGCCAGCCCCAACGTGACGTCGATTGCGATCAACAAACCAATCAGCGCCGAAGAACTCGGCGGCTGGAAATTGCTCACGGGCATTTCCGGCCTCGCCGATATGGCGGTGGATACCGACGAGCAGTGTCTGGATGCGATCAAAAAATTTCTGTCTTATCTGCCCAGTCACAACATGGAGCCGCCACCGGAAGTGCCAGTGCCTGCCGGCTCTGATGAAGCCGGCAAAACCATACTGGAGATCATGCCGGAGTCGCGTAATCAGGTGTACGACTCGCGCAAAATCATCAAAGCCGTCGCCGATAAGGATTCAACATTTGAGTTGAAAGAGCGTTACGGCAAATCCATTGCCACCGTTCTTGCGCGGCTCGATGGCAAGAGCGTGGGCTTTATCGCCAACAACCCCCTGTACAAGGGCGGCGCGCTCGATGCCGACGCCTGCCAGAAAGTCACCAGCTTCATAGTGCTGTGCGATTCGTTCAATATTCCGCTGGTGTTTCTGGTCGACGTGCCTGGATTTTTAATCGGCCTCGAAGGCGAATTGCGCGGCATGCCGGGCAAAGTCATCAACTGGATGAACGCGTTGACCTTGGTCACCGTGCCGAAAATTACCGTGATGATGCGCAAGAACTACGGTCAGGCGTTTATCAACATGGCGGGCGGCAAAAACGCCGATGAAATCGCGTGTTGGCCTATGGCTGATCTGGGCTTCATGGATCCGGCGGTATCGGTCAACGTGCTCTACGGCATCAAATTTGAAGAAGATCCCGAGCGCTTCAAAAAACTCAAAGCTGAAGTTGAACGTGACACCTCGGCGTGGGGCCTTGCCGAGTTATACGAAGCGCAAAACGTCATCGACCCGCGCGACACGCGTGAATATTTGATCCGCACGCTGGAAGTGCATCGCATGCGGCTGAAGAAGGGCGTGGGTGAGCATCTGTTGCGGAATTGGCCGACGAGTTACTAAACATAGGGCTCATTCAGTCCGACACAAGCGAAACTACATCCACACGACCCGTTGGCTCGTATAGCAGGTAATCCTGGCAAGAAAATGCAAGTTTACGTGTGAGCCTATTTTGAACCGTAGAAACATTCTTACTCTCGCGCTTGCGAGTAGCGCGGCGCTGCTTCAAGGCTGCTCGCCGCTGTCATTGATCAACGGCTGGGCGCCCTCGAGTGCCTATCGCGCGAAGACCGCTATCAGCTACGGGCCGAGTGCCCGTCATCAACTGGATATTTATAGCCCCGCGAATGCCGCGGCTTCTGCGCCCGTGATCGTGTTCTTCTACGGCGGCAACTGGGATAGCGGCGATCGTGCGGACTACCTCTTCGTCGGCGCGGCGCTCGCGGCCAAAGGCTATATCGCCGTGCTGCCCGACTACCGGCTTTACCCGGAAGTGCGCTATCCCGACTTTCTCGCGGACAGTGCGCAGGCGGTGCGTTGGGTATTCGAGCACATCGCCGAATTCGGAGGTGACGCGCAGCGGGTTTTTCTGATGGGTCATTCGGCCGGCGCTTACAATGCCGCGATGCTGGCGCTGAATCCGATATACCTGCGCGCTGCGGGTGTAGACCCTCAGCGTGTGCGCGGGCTGATCGGTCTCGCCGGCCCCTATGATTTTCTGCCGCTGACTGGCCCGGTCACCAAGGCGGTGTTTGGGTTTCCCGATACGCCGATCAGCACGCAGCCCATACAATTTGCATCGCCCGCCGCGCCACCGGCGTTGCTGGTCACTGGCACGTTCGACAATCTGGTCGATCCTGGAAATAGTTCACGCTTGGCGTTGCGGCTGCGCCAGCACGGCGTGCCGGCGCGCGTTATTGTTTATCCGGCGTTGGGCCATCGCATGCTGATCGGCGCATTGGCGGCGCCCTTGCGCGGGCTGGGACCCGTGCTCGACGATGTGGCCGGGTTTGTGAACGAACTGTCTGCCGACACCCTCGTGCGCATCAGACCTTAATTTCGCCGATCAGGATTACCGGGCCGGTCGCCTTGCCCTCGGGAGAGCCGCCTGCAGGTTCAAGCGTCACCGCGAGCTTTGCCCCGGCGCGCAGTCTTTCCACCTGCCCTGGCGGCAGTGCAAAGCGTGCATCGAGACTGCTCAGCACCGCCAGCGAAATCGCGCCACCTTCGGCCGGCAGCAGCCACAACTCGTAGCTCTTGTTGGCCGCAGGCGCCGTCGGACGCGCCGCGCGCAGTTCCAGCGTGCGTCCGTCACGCGTCAGCACCGCGCTGACCCGCACAATCTCTTTGCCCTCGAGCCGTGCAATCTCCACTGCCGCCGGCGCGTCGGGCGCTGGCTTGAGTGTTTGAAAGCCGATGGCGAGTGCCAGCGCAACGGTAACGACCGCAGCCCAACCGCGCCAGAACGACGTACGGCGAAGCCACGGCGTGCGATAGCGTGCGAGATCCAGCTCGCGTTCCAAACGCTTCCAACTGTTTGCAGACGGTTGCATTTCCATCATTGATGTATACCTTGGTGTGAAAATGCCCTGCCAATGGCGCAGCCGTAATGCGGCGAGCGGCTCGTTCAACAGCGCACGTTCGAAGCGGCGGCGCGCCGCACCCCGCAGCGTGCCCAGCAAATATTCTCCGCACAACACGTCCAGCAGCGGATGGTGTTCGATCCTCATCGCGCCGCTCCCATGCAGCTTTCGACGCATACTCGCAGATTCGCCATGCCGCGGCGTATCCAGGTTTTTACGGTTCCCAACGGCTTCTGCAGGTGCGCCGCAAGATCGCCGTGACTAAGGCCATGTTCATAGGCGAGAACCAGTGTTTGACGTTCGCTCGCCTGCAATCCGGCAAGGCAGTCACGTAACCACTGGGTGGCGCGTCGGTTGTCTTCGCGTTCGCTACTGTCGTCGCTGCCGCTGCTCCATTCAAATAGCCGGTCTAGCGCGCCTTCGGGATCGTTGTCCACCGTGTCATGATACGAATCCACCCGCGAAACATCGTGACTCGCTTGCACATCGATAGCCCGGTTGCGCACTACTGCCACCAGCCATGCTACCGGTTGTGATGCCAGCGGATCAAAAGTCCCGGCGGCGCGCCAGATTTTGGCAAACCCGTCATGCAGCACTTCCTCGGCAAGTTCGCGCCGGCCAACGACACGCTGCGCCACACCCAGCAGCAGCGGTGCGCAAACCTTGTACAGTTTCCCGAACGCCTCGGCGGCGCCCTCGTCCTTAACGGCAGTACGCAAAATTAGCTTTTTGATTTCTTGATCGTCGAGCATGCGGGTTCCCGGAATGGATTGGGCCAGCAAATAGTTATATCGCGTTACGTTCTATGGCTGGATACGTCTGAAAGGCCGTATTGGATGTGACGCGCACCACTATAGAACATTCCAGCGCTACGTCGTGGCGAAATTTTCACGCGATTGACCGTTTGCGGGTCGAGGGATACATTCGTGACTGGTGAAAAACGGTGTTTAAATTCCAGTGCGCTCCCAGTCGTGGAATTGGAGTATATCCGGGTTCTGGCGGCTTGGCAGGCGTGATCACTCGCGATCAATCCGCGGAGCGGGGCTTGACGCCATCCGGCTCTATGACGTTGACGGCGCGCGCGGGGCGCACGGTCTGGAGTTGCGGCAGAACCACTTGCTTGTCGCCGGCGATGATCACAGCGCAGGCATCAGGGCGCAGGTAGCGCCCGGCGATGCGCCGCACGTCGGCGACGGTGACGGCGGCGATCTGGGTGCGTTCGCGGGCTATAGCGTCGGCCGGCAAACCTATAACAGCCTCGTTGGCTCGGCGCGAGGCGATGCTCTCGTTATTTTCAAAGATGTCGTCGATTCCGGACAGCAGGCGGGTTTTCGCAGCGGCGAGTTCCGCGGCCCCGACGTCGGCGGTGCGCAGCAGCTCAAGCTGAGCAAGCATGGTCTGCAGCGCCTGCGCCGTCGCCTCGGCGCGGATCGGAGATTCAAGGGCGATGCGGCCGCCGCGCTTGAGCGCGGGGACCGCCGAGCGCGCGAAATAGGCCCAGCCCTTTTCCTCGCGGATGATCGATTCCAGCCGCGATTCGTGAACGCCGCCGAGGATCATATTGAGCACGCGCAGTGTGTCGTAGTCCTCGTGTTCGCGTTCCAGTCCGGCCTGAACCACAAGGACGAAGGACTGTTCGGAACCCGGCAGATTGATCAGATCGATATCGCCTTCGCGAGCGGCGGCGCGCGCGTCCGGCGTCGGCACGCGGGTGAAGTTCTGCGCCTGCGCGATGTCGCCGACGGCCAGCCCCGGTCCCTTGAGAAAGTGTTCCTCGACCAGTTGTTTGAGCGCGGCCATGTCGATCGCACCCACGGCGCTGATCGACGTGGGGCCGAACGAGGCGGCGTGGAAGGCGCGCGCGTCGCCGAGCGTGATGCGGCCGACGGAGGCCGGCGTGGCGACGGTGCCGTAGGCTTGCTCGCCATAAACGCGCCGGCGTGCCTGCAGGGACGCGGCGTTCTCGGGATTGGTGGATTGCTGTCTCAGGGCGAGCAGCGTCTGGCGCTTGAGGCGCTCGAAGCCGGGCGCGTCCAGCGTAGGGCGGCGAATGGCCGCAGCCACCAAAGCCACGGTCTCGGACAAGGTGTTCTTGAGCGCACCCACGGTCACGTAGGCGGCATCGCCGCCGGTCACGATGCTGACGCTGGCGCCCAGCTCGTCGAGCGCCTCGGCGTAGGCTTTGGAGTCGAGCGTGCGCTCGCGGCCGTTGCGGTCGAGTACGACGGCGCCTTCCTGGACTAAAGCGGCGGTCAGGTCCGCGATTCCGCCCAGCGCGGGCGGCTGCGCAGCTTCGCCCGCGGCGCCCAGTACGATGACCAGTCTCACGTAGGGCCGCTCGTTGTCGGTCGTGACATCAAGCGGCAGCGGTCCGGGCAAGCGTACCGTCTTCGGCTCTTCGACGCGGCGCTCCTGGGTCAATGGGGGCGGGGCCTTGCGCTCGAGCGTGTCCGCGGCAATGGCCGGAACAGCCAGAGCGAGCAGCAGTAAAAACGTCTTCATGGGCGTGCGGCTTCCGGCCCGGCTTTAGGGTGGATTGTCATCACCGTATCGGGGCGCTTGAGATATTGGCGTGCCATGGCGATGACGCGGCCCGGGTCATTGGCGGCTTTCGCCGTATCGTTGAGAAAATAGAAAGGGTCCACCTTGCGCTTATACGCCCAGCTTTCGGCCATCAGCGTCGCCACCGTGGCGTTGCTTTGCGAGGCAACCAGCGCGCCGAGTACATTGCCGCGCGTAATGGCCTTGAGACGCCGCGCGTCGAGCCGCTCCCCCAGCATGGCCGAGAGCTCTGCCGTGATGGCTTGCTCCGCCTGCTCCAAGGTCACGCCGTCCGCCGGCGTGCCGTCGATCGTAAACAGTCCGCCCAACTGCAGGCCGAGGACGCTGGCCGACACTTCCGTCATGACGGCGCGGCGCACCACCAGGGCGTCGTAGAGGCGCGAGGCGTTGCCGCGTCCCAGCAGCTCGGCGAACAGCGACAGCTCGGCGTAGCCGGGCTGCCCCTTCCCCGGAATGCGCCAAGCCATCAGCAGGCTTTCATCGCGCAGGCGCGTGTCGATATGCGCGGCGCGGGACACCGGCGACGGCCCTTGGGGAACGGCTACCCGCGGCGCTTGCGGCCCGCGTTGAAGCGGACCGAACCAGCGCAAGATCATGGCCCTGGTCTTGGCCGCGTCGACGTTGCCGGCGATCACCAGCACCGCGTTGTTGGGCCAGTAGTACTGGGCGTGGAAGCGGCGCGCATCATCCACGTTGCGCGCGTAGAGGTCCTCGCGCGAGCCTATCGGCAGGCGCGCATAGGGATGGCCCTCGGGAAAGACATTTTTCATGAGCTCCTTGGCAATGCCGCCGCCGGGCTGGTTCTCGCCCTGCTTGAGTTCCTCGATGACATGTTTGGTCTCCTCGCGGTAGATGTCGGCGCTGATCGAGCCGTTGAGAAAACCCATCTGGTCGGCGAGGATGCGCAGAAACCGTTCCAGGTAGCGATGGTCGCCCTCGAGGTAATAGTCGGTCCGGTCATAGGAAGTGGAGGCGTTGGAGGAGCCGCCCGCGGCCTGTGTCGTCTCATCCTGTTCCTTGGCGCCGACGTTCTGTGTGGCGTTGGAGGCGGCCACATGCTCCATCAGATGGGCAAAGCCCGAGAACCCGGCCGGCTCGTCGCGCGAGCCCACCTCGTACCAGACATTGGTGAAGACCTTCCGTGAGCGCTTGTTGTTGTGAATGATGACGCGCAGTCCGTTGTCGAGCTGGAACGTGGTGAAGTCCAGCGGCGCAACCGCGGGCGCTTGGGCCTGGGCGGCGGGGAACAACGAAATGACGAGCAGAAGCAGCAGAGCGCGTCTCATGGCGCCGATGAAGCAGGAAGGTAGAACGTTTTCATCGAGGTCCTATCGATACAGTATACGCAGTCGCGACAATATCATGGCGGGTTCGATTAATGAATCCAAATAAGCTCTTCGTCCGTATAAGAGCCATGCCCGTCCTTATTTGACGGTAAGGCCCGCCGCAATTGGCAACGGTGATGCGAATTCGCAAGGATGGTAAACATGCAGACGGCAACGAATCTTGCAATAAACTGGATCGAACAAGGCCTGGCGCCGGATGCCGTGGTCCGCGCCGGTATCCGGCGTTTGTTAAAGGAGCGGTTGGTCGAAATCCAGGCGGGCGATTGCGCCGCGGCAGCGGATATTGGCGATGTTTTCGTTTCCGGGTTGCGCGCTACGCCAATAGCGCTGCTACCTGAAAAGGCTAACGAGCAGCACTACGAGGTGCCCGCTGCATTTTTCGCGCAGGTATTGGGACAGCACCGCAAGTACAGTTCCTGCTGGTGGCCAGCGGGTGTTGATACGCTGGACGCCGCAGAATCTGCCGCCCTTGCGGCAACCTGCGAGCGCGCCGGCGTCGCCAACGGACAGGATATCCTTGAGCTGGGATGCGGTTGGGGTTCGCTGACCTTGTGGATGGCCGCGAACTACCCGGCCAGCCGCATCACGGCGATCTCCAATTCTCAAACGCAGCGCGCGCATATCGAAGCCGAAGCACTACGGCGGGGCCTTGCCAACGTGCAGGTCGTCACCTGCGACATGAACGATTTCGACGCCAGCGGGCGCTACGACCGCATCGTCTCGGTCGAGATGTTCGAGCACATGCGCAACTGGCCGGCGCTTTTCCGGCGTGTGCGCGAGTGGCTGAAAGCGGACGGACGCTTCTTCATGCATGTGTTCGTGCATCGCTTGACGCCCTACGCCTTTGTCGAGCGCGGCGACGACGACTGGATGAGCCGCTATTTTTTCTCCGGCGGGATGATGCCCAGCGATGACCTGGCGCTGCGTTTTCAGGACGATCTGCGGATAGCTCGCGTGTGGCGATGGGACGGCACGCATTACGAACGCACGGCGAATGCCTGGCTGGCGAACATGGATGCGCGCCGCGCCGCCATCCAGCCGATACTGGAGCAGACTTACGGGCGCGAGCAGATGACGGCGTGGTGGATGCGCTGGCGTATATTTTTCATGTCGTGCGCTGAATTGTTCGGCTACGACCGTGGTCAGCAGTGGTGGGTCAGTCATTATCTGTTTGAGCAGCGCGCGTGATTACCAATATCGTCTTATTTCAGGCCGGCTGGTTTGCTTGTGTGCTGAGCGCTGCGCACGGGCAGCCATGGATCGGTACTGGCGTGGCCGCAGCCGTTGTGGCATGGCATACACTGCGCGCGGCGCGGGCGGCGGAAGAAATTAAGCTCATCGCCATTGCCGTGCTGATCGGCGCGTTGTGGGACAGTTTGCTGGTAATGCTCGGGTGGATCGCCTATCCGTCGGGTACGCTTATAGCGGGCGCTGCACCACACTGGATACTGGCGTTGTGGGCGTTGTTCGCGACGACGCTGAATGTTTCGCTGCGTTGGCTCAAGCAACGCCTGTTGATCGCTGCGCTGCTTGGCGCGGTCTGCGGCCCGCTGTCGTACTGGGCTGCCGCGCGCTTGGGCGCGGCTGCGTTTGTTAAACCGATGGCTGTCGTCATCGCACTGGCAGTAGGATGGGCACTCATCATGCCCGCGCTCATGATGCTTACACGATGTTTTGACGGCGTAAGCGTTCCACGCGCACCCGGAAAGGCCTCGTAATGGCAGCACTCTGGGCAAATTATCCGTCTGTTTTTGCAGCAGTATTGGGGTTGATCGCCCTGCTGGCTCTGGCGCTCTGCACGTGGCTGGTGAGTGTCGCCAAGCACGACGTCAGTATCGTCGATAGCGTTTGGTCCGCACTCATCCTGCTCGGCGCGGCGGTCTATGCCGTTGCATTGCCGGCAACAGCTCCGCGCTCTTTATGCGTGATTGTGCTCGTAGCCGTATGGGCGATACGCCTCGCGGGCTACATCACCTGGCGCAACTGGGGCGAGCCTGAAGATCGCCGCTATCAGGAAATACGCGCGCGCAATCAGCCGAATTTCGAGCGGAAAAGTCTTTATCTGGTGTTCGGCATGCAAGCTGCGCTGGCGTGGATCGTATCGCTATCGCTGCTCGCGGCACTGGCCAGTACGCACTCTTGGGGCTGGCTGGACGCAATTGGCATCTGCGTAGTGTTGTTTGGCATCGCGTTCGAAACGGTGGGCGATTTTCAGTTGGCGGCTTTCAAAGCCCGACCGGAAAACCGTGGCCGCGTGATGGATTCCGGCCTCTGGCGCTACACCCGTCATCCGAATTATTTCGGCGAGTTTTGCGTGTGGTGGGGCTTCTACCTGATCGCGTTGTCAGCCGGCGGTTGGTGGGCTGTCGTTTCTCCGCTGCTGATGTCGGTATTGTTGCTCAAGGTGTCCGGCGTGAGCTTGCTGGAGAAAGACATTTCCGAGCGTCGCCCGGCGTATCGCGACTATATTGCGCGCACCAACGCATTTTTTCCGGGCAAGCCGAAACCATGAAACCGATGAAGGGTTTTCTTTGCATCGCCCTGCTGCTTGCCGCCACCGCGGCTCAGGCGCAAGTGCAAAAATGGGACTTCCAGGTGTTACTCGACGATAAGCCGATCGGTTATCACCACTACACTTTGCGCGAAGCGGGCGCGGAACGCGAACTGAAGACCGAAGCACGATTCGACGTGAAGCTGCTGTTCATTACCGCCTATCGTTATGCTCACGATGCCAGCGAGCGCTGGCGCGGCAACTGCCTCGCACGGCTTAACGCCCGCACCGACGACAACGGCGAACAGAGCGAGGTCGGCGTGGATCAACAGGGCGAGCGCGTCGCCATCACCACCAATCGCGGGCGCGAGGCAGTAGACGGCTGCATCATGACTTTCGCCTACTGGAATGCGGAAATTCTACGGCAGACGCGCCTGCTCAATACCCAGACCGGCAGGTATGAGGCGGTAAATATTACCGCGCTGGGTGACGAGAACATTACCGTGCGCGGCGCCCTGGTTCTGGCCAAACATTACCGCATCTCGGGGGCCAAGCATCCGATTGAACTCTGGTATGGCGCTGATCGGGCGTGGCTCGCATTGCAGTCGACGCTCGAGAGCGGACGCAAGCTACGCTACCAATTAAAATGATAAAAATCGTTAAAAATCAATTAGTTATTATGATCATGGCGCGCACCCCAGGCATTTCAGAAGCCGACTATCAGCGCTTGCTAAAGCTCGTCGGTGAGCAGGGCTACGATCTGAACCAGGTGCAAAGGGTGCCGCAACAATGGAAGTAACCAAAATGAATTCGCCCCGGGCCGGTCGCTGGTCCAGCGTGCTGCGATGGTTCGACAATGAGAGTCCTGTTGTAGACGCTGCTGGCGTTCCCGCGCGCGGCATTGATTGGGCACGGTTACTGCCGTTTGTGGGCTTGCACTTGGCATGCTTCGCCGTGCTCTGGGTCGGGGTAAGCACCACCGCTGTGCTGATTGCAGTGGGGCTCTACGTGCTGCGAATGTTTGCGATCACGGGGTTCTATCATCGCTATTTTTCACACTGCGCGTTTCACACCTCCCGTGTTGCGCAATTCATCTTCGCGGTAATCGGTGCGACCGGCGTGCAGCGCGGCGCGCTGTGGTGGGCCTCACAGCATCGTCACCATCACACGAACTCTGATTTGCCGCAGGACGTGCATTCCGCCTATCAGCATGGTTTTTTCTGGAGTCATATGGGCTGGTTCATGGCGCGCGAGAACTTTGCCACCCGCCGCGAATTGATAGAGCCGCTCCTCCGTTATCCGGAGCTGCGCTTTCTTGACCGCTACGATGCCCTGGTTCCGCTCGCGCTCGGTGTTGCGTTGTATGGCGCGGGCGAAGTGCTGGCGCGGCTTGCCCCCGGCTTGGCTACAAACGGATTGCAGCTTGTGGTGTGGGGCTTCTGCATTTCAACCGTTGTGCTGTATCACGCCACCTTCACCATCAACTCGCTTGCCCATCGTTTTGGCCGCAGGCGTTATGCAACCCGTGACGACTCCCGTAATAATGTGTGGCTCGCGTTACTGACGTTCGGCGAAGGGTGGCACAATAATCATCATCACTTCCCGGGTGCGGCCCGCCAGGGGTTTTATTGGTGGGAAATCGATCTGACCTACTACGGCCTGAGGGTGCTGGCGGCGCTGGGCATCATCTGGGATCTTAAGGAAGTGCCGGCAGCGATGCTGAACGCGCGGCTGCACAGCGGGCGCCAGCCATGAAGATCGCCATTATCGGCAGCGGTATCGCCGGCAACGTGGTGGCGCACCATCTGCATCGCGAACACGACATTACGCTGTTTGAGAGCGCCAGCCACATCGGCGGGCACACGCATACCCACTCGATTGCGCTCGATGGCGAACGTCAAGAGATCGACACGGGCTTTATCGTTTTTAACGACTGGACCTACCCCAATTTTATTTCGTTGCTGGGCGAATTGGGCGTCGAGTCGCAACCTTCTGCGATGAGCTTCAGTGTGCGCAACGAGCATAGCGGGCTGGAGTACAATGGCGCCTCATTGAACCGCTTGTTTGCGCAGCGGCGTAATCTGCTGCGGCCTTCGTTTCACCGCATGATCCGCGACATACTGCGGTTTAACCGCGAGGCGCCGGCACTGCTCGAATCGGAGATCGAAATCTCACTCGGCGATTATCTGGCCGAGGGGCGCTACGCCCAACCGTTCATCGATGACTATCTGGTTCCCATGGGTGCAGCGATCTGGTCCACCGATCCGGCGCACATGCTGTCGTTTCCGGCGTGTTTCTTCGTGCGTTTTTTTCATAACCACGGCATGCTCTCCGTCGATAAGCGGCCACAGTGGCGCGCGGTTCGCGGCGGCTCGGCGCGTTACGTTGAAAAACTGGTGGCGCCGTTCCGAAACCGCATACGACTGAACACACCCGTCGAAACCGTACGCCGCCTGCCCGACCGGGTGATGATCAAGGCGCGCGGCGCCGAGGCGGAGCGTTTTGATCAGGTGTTTCTCG
>JANMXV010000363.1:0-27943 GCA_031381325.1 Betaproteobacteria bacterium | reverse complement strand
TGGCGAGTCCGGCGCTGGTGGTGGTGGGTGAAGTCGTGCGCTTCGCTACGATGCAAGCGAGCAGCGGGATTGAGGAACTGTCGAGGAAACAAGCATGAAAAAAATGAAACTGGTGATGGTCGGCAACGGCATGGCGGGGGTGCGCACGCTGGAAGAAATCCTCAAAATTTCGCCGGATTTGTATGACATCACGGTGTTCGGCGCGGAGCCGCACGCCAATTACAACCGCATTCTCTTGTCACCGGTACTCGCGGGCGAAATGACGCTCAAAGAGATCATGCTCAATGATGTGGACTGGTATGAAAAGAATGGCATCACGCTGCACCTGAACAAGAAGATCACCAAGATCGATCGCGTGGCGCGCAAAGTGATTGCCGCGGACGGCAGCGAAGAATCGTATGACCGGCTATTGCTCGCCACCGGCTCCAACCCGTTTGTGTTGCCGATACCGGGCAAGGATTTGCCGGGTGTGATTACCTATCGCGACATACACGACACCAACGCGATGATCGAGGCCGCGGGCAAATACAAGCACGCGGTGGTGATCGGCGGCGGCTTGCTCGGACTCGAAGCGGCGAACGGACTGAAGCTGCGCGGAATGGATGTCACCGTGGTGCATCTTGAAGCGTGGCTGATGGAGCGCCAGCTCGATCAAACCGCTGCGGATATGCTGAAAAAATCGTTGGAAAACAAAGGCCTACGTTTCCTGCTGCGCAAGCAGACGACCTCGGTCAAGGCGAATGCCGAAGGGCCTGATAGTCGGGTGGGCAGTGTGAGTTTTGCCGACGGCGAAGAAATCCCCGCTGATCTGGTGGTGATGGCGGTGGGCATACGGCCCAACGATGAACTCGCAAAAGCGGCGGGCATCCATTGCACGCGCGGCATTGTGGTGAGTGACACCATGCAAACCTACGACCCGAGAATTTATGCGGTGGGCGAATGCGTGTCGCACCGGGGTATCGCTTATGGGCTGGTGGCGCCGCTGTTCGAGATGGGTAAAGTGTGCGCGAATCATCTTGCACATCTGGGTATCGGGCGCTACGAAGGCTCGGTGACATCGACCAAACTCAAAGTGACCGGCGTTGATTTATTTTCCGCCGGCAATTTCACCGGCAGCGCCGATACCGAGGAAATAGTTTTGCATGACGCCGTTGGCGGCGTCTACAAAAAAATCGTGTTGAAAGACGATCGCATCGTCGGCAGCGTGATGGTCGGCGACACCGGCGACGGCGGTTGGTATTTTCAGATGCTGCGCGAAAAGAAAAACGTCTCCGAGATACGCGACCACTTGATGTTCGGTCAGGCCCACCTGGGCAACACCGGTCACCAGGGCCAAAGCAATGCCGCGCAAATGGCCGATACCATGGAAGTGTGCGGCTGCAATGGCGTGTGCAAAGGCGTGATCGTTAAAGCGATCAAGGAAAAGGGCCTGTTCACGCTGGATGATGTGCGCAAGCACACCAAAGCCTCGTCGTCATGCGGTTCATGCACCGGGTTGGTAGAGCAGATCCTCGCTTCGACCGTGGGTGGCGCGTATGCCCCGCAGTTGAATCGCAACAAACCCATGTGCGGCTGCACGGATCACACCCACGAAGAGGCACGCAAGGTGATCCGCGAGCACCATCTGCTGACCATACCTGCCGTGATGCGCTTCATGGAATGGCGCACGCCCAACGGCTGCGCGTCGTGCCGGCCGGCGATCAACTACTACCTGCTCTCCACCTGGCCGCATGAGGCGCTGGACGATCCGCAATCGCGTTTCATTAACGAGCGCGCGCATGCCAACATCCAAAAAGACGGCACCTACTCGGTAATACCACGCATGTATGGCGGCTCGACCAGTGCCGCAGAATTACGCCGCATTGCCGATGTGGTGGACAAATACAAAATTCCCATGGTGAAAGTCACCGGCGGCCAGCGCATCGATTTGCTGGGCGTGAAGAAAGCGGATTTGCCCAAGGTGTGGGCCGATCTGGCGATGCCTTCCGGCCATGCGTATGCGAAGGCGCTGCGCACGGTAAAAACCTGCGTCGGTTCCGAGTGGTGCCGCTTCGGCGTGCAGGATTCCACGCAGATGGGCATCGATCTGGAGCGCAGGTTCGCGAAAATGTACGCGCCGCACAAAGTAAAGCTCGCGGTGTCGGGCTGCCCGCGTAACTGTGCCGAGTCGGGCATCAAGGACGTGGGTGTGATTGGCGTCGATTCGGGCTGGGAAATTTATGTCGCCGGCAACGGCGGCATCAAGACCGAAGCCGCGCAGTTTCTGTGCAAAGTAAAAACCGCCGAAGAGGTGCTCGAATACAGCGGCGCTTTTTTGCAGGTGTATCGTGAAGAAGCGCGCTACCTCGATCGCACCGTGCATTGGGTGGCGCGCGTGGGTCTCGATTACGTCAAGCAGCGCGTGATCGAGGATGACGAGGGCCGCAAGGCGCTCTTTGCGCGGCTGATGTACGCCTTGAAGGACGCAAAAGACCCTTGGCAAGAGCGCGCGCACGGTGTTGCAAGGCATGAATTCGAGGCATTAACGGTATGAACGCTCCGGAGAAAGTGGCCGTCATGACGTCGTGGATAAAAGTAGGTGCAGTAGATGATATTCCGCCGTTGGGCGCGCGCGTGGTGCATAGCGCGCACGGCGATATCGCGGTGTTTCGCAACGCCGAAAACGAGGTGTTCGCGTTGCTCGACAAATGTCCGCACAAAGGCGGGCCGCTGTCGCAGGGCATTGTGTTCGGGCGTCATGTTGCGTGCCCCTTGCACAACTGGAGCATCGGCTTGTCGGATGGCCAGGCCGTCGCGCCCGATGTGGGGTGCGCGCAGCGATTCGAGACTAAGGTCGAGAACGGTGTCGTGTTGTTGAAAATTTAGTTGAAAATTTAGTCGCTCGAATCCGATGAATCATAACCTTAGAGAAAGAACATCATGTCTTATTTAGTCCCGTCAGAATTCGTCACCAAGATGGTCGATGCGGGTGAATCCAAAGTATTTATGTCAACAAGAGATACGCTTATCAGAGCTTACATGGCTGGAGCAATTCTCGCACTGGCTGCCGCTTGGGCGGTTTCCGTTTCGGTGGCGACCGGTTATCCGATCATCGGCGCCATTCTGTTTCCGGTCGGATTTTGCATGTTGTTATTGATGGGCTTTGATTTGTTGACCGGTGTTTTTGTTCTGACACCGCTTGCCTTGATCGACAAGCGTCCGGGCGTGACGGTCGCAGGCGTTTTGCGGAATTGGGGCCTCGTCTTCATCGGCAATTTCCTGGGCGCCCTGACCGTGGCCCTCATGATGGCGATTGTCTTCACGTATGGCTTTTCAACCGAACCCAACAAAGTCGGCAAGCTGATAGCTGAAATCGGCGCTAACCGCACCGTGGGCTACAAGGAATATGGCGCGGCAGGCATGCTGACCTTGTTTATCCGGGGCGTGCTGTGCAACTGGATGGTTTCGCTGGGTGTAGTCGGAGCGATGATTTCCACCACGGTGGGCGGCAAGGTGATCGCCATGTGGATGCCGATCATGGTCTTCTTTGGAATGGCCTTCGAGCATTCGGTGGTCAACATGTTCCTGTTTCCGTCGGGGCTGATGCTGGGCGGAAAATTCTCGATCATGGATTATCTGATCTGGAATGAAATTCCCACCGTTCTGGGGAATCTGGTTGGCGGGCTTGCGTTTACCGGCCTGACTTTGTATTCCACGCATATCAAAACTGCCCCCAAGCGATCCATTTCATAATTTGCGGTAGATCGTAGGAGCCTCGGCCCTATACGCCGCTGAGGCTCCTTATCCCGTTTTCTCTCCCTAGCCCTCTCCGCCTAAGCCCACAGAATGCCCAGTCAGTTAAGTATATCCATAGGGCAATATTCCGACAAAGGCCGTAAGGAGGCCAACCAGGATTTTCACGGCGCCTACATTCCTTTAGAGCCGCAGTTGAGCTCGAAGGGAATTGCCATTGCCCTGGCCGACGGAATCAGCAGCAGCGATGTCAGTCACATCGCCAGCGAAGCCACTGTGACGGGATTTCTGGACGACTATTTTTGCACGTCGGAAGCCTGGTCCGTAAAGAAATCGGCACAACGGGTTCTGACGGCTACGAATTCCTGGCTGTATTCACAGACCCGGCGCAGTCAGTATCGTTACGATACCGGGCGAGGTTATGTGTGTACCTTAAGCGCGCTGGTCATCAAATCCACTACCGCGCATATTTTCCATGTGGGTGATTCACGCATCTATCGGTTGCGTGACAAAGCGCTGGAACAATTGACCAACGATCATCAAGTCCGGGTCTCCGAGGATACGACCTATCTCAGCCGTGCTTTGGGCATGAACCCGCAGCTTGAAATTGACTATCAAGCGCTGGCGGTGGAAAAAGGCGATATCTTTGTGCTGGTGACCGACGGTGTGTATCAGTATTCCTCGCCTAAATTCGTCATCAACGCGGTGCATGAGCATGCGAATGACCTTGATGCAGCCGCAAAGATTATCGTAGCCGAAGCCTACCGGCGCGAGAGTGGTGACAACCTCACAATACAAATTGTGCGGATGGACGAGTTGCCCACGCGCGATTCGGATGAGATCTATCAGCAGTTAACCGAGTTGCCGTTTCCGCCGGTACTGGAAGCGCGGGCGGTTTTTGACGGCTACAAAATCATCCGCGAGGTGCATGCCAGCAGCCGCAGTCACGTTTATCTGGCTGTGGATAATGTGGATGGGGAAACCAACACCACGGTAATCATCAAGACACCCGCCATAGACCTTCAGGGCGACGCCGCTTATCTGGAACGGTTCCTGATGGAAGAGTGGATCGCCCGGCGCATCGATAGCCCGCATGTGTTAAAGCCCTGCTTGCAGACGCGCAAGCGCAACTACTTGTACATCGTCAGCGAATTTGTCGAAGGCCAGACCTTGACGCAATGGTTGATCGACAACCCGACACCGGAGTTGGAAACCGTGCGCGGCATCGTCGAGCAAATTGCAAAAGGCGTGCAGGCTTTTCACCGCATGGAAATGCTGCATCAGGATCTGCGCCCGGAAAACATCATGATCGACAGCACCGGCACGGTGAAGATCATTGATTTTGGTTCGACGCGCGTTGCGGGTGTGATGGAAACGACAGCGCCGCATGCGCAAAACCACCTGCTCGGTACCGCGCAATATACTGCGCCGGAATATTTTCTCGGCGAGGCCGGTAGCACACGCTCGGATATTTTTTCTTTGGGCGTGATCGCTTATCAAATGCTCACCGGCAAGCTGCCCTACGGCGCAGAGGTGGCAAAATCCCGAACCAAAGCCGCGCAAAAAAAATTGCGCTATCAATCGCTGCTTGATGAGCATCGTGAGATTCCGGCGTGGATCGATATGGTGTTGAGAAAGGCTGTGCAGCCGGATCCGTACCGGCGCTACGAGGAGTTATCCGAATTTATTTATGACCTGCGTCACCCGAATGCGGCGCTGTTGAATGAGAAAGGCCTGCCGCTTTTGGAGCGCAATCCTTTGCTTTTCTGGAAGTGCGTTTGTTTTGTTCTGACCCTTGTTGTTATCGTGCTGTTGTTCAGATGACATTGCGAATTTGTAAAATTTATCAATTAAAACAAATACTTATAATTATTTAATCGAGATTGAAATGCAATCATCTTTTCTCAAAGCCGGCCACACGCCGACGCTGTTTGCGGCGTTTTTGTATTTCGATCTGAGCTTCATGGTGTGGGTGTTGCTGGGGCCGCTGGCGGTGCAGATCGCACAAGACTTGCACCTGACGGCGGCTCAAAAAGGCCTAATGGTGGCGACTCCGGTGCTGGCGGGTGCGCTGCTGCGCATGGTGATGGGCATTTTGGTGGATCACCTCAAACCTAAAATGGCCGGGCTGATGGGTCAGGTGATTGTGATCGCGGCGTTGTTGATCGCTTGGTATTTCGGCGTACACAGCTACACGCAGGTGCTGGTGCTGGGGCGTGCGGTGGGTGTGGCAGGCGCTTCGTTTGCAGTGGCGCTGCCGCTGGCCTCGCGCTGGTATCCGCCCGAGCATCAAGGCAAGGCGCTGGGCATCGCCGGCGCGGGCAATTCAGGCACC
Organism: Betaproteobacteria bacterium; assembly: GCA_031381325.1. Lineage (GTDB taxonomy): Bacteria > Pseudomonadota > Gammaproteobacteria > Burkholderiales > SG8-41 > UBA5216. The sequence continues at coordinate 21,876 of JANMXV010000363.1, read as the reverse complement.
GTGTTAGCTGCGCTGCTCGCGCCCAGCCTGGCGGCCGCCTACGGCTGGAGCAATGTGTTTGGCATCGCGGCGATTCCGCTGCTCGTGGCATTGGTGGTTTATATGTTGCTCGCGAAGGACAGTCCCGAATGCCCGCCGGCCAAGCCGCTTACGGAATACCTGAAAGTGCTGCGCGACAAAGACGCGTGGTGGTTTATGTTTTTCTACAGCGTGACCTTTGGCGGATTCGTCGGGCTGGCATCGTCGTTGACCATTTATTTCCACGACCAATATGGACTGTCGCCGGTAATTGCTGGGTACCTCACGGCGGCTTGCGTGTTCGCCGGCTCGCTGGTGCGCCCGGTGGGCGGCATGGTGGCGGATCGCATCGGCGGCATCAAATCGTTGTCGCTGATGTATATGCTGGCGGCGGGTTTTCTCGCGCTGGTAAGTTTTGGCATGCGCGAAGTAGGGATGGCGCTGGCGTTGTTCGTGTGCGCCATGCTCGCGCTGGGCATGGGCAACGGCGCAGTGTTTCAACTGGTGCCGCAGCGCTTTCGCCGCGAGATTGGCGTGATGACCGGGCTGGTGGGCATGGCGGGTGGCATCGGCGGATTTTATCTGGCGTCGTCGCTGGGTTATTCCAAGCAATTGACGGGCAGCTACCAAATCGGCCTGTTGATTTTTGCGGCGCTCGCCCTGGTCGCGCTGAGCGGACTGACCGCAGTGAAAAGCCGCTGGCGCACCACTTGGGGCGCGGCGCATTTGACGGCGGCGAAGGTTTAGCTGCTAGCCGCGTAAAATGTGAAACGTGAAATGTGAAACGTGCGCGAGGGTGTGTTTCACATTTCACTTTTCACGATTCACTAAACGCGCATCCCATGCCCCTTGAATTCGCCGTAGGTCACGCCACACGCACCGGTAAACGCGAGCGCAACGAAGATTTTTGCGGTGTCGTCACGCCTGAGGCGGACGAACTCGCCGCGCGCGGCGCGATGCTGGCGGTGGCCGACGGCGTCTCGGGCGAAGGCGCGGGACGCGAGGCCGCCGAGTACACGGTGCGCGGTCTGCTCGCGGATTACTATGCCACGCCGGAAACCTGGGAAGTGCCGAAGGCGGTGGATCGTGTATTGTCCGCCATCAACCGCTGGATGATGGGGCAGGGCGCGGTGGACAAAACCCGCGCCGGCATGGCGACCACCTTGAGCCTGCTGATCCTGCGCGGCAATCGATACACCATCGGCCACGTGGGCGACACGCGCATCTACCGTTTGCGCAACCATGAGATGATGCTGCTCACGCAGGATCATGTGTGGGATCGCCCCGACATGCGCCACGTGCTGAAACGCGCGGTGGGCCTCGATCAGCATTTGATGGTGGATTATGCCGACGGCGATTTGTTGCCGAAGGATCGATTTCTGATTTGCAGCGACGGCGTGTGGGAGGCCCTGGGCGCCAAGCGCATTCACGAATGGATGCTGTTGCACGAAGACCCGCAACGCATGGCCGATGCACTGGTGGATGCGGCGCTGGAGGCCGGCAGCGCCGACAATGCCACTGCGCTGGCGGCGCGCATTGATGCCGTAGCCGCGGAAGGCTGGCGCGATATGCTGGGCGCGTATGTGCGCCTGCCGGTGCCGCCGCGCTTGAAACCCGGCGGGCGCATCGACGGCTTCGAGGTGTTGAGTCTGCTGCATGAATCGCGTGCGACGCTGCTTTACAAAGTGCGTTCCGCGTCGGGCCAGGTGTGCGCGTTGAAAACGCTGCAACCCGCGCTGGCCGATGACCGTGCGAGTTGTGAAGGCTTGCTCGGGGAAGAATGGCTTGCCAAGCGGCTGGTGTCGCGGCATTTTCCGCAGGTGGTGCCTATAGCGGCGCCGGCGCGGCATCATCTTTATTACGTGATGACGTTTCATGCGGGCGCCACGTTGCAGCAGCATCTGGATAGCGGTAAACACTTTTCCGTGGCGGACGCCGCGCGCATCGGCGCGCAGGTCGCCCGGGCGCTGGGCGCACTGCACCGGCTGGCGATCATTCACCGGGACATCAAGCCCGCCAATATGTTGCAGGATGACGGCGGCGAGCTGCGGGTGCTTGACATGGGCGTCGCATTTGCCGCGGGCGTGCCGTATCCCGAACTGCAAGGCAATCCCGGTACGCCGAGTTATATGGCGCCGGAGTTGTTCGATGGTGAAAAGGCGACCGCACAAAGCGACTTGTACGCAGCGGGAGTGAGTCTGTATCACCTGCTCACGCGCAAATTTCCTTACGGCGAAATCGAACCTTTTCAGCACCCGCGATTCGCCGATCCCACGCCGCCCACGCGTTACCGGCCCGACATTCCGCAGTGGCTGGAAAATGTGTTAATGCGCGCGGTGGCGCGCGATAAGAAGCAACGTTTCGAGACGGCGGAAGAGATGCTGCTGGCGCTGGAGCGGGGCGAAGCGCATCCGGTCAGCGCGCCCCCGCGCACGCCGCTGGTGCAACGTCCCACGGCGCTGTGGCAGGCGATTGCGGTGGTTTCCATGGTGATTAACCTGCTGCTGATTTATATACTTTTGGTGCGTTAGCACCAAATTGCGCCCTGATGCGCCAAAGGACCGGTGCTTTTTGCGCATGCACCATACCGAGGATGCATTGCACCAATCACGCTCGAATATTCACAGATAAAATATAATATATTTGTTAAAAACAATTAGTTAAAGTAATTTTTCATCCCTGGCATTGTTATTGCATTGCAGTTATCACGGCGCTGAACGACAGCGCCACAACGGCAATCAAGGAGTGAAAAATGGCAAGGAAAAATTCAGTAAGCGAGGACAGCGCGGCTTCAACCGGCGCCGCGCGCGCTAACCGGCGCAAGTTTTTGAAATCCGGCGCGGCACTCGGCGGTGCATCGTTAATGTCATTGGTGGCGCCCGGCGTGCGCCAGGCGGCGTGGGCTGCGGGTTCCGATGCACCCGAGAAAAAAGAAGTGAAGATTGGCTTCATTCCGCTCACCGACTGCGCCTCGGTAGTGATGGCCTCGGTGCTCAAGTTCGACGAAAAATACGGCATCAAAATTATCCCCACCAAGGAATCGTCGTGGGCCGGTGTGCGCGACAAGCTGGTGAACGGCGAGTTGGATGCTGCGCACGTGCTTTATGGGCTGGTCTATGGCGTGCATCTGGGCAACGGTGGCCCGCGCAAAGACATGGCGATACTGATGAACCTGAATACCAACGGGCAGGCGATCACGCTGTCGAAGAAAATCGCCGACAAGGGCGCGGTGGATGGTCCGTCGCTTGCCAAGCTGATGGCGTCCGACAAGCGCGAGTACACCTTCGCGCAAACATTTCCCACCGGCACGCACGCCATGTGGCTGTATTACTGGCTGGCCGCCGCCGGCATCAACCCGATGAAAGACGCGAAAATCATCACCGTGCCGCCGCCGCAAATGGTCGCAAATATGCGCATCGGCAACATGGACGGCTATTGCGTGGGCGAGCCGTGGAATCACCGTGCCATTGCCGACGGCATCGGCGTCACTGCCATCACTACGCAGGATATCTGGAAAGATCACCCGGAGAAAGTGCTGGGTTGCACCGATGAATTCGTGACAAAATATCCGAACACCGCACGCGCCATGACCATGGCGATTCTGGAAGCAGGCCGCTGGATCGACGCGTCGCTTTCCAACCGTATGAAAATGGCCGAGGTGGTGTCGAATACCGCTTACGTGAATACTTCGGTCGATGTTATCAACCAGCGCATTCTCGGGCGCTATCAAAATGGTCTTGGCAAGATCTGGGACGATCCGAATCACATGAAATTCTTCAACGACGGCGCGGCGAACTTCCCGTATCTTTCGGATGGCATGTGGTTCCTGACCCAGCACAAGCGCTGGGGCTTGATGAAGCAGGAGCCGGACTATCTTGCGGTGGCCAAACAGATCAACAAGATTGATCTCTACAAAGAGGCGGCGGCGCAGGTCAAGGCGAACGTGCCCAAGGACCCGATGCGCACCTCCAAGTTCATGGATGGCGTGGTGTGGGACGGCAAGAACCCGGCAGTTTATGCGAGTAGTTTCAAGATTCGGGTGGCTTGATCTACACCTTCCCCGTACTTCCAAACCCGCCTGCGCCGCGATCCGATGCACCAAATTCATCGACCACATTGAAATCAACCTGCATGATCGGGATGATGACCAGTTGCGCCAGCCGTTCCATCGGGTTGACGACGAACGGCGTGCTGCCGCGATTCCAGGTTGAAACAAACAACTGGCCCTGATAATCGGAATCGATCAGGCCCACCAGATTGCCGAGCACGATGCCGTGCTTGTGGCCGAGTCCGGAGCGCGGAAGGATCACCGCTGCGTAGCCCGGATCATTGATGTGTATCGCGATGCCAGCGGGTATCAGTTCGCATTGACCGGGATTCAGCGTCAGTGGTGCATCCACGCAGGCGCGCAGGTCAAGGCCGGCTGAGCCGGGTGTGGCGTATTGCGGCAGTTGATCGCGCAGGCGCGGGTCGAGGATTTTTACATCGAGTTTTTTCATTCGCTCACTGACGGGCTAGGTTTGCTACTATTAGCTCGCAGGCTAAATTAGCACAGTCGGATGGCGCTATACAAAGATAAATAAAAATAAATGCTTACGTTGAATCGTGGTGTACACGATTGATTGTTCCCCGCGAACGGCCCGCCGAATTTCCGTGATCACAGCTATGGTACCTGCTATAGAGCGTGAGGCGGCGACATGACGAGCGCGACGCACACCGGCAGCGACAGCCTCGCCGGCGACCTGTGGGGTGGCTTGGCGTCGATGCTGGTCGCTCTGCCGTCGGCGATCGCGTTCGGCGTGCTGATCTATACCGCGATCGGGCCGGGCTACGCGGGCCAGGGCGCGCTTGCCGGCATCCTCGGCGCGGCTGCGCTCGGCATCGTGGCGCCGCTGGTCAGCCGCAACGGCGGCTTCATTACCGCGCCTTGTGCGCCTGCCGCGGCGGTGATGTCGGCGCTGGCCGCCCAATTCGCCGCCAGCGGCCAACTCACGGTCGAGCGCATCACAATGCTGCTCGCCCTCACCGCGCTGCTCTCGTCGCTGTTTCAGATACTTTACGGTCTGCTGCGCGCCGGCCGCCTGATCAAATTCATTCCTTACCAGGTGGTGAGCGGCTACTTGTCAGGCGTGGCGCTGATCATTGCGCTTGGCCAGTTGCCGAAGCTGCTCGCCCTGCCGAAGACCGTGTCGCTAGGCCACGGACTGCTCTCGCCCGCGCTGTGGAACTGGAGCGGCATCACCGTCGGGCTGGTGACGATCGTGGTCATGGTCGTTGCGCCGCGGCTTACGCAGAAGGTGCCGGGCGCAATCCTCGGATTGGTGGCGGGAATCGCAGCCTACTTCGTGCTCGCTTTTTTTAACCGCGATCTGCTTCAGCTCGACGGCAATGCATTGATCATCGGGCCGCTCGAGGCCTCCGGCTCAATCGTCGAGGCGGTGAGCGCGCGCGCCTCGTCGTTACTGCTGGTGCAGCCGGCCGATCTCGGCATGATCTTCACCGCCGCGCTGACGCTGTCGGTGCTGCTCTCGATTGATACGCTCAAGACCGGTGTCGTGCTCGATGCGCTCGCGCTGCGCCGCAGCGATTCCAATCGTGAGCTGATCGGGCAGGGCGCGGCCAACGCCGCCGCCTTTTTCGTCGGCGGCATGCCCGGCGCCGGGACGATGGGGGCGACCATGGTCAATTTCACCAGCGGCGGGCGCACGTTTTGGTCAGGAGTGACCGAGGGTGTATTGGTGGTGCTTGCGTTCGTGGTGCTCGGTCGATTGATCGCGTGGGTGCCGATCGGGGCGCTTGCCGGGTTGCTGCTGGTCGTCGCGTGGCGGATGTTCGACCGCGGCATGTTCCGGCTGATGCTGCAGCGCTCAACGCGCATCGATTTCGTTGTCATCATCATCGTCGTGGGCGTTGCCCAGATCGAGTTGATCGCGGCTTCGGCGGTGGGCATCTTTCTTGCGATCCTGCTCTTCATTCGCGACCAGATCCGCGGTTCAGTGATCGTCAACAAGGTAGATTTGCACGGCGCGCGCTCCACGCGCCGGCGCCTCGCTGCCGAGACCGAAATCCTCGATAAGCATGGTGACGAGGCCGCGGTCGCGCAGTTGCAGGGCAATCTGTTCTTCGGCACTACCGATCAACTGTTCTCGGAACTCGAGCAGGACCTCGCCACGCGGCGCTACCTGCTGCTCGACTTGCGGCGCGTGCAGTCGATGGATTTCACTGCCGCGCATCTGTTCGAGCAGATGCGGGAGCGGCTTATCAAGCGGCGCGGCGAACTGCTTTTCAGCGGCATGCCGTCCAGCCTGCCGACGCGCCAGGACATCGAGCAATACATGAAGCAGCTCGGCCTGGAGAGCAAGAGAGACGGCATTCGCATCTTCGACACGCGCGACAGCGCGCTCGAGTGGATGGAAGACCGCATCCTCGAGGCCGCCGGCTGGACCGCGGCGGAAGATGAACAACCGCTGGCCCTCGGCGAGATCGAGTTCTTCAGCGAACTCGATGCCGCAACCCTGGCCGAAGTCGCCGGCGCGGTGCGCGAAATTTCGCTGCCGGCCGGCAGCCGCATTTGTTCGCGCGGCGATACCGGTGACGAGATTTTTTTCGTGCGCCGCGGTCGGGTGAACGCGTTGCTGCCGCTCGAAGGCGGCAAGCGCCATCACCTGGCCACCTTCTGCCAGGGCGATTTCTTTGGCGAAATGGCATTTCTTGATCGCGAGCCGCGCTCCGCGGACATCGGCGCGGTCACCGCGACAGACCTCTACGTATTGTCGCGCGAGCGCTTGGACGGGCTGGTGAAAACCAACCCTGCCCTCAGCGGCAGAGTGTTCGAGCAACTGGCGTACGCAGTCTCGAAGCGGCTGCGCACGGCGGACACCGAACTGCGCGTGCTCGAGGAGCGCTGAGGCGGGCGGGACGGGCTAGTAAAGGAAAAACACAAGAAGCGGATACCTTCGCAAGTGCATGCAGGCGATCCAGCCGAACAAAACTTTCAAGCTTGTCCCCAGTCGTCCAATGGAGCAATCTGCGCCTGGATCACTTGAGTTCCTGCAAGCGTTAGCGCGTCAGTGTGGCTAACGCCGGATCTTTCTGGCTTTGTACAACGATGCAATACGCGTCACGATTTCTTTCGCAACGACTTCTTTGTGCGCGCGCGCCAGCTTATGCGTGCCGGCATCGTCCAATAGCATGACTTCGTTGTCGTCGGCGCCGATGGCGTTTTGCGCAAGGTTGGCCACCATCATGTTCACCTTTTTGCGCCGGCGTTTTTCATCGGCGTAGGTTTCAAGGTTGCGGCTTTCGGCGGCGAAGCCCACAGTGAACGGCGGTTTGGATAGCCCCGCGACCCAGCCGAGTATGTCCGGATTCGGCAAGAGTTTCAGCGTGAGTTCTGACTTGTCGATCTTCTTGATCTTGTGCTCGCGCGGCTTGTCCACACGGTAATCCGCGACGGCTGCTACGCCGATAAAAATATCCGCGCGCGCGACGTTGTGTTTTACCGCGCCGAACATTTCTGCGGCGCTTTGCACTCGCGTGACTGCTGCGCCTGCGGGCACGGGCTGGCTGCTTGGACCGGTAACCAGCGTGACTTTTGCGCCGGCGCCGATGGCCGCGCGTGCAATGGCGTAACCCATTTTGCCGGAGCTGCGGTTGGTGATGCCGCGCACCGCATCGATGGGTTCAAACGTCGGTCCTGCGGTCATCAACACGCGCAAACCCGCAAGCGTTTTCGGCGCGAGAAAAGCAGCGACCGCATCGGCGATGTCCTGCGCCTCAAGCATGCGGCCAGCGCCGATTTCGCCGCAGGCTTGGTCGCCGCTAGCGGGTCCCAGCAACGTCACACCGTCCTTTTCAAGTTGCGCGGCATTGCGTTGTGTTGCGGGATGATCCCACATCTGGCGGTTCATCGCGGGCGCTACGAGTAACGCACAGTCGCGCGCGAGGCACAGTGTTGATAGCAGATCGTCCGCGTGCCCCTGCACGAGCTTGGCCATGAAATCGGCGGTAGCGGGCGCGATGACGATGGCTACTTTATCGCGCGAAAGTTCTATATGCGCCATGCTGTTGCCGATGCGCGCGTCCCACATGTCGGTGTAGACCGGGTTGCCGGACAGCGCCTGCATGGTTGCGGGCGTGATGAAACCGCAGGCGGCCTGTGTCATAACCACATGCACGTCGATGCCGTGCTCGCCCAGGCGGCGTACGAGTTCGGCGGCCTTGTAGGCGGCAACCCCGCCGGTGACGCCTAAAACTACCTTTTTACTTTTAATATCAGCCATATAGCGCTTTCTGCGCGAATCAGCCGTGAGTGTAGCGTACAGCGGTGGAACGTGAAATATGAAACGTAAAAAGTAAACCGTAACCAACCTGAGTCGTTCTTCACGTTTCACCCTTCACGTTTCACCCTTCACGTCCATGTCTATTGCAGATTGGCCCGCCGACGACCGTCCGCGCGAGAAATTGATTAAAAAGGGCGCGGCTTCGCTTTCCGATGCGGAACTGGTGGCGATTTTTCTGCGCACGGGCGTTACCGGAAAATCTGCCGTTGATCTGGCGCGTGACATGCTGACAGCGTTTGGTTCGCTGACGGCGCTGTGCGGCACTGACCAAAAGACCTTTTGCAAGATTCATGGGCTGGGCGAGGCCAAGTATGTGCAGTTGCAGGCCGTACTCGAAATGGCGCAGCGTGCGCTGGGTGAAAAGTTAAAGCAGGGTGTCGAGCTCAATTCGCCGAAGGCAGTGCGCGATTACCTGCGGCTACGGCTACACAACCTTCCGCACGAAGTGTTCGTCGGCGTGTTTCTTGACGCACAAAATCGCGTACTGGCGGTGGATGATCTTTTCAGCGGCACGCTCACGCAGACCAGTGTGTATCCGCGCGAAGTGGTGAAACGTGCGCTGCATCACAACGCGGCAGCGGTTATTTTCGCGCACAACCATCCGTCGGGCGTGGCCGAACCCAGCCGCGCCGACGAGACGCTGACCGCTACGTTAAAGCGCGCTTTGGCGCTGGTTGACGTGAGTGTGCTGGATCATTTTGTGGTGGGCGCGGACAGCACTCTGTCGTTCGCGGAGCGAGGATTATTGTAACCTTTTGTTTTTAAACTATTATTTGTAATTTTATGCGGTCCCGATGTCAACCGGCGGAATGCCCTTAAATATTGCCCAACCCTGTGGCGTAGCCCTTGAGGGAAGCTCCTGATTTCGTGTAGAATTCGCCCCCTTTGCAGGTACTTCGCGCGTCTCACGGTTCACGCTGCGCGTTATTTTTATTTTCACGGGTTTGAGGTCATCAACATGTCACGCATTTGTCAGGTCACCGGCAAGAAGCCGATGGTGGGAAACAACGTTTCCCACGCCAATAACAAGACCAAGCGGCGCTTTCTGCCGAATCTGCATCACCGCCGCTTTTGGGTGGAGAGCGAAAATCGCTGGATAAAGCTGCGCGTTTCCCAGACGGGTCTGCGTACCATCGACAAGAACGGCATTGACGTGGTGCTGGCTGATTTGCGCAGCCGCGGCGTCGCGGTATAACGGGGGAAGATCATCATGCGTGAAAAAATAAAACTCGAATCATCTGCCGGCACCGGCCATTTTTACACCACCACCAAGAACAAGCGCACCAAGCCGGAAAAGATGGAAATTAATAAATTCGATCCAATAGCGCGCAAGCACGTGCCCTATAAGGAAGCGAAGATCAAATAAGTGCGCTTCGCGTAGACGTAAAAAAGCCCGCTATCGCGGGCTTTTTTTGTTTGGGGTTCGGCGTTGAGAGTTTGGAGTTACTGCATTCCGCTGTTGCTCTCAACTCCCAACGCTCAACTCCAAACTGCACTTCAGGCATAACTACGCAACCGTTTCGAGAACTTCTGCAGCGGTGCAATGCCGCTGTTGTCGGCGCGGTGGCACCAGTCTTCCAGTTTGCTCACCAACTGCTCTTTGCTGGCAGTGGAGCGCTGCCATACACCGGCCAGTTCGTCGCGCATGGTGTATATCGTGGACAGCACATTACTTTGACTGATGACTTGCGCACGTTCGGCGCGTTCGGTTTCCGGCAGCGCGGTTGAATCAATGTTCAGCCAACGGCCCAGCCGTGCCTTGTCTACACTGACTGCGCGTGCCTTGAGCGCCTGCACCTCGGCCACACAGGTGTCGCGTAGCGAGCGTGCATAGCGGGTCACCACATCGTAGCGATGCGTAATCACAGCCTGCAAGGTGTCGGAATCGCATTGCGTCTTGGCGGCATTGAGCTTGATCTTTGGCGCGATTTTCTTCACCGTGGCAAGCCCCAGCATCTCAAGAATGCGAATGTACATCCAGCCGATGTCAAACTCGTACCAGCGGTTAGAAAGCTTCGCCGAGGTGGCATACGCATGGTGATTATTGTGCAGTTCTTCGCCGCCGATCAATATGCCCCAAGGTATGACGTTAGTGCTGGCGTCCTCGGACTGAAAGTTGCGATAGCCCCACCAGTGGCCGATGCCGTTGATCACGCCCGCAGCAAGAAACGGTATCCACATCATTTGCACCGCCCAGATGGTGATGCCGATGGGGCCAAACAAAATGAAATCCAATACCAGCATCGAGCCGATGCCGATGCGATCATGTACGCCGTAGACATGGTTTTCCAGCCAGTCGTCGGGCGTGCCGTGACCGTAATGTTCCAGTGTTTCCTTATTCGCGCCTTCGACGCGGTAAAGCTCCGCACCTTGCAGCAGCAATTTGCGAATGCCGAAGATTTGCGGGCTGTGCGGATCTTCAACCGTTTCGCATTTGGCGTGGTGCTTGCGGTGAATCGAGGTCCATGCCTTAGTCGTCATGCCTGTGGTGCCCCACAGCCAAAAGCGGAAAAAATGACTGACGATCGGATGCAGATCCAGCGCGCGATGCGCGGAATAGCGGTGCAAATAAATAGTCACCGCGGCGATGGTGATGTGGGTCAATCCCAGCGTGGCGACTAGGTAACCCCACCACGGCAGGTCGAGCAATCCTGTGTACATAAAACTCCTCGTTTACAGGCTAGTTATATGGGCGCAGTCTACCGAAGTTCAACGGGGGCGGATAGTGCTTTTTTACCCCCGCATTGCACCCTGTCAACTATTTGTTTTATTGGACTATTTCAGGTGATTTCTGCCTTGCTTTCACCCTGATGGCCCTCGTTTGGTGCGCTCACCAGCCGCACCGTGCGTTGCGGATAGGGAATTTCTATCTTGTGCTTGCCGAACTCTCGCCAGATATCCAAATGCAAGTCCGAACGCAGCACACCGGTTCCGGCCTGCGGATCATCCACCCAGAAGCCCAATTCGAGATCAATACCGCTGTCGCCAAAGCGCATGACCAGCGCCAGGGGCGCTGGATCAATGAGCACCCGTTTCTGGCGCACCGCAACTTCGACCATGATGCGCATGGCAAGTTCCAAATCGCCGTCGTAGCTCACCTGCACCGCCAGGGTCTGGCGTACGCGCTTATCGCTATAGGATTGATTGATCACGGTTGACGTGATCAGCGTGTCGTTCGGAATAATCGATTCAACGCCAGTGAGACTGCGCACCACGACGTAGCGCGCGGTCATTTTGGTCAACTGCCCGGTGTGGCCGTCGACGGTCACCAGATCGCCGAGCGACACCGAACGATCCAGCAGGATGATGAAGCCGCTGATGTAATTGCTGGCGATCTTTTGCAGCCCAAAGCCCAGCCCCACGCCGAGCGCGCCACCGAATACGGATAGCACCGTGAGATCAATGCCCACCGCCGGCAGTGCGAGCAGAATCGCCGCCAGCACCAGCAGCGCCTGCGACAGCTTCGAGATCATTACCCGCAGATTGATATCGAGATCGGCGGCAGCCATGGTGCGTGCTTCGATAAAGCGTCCGAGCCACAGCGCGATCAGCAGCGTCACCAGCACCGACAGCAGCGCTTGCAGAATCAGGAACAGGGAGATGCGTTGCTTGCCAACTGAGAATCCCAGTCCGTCGAGAAACTTCATCAATTCCGGCAACAGCCCGGCGACATACAGCGCAAATCCGATCCATACCAATGTGGCGATAGTGCGTATCAGCGAGTCGCGCCAGCCGCTGGGCGCAAATACCTGGCGCAGCATCACTACCGCGAGCCGAATGATGATCGCGGCGGTAAGCAGGGCCACCATCAGATCGAGCAGCGTCAAGGTTTTGCCGTCCATCGTGGTGCGCAGAATCAGCACCAACACCAAAGCGATGGCGGGAAACTGAATTGCGGCCAGCATGTCGCGCCCGACGGCCGGCGAGTTTTCCATCGACGCGATGCGCGGGTGCAACAACTTGCCTGCAAGCCACGCCAGCAGCAGACTCAAGGCCGCCGCGGCGGCCTGCCACAAGAATGCGACGTCGTGCAGGTCAGCCCAAAGATTGGTCAGCAGATTGGGCAGGGATGGTGTGCTTAGCATTGAGGTGGTGTGTATGGCCCCGCACCCTGATTTCAAAAATCTCCCTCACCTCAACCCCCCCGGAGGGCGAGGGGCTTCTCCCCTTCTCCTTCGGGAGAAGGGCGGGGATGAGGGAAGGGGGAGGCAGTGTGCTGCAAAAGATTTTAGCACGCACTCACTTGACTACCCGCACGCCAGCATCAACGCGCATCAATTACGCACGCCTATGGCACGAACGCGCGCCACTACTCGCGCGTAAGCACCGCCCCAAAAAAACCATCCGTACCATGCTGATGCGGCGTGAGCCGCAGGTATTTACCCGTGCGCAAAGCAATTTTCTGTTGCTCGAAAACGTTATCGCAATCCACGATGCTAAACGCGGGGTTGGCTGCTAGAAACGTTTCGACGATAGCTTCGTTTTCTTCGGCGAGCAGACTGCAGGTGGCGTACACCAGGCGTCCGCCCGGCTTCACCATGCCCGACGCGGCGCGCAGGATCGCTGTCTGTTTGCGCACCAGTTGGGCGACGCTTTCCGGCGACTGCCGCCATTTCAAATCGGGGTTGCGGCGCAGGGTGCCCAGGCCGCTGCACGGCGCATCCACTAGCACACGCTCGGCCTTGCCCGCGAGGCGCTTCACACGGATATCGTTTTCGTTGGCAATGGTTTGCGGATGCACGTTGGATAGCCCCGAGCGCGCGAGCCGCGGCTGCAATTTTTTTAGCCGCGTGGCGGAGACATCAAACGCATACAGCCGCCCGCGATTGTGCATGAGTGCGCCCAGCGCCAGTGTTTTGCCGCCGGCGCCGGCGCAAAAATCGATCACCAGATCGTGCCGTGTGGGGGCGACCAGGCTGCACAGCAACTGGCTGCCTTCGTCCTGCACTTCAATCGCGCCGCTGAGAAACAGCGGATGACGGTTGATCGACGGCCGCCCTTCAATACGCAGACCGTGTGGTGAATACGGTGTCGGCGTTGCGGCGAAACCATCGTTCGCCAGCGTGGCCATGACGTCTTCGCGTTTCGCGTTCAAACTATTGACACGCAGATCGAGGGGCGCGGGCTCAGCCAGACCTTTGCCTAATTCCAGAATTTCTTTTTCTGCACAAGTAGCCAGCAGCTTTTCGACTACCCAGTCCGGCAGTTCGGCTTGTTGCGCGAGCGACAGCGCATCCGTGGGGATGGCCTTGATCGCCGCGACCACTTCGGCATCACCACGCCGAAATACGGGTTCTAGCTCGCGCGCGTTCAGACCTTGTACTCGCGTGAGCCACGCGAGCAACAACGCACGTGCTTTGCCATTGCCGGTGACATGATCGAGCAGGCGTTTTTTGCGCAGCACGCCAAACACTGCTTCAGCGATGAACGCTCGCTCGATCTGCCCGATCCCGCGATTTTCGTGAAAGTAGCGGCTGATTACGGCGTCAGCCGGGAAATCAAAGCGCAGCACAGCGACCAGCGCGGTGACGGCATGTTCAAACTGCGAGGGGGATGTTTTCAAGGGGCGCCATAGTGTGGCCAGCTACTAATTGCTGATGCTGATTTCGGTGGCGATTTGTTCACCGCCGGGCGTGCCGTCGCGCCCGATGAATCGTATGCGCACCGGCAGGTAAAGGTATTCAGCGGCGAGCCAGATTTCGATGCTTTCGCTGCCTAGCCGCCGCACCTGTTTTACCGGCAGCACGCGCAGGATACCCAATGGCGTTTCAAGGGTTTCTTCGTCGAGCACATCGAGCTCGTAACTTTCAAACCCCACGCCGGTGGTGACCGGTATTTGCACGCGTCCGCGCGGCGGCGGTGCGAGTGACAGTTGATACATGAAGCTCAATACATCCTGGCTGCCAGCGGGCAACGCCGCGTTCTTTTGATCGGTAGCGCGTCCGAACTGGAGCGTATTCCTGTCCCAGTCGAACTGGGCGGCGGAATCGTCGGCCTTGCCGCTCACCACCACCTTCGAGGTAAAGCTGTGCGGCAGCAAGCCGCGCCCGGTAATGATGCCGCTGCTGTGGTAGATGCGCGGCCCGAAGCGGGTAAGCCGCGCAAGCCCTACGGTTTCCGACAGGCTATCGAGCTGGTAGGTATTGCCCTCCGACGCCCAAGTCTGCACGGTGCGCCCGACGTTGGTCGGCAGGTTGCTCAGGTAATAGTTCAGGTCGTAGGTGATGCGCCCGCGTCGCGGCAAGGTTTTGATGATCGCGGGTTCGGGGGTGAACGTGCTGGGCGCCGCGTGGGCGATGACCATAGGTTCGGGGGCCGGCGCGGGTGGCTCGGGCTGCCCACTCACCACAGGTGCTTCAGCTTGTGCCGCCGGTTCGGCAGCCATTGGCGGCCATGACCAAGGTGCAGGTGCATCCGACAACACGGTGGCCGGCGCTGCCGCAATTGCCGGTGCGCGTGGCGTTGGCGTCCGGCGCTCGCGTGGGATTGGTGCGGCAGGTGGTGGTGCCGCGGGCGCGGCGGGTTCCAGTCGCACCATCAACAGCGGCGGCTCCGCCGGTGTTTGCGGCAAGCGCAACCATGCGCCCGCCAGTGTGATCGCGTGCGCGAGCACCGACAGCGTTAGCGTCACCAGCAGCGGTGCGGCGCGTAAGCGGCGCTTCACGGTTTGATTTCCACCCGTGTGGCGACCTGTTCGTAGCGCACGCCGTCGTACTCGATGATCAGCACCTTGACCGGCACGTTGCCATACTCCGGCGCGATCCAGATTTCGGTTGCGGAGTCGTCTGCCTCGCGTTGCTTGACCAGATGAATGGTGTTGAGCCGCTTGAACGGCGTGTCGATGGTGACATCGGTGCGCGCGGTATAGCGATAGCGTTCGAGCTTGCGACCGTTGGTCATGGCGAAATCCATGACGGGCGCTTTGGTATTCACGGCGCGCACCGCAAACATCAATTGATACATGATCGACAGCCGGTCTTGCGCACCCGGCGGCAGCGCCAGCGCGTGATTGAGGCCGTCGTGGATGAGCGTGAGTTTGGCGCCGGGCCAATCGAAATCAGCCGACATCGATTTGCCGGCTTGGCGGCCTTCGAAGCGCTGTGGACGCAGTCCGTCTTTGGTTAACTCGCCGGTGCTTTGGAAGCGTATCGGTTCGCGCTGCCACAAGGCAAACAAACCGGTGGCTCGCGCTTCGCTGGTGGCATGATAACTGCCGTCTTTGGTCTCGAAGCGTTCGGTAATAATGCCAAGTTGAATGCCATTGCGGAACAGGTTGTAGGTGATCTCGGACGAGGCAGGCGCTGCCGCAGTTGCCGCCGACATTGCAACTATCGTGCTTGCAAGCGAGCAGGCGTACCTTACAACGAATAAAAAATTTTCCTTAGCTTTCATATGATTACGATTGTGAGTCCAGTGCCGGCGCGGTTAAGGCGCTGCATGCCGGCGTAACACCCGAATAAGTGACCGCGCCGCTTGCATTGAGTTGCACCCGGCCTTCGCAAATCCAGCGTATTGCTTGCGGAAAAATACGATGTTCCTCGGTCAGCACGCGTGCAGCGAGCATGTCCTCGTCGTCACCTGCCTGCACCGGTACGGCCGCCTGAATAATGATCGGTCCGCTGTCCACGCCCGGTGTGACAAAGTGTACCGTGCAGCCATGCACACGCACACCGGCGTCGAGCGCACGCTGGTGCGTGTGCAAACCGGTGAACGACGGTAACAAAGATGGATGAATGTTGATCATACGACCCAAATAACGTTTGACGAATCCTTCGGTTAACACTCGCATAAAGCCTGCCAGCACAATCAGATCAGGCTGGTGGCGGTCGATTTCAGCGGCCAGCGCTGCGTCAAATGCGACGCGATCGGCAAACGCGCGATGCGGCACCACGACGGTGGCTATGTCCTGGCTTTGCGCGGACGCGAGGCCTATTGCGCTGGGTTCATTGCTGATAACGGCGGCAATCTGCACCGGCAAATGCGCCTTGAGTATTGCCAGCATATTCGAGCCGCGACCGGAAATCAGGATAACGATGCGCTTCACCACCACACCCCGCTACACCACAACGATCTGTGGACCACCGTGCGCGCGGCGCACCACTTCGCCGACGCGCCACACGCGTTCACCGGCGCGATTGAGCATCGTTTGCGCTTTGATGGCATTGCGTGCATCAACAATGGCAATCATGCCAATGCCGCAGTTGAAAACGCGATGCATTTCACTCTCGGCAACATTTCCCTGCGCCTGTAACCAGGTAAACAGCGGCGGCATCGGCCACGCGCTTTTGTCGATGCGCGCGCACAAGCCGGACGACAACACGCGCGGAATGTTTTCAACCAGCCCGCCGCCGGTAATGTGAGCAAGGCCTTTGAGCGGCACGCGCTTTGCCAGCGCCAGCACGGGCTTCACGTAAATGCGCGTGGGTGCGAGGATCAAATCCTTCAGCGGCTTGCCGCCGAGTTTGCTCGATAGGTTTATGCGCCGCGTGCTGAGGATCTTGCGTATCAACGAGTAACCGTTCGCATGCGCGCCGTTGCTCGCAAGTCCCAGAATCACGTCGCCGGGTTTGATGCTCTTGCCGTTGATGATCTTTGACTTCTCGACCACGCCGACAGCGAACCCGGCGAGATCGTATTCGCCCGCCGGATACATGCCGGGCATTTCTGCGGTCTCGCCGCCGATCAGCGCACAGCCCGCCTGCTCGCACCCCGCCGCGATGCCTCTGACGACTTGCGTCGCGGCCTTCACGTCGAGTTTGCCACACGCGTAATAATCCAGAAAAAATAGCGGCTCCGCCCCCAGCGTCAAAATGTCGTTGACACTCATTGCCACCAGATCAATGCCGACGGTGTCGTGGCGTTTGAGTTCGAATGCAAGTTTGAGCTTGGTACCTACGCCGTCGGTGCCGGAAACCAACACGGGGTCTTTGTAACCGCGCGGCACGCGAAACAGCGCGCCAAAGCCGCCGATGCCCGCCAGCACGCCGGGGCGCATGGTGCGCTTGGCATAGTGCTTGATGTTTTCGACCAGGCTGTCGCCCGCGTCGATGTCCACACCGGCGTCGCGATAGGTAAGACCCTCGGCGGGGCGCTTTTTCATCCCTCTCCCCTCGGGAGAGGGACCGAGGGTGAGGGAAGGGGGTATCGCTACATTCTTGTTCACCATGAACGCTAAATCCCGGAAATTGCGCGAATCGCTATTATCGCCGAAGCCGCCTGCCGCGTGGAGCTATACACAACAGTTGCGCTGCTGCTTGCCAACCCAAATTGCACATGTTAGCGTGTTGATACAGTCTGTTGTGCGGGAAGGAAAGCAGCGATGCGAATGCAGCAGAAGAGCCAGTTCGTAAAGCGTCTGGTGACGAGCATGGTGCTATTGGGCGCCGTGAGCGTGAATGCCATGGCAGATTCGTGCATTTGGTATGCCGATGACGACACCATCCGCCAGGTACAGACCAGCACCAACCAGATTACCCACGTCATACCGCTGCGCAACCCCCAGCGGCTGATCATGAATGCCACCGATTGCGGCGTATGGGTGCTCGACAAGAATAACAGCAAGCTCCTGCGCTACAGCGCCGATGGCGTGCTGGAAAGAGAAATCCGTGTCCGCAACCTCGATGCCCGGCTCGACGAAGTTGACCTTCTCCATGTTGATCCCTACGACGGCAGCCTGTGGATCACTGACGACCGGCGCATCGATCACGTCACGCCCACTGGGCAGCTCATCACGAGCTTTTCCGCGCCGGGGGACGTACGGCGCATGCAGGTGGCGCTCGACCGCAGCCTGTGGGCGCTGGGCAAGCGCGATCTATGGCATTTCGATCCAAGCGGAAAGCTGCTGACCAGTTACCCGCTCGGACGTCACCTTGCCGACGACGCCCGCTATTTCGAGTTGGACAGTCTGGGCGGCCTAATCTGGCCCGCCGACGACAACGACCTCGCACAACTGAAGCTGGTGAACCCGGTTGATCCGCCGCTACGCATCCGCTTACGGCGCGATGTCACCGGCTTCACACTCGACCCGTTCACCGGCAATGTATGGGTAGCGCAAAAAGAAGCACTGCTCGCGTACTCGCGCGCAGGCGCCCTCGTGCACACGACAGACCTGGAATCGCGCAACCTTCGCAATCCGGAAAAGCTGGCCTTTGATCCCATAAGCCGTTCGCTGTGGGCCGGCACCGAGCGTTCGATCAACCGCTTTACCGACAGCGGCGAGTTCGTGGTGCGTTTCGCGGCAAGAGACGGCGACGAAGCCTTGGGCGTGCCGGCATTCAAGGTCGAACCGACCTTGACCTTGGTGCGTCCGCCGCAGAATGCGTTGACTAACAGTCCCCAACCGTTGTTCACCCTGAACTACGGCGCTGCCTGCAACAGCGTGGTATGCACGTTTCCAAATGACTATCTGGCGGGGTACCGACTCACAGTCACACTGAACAGCCTTGCCGTCGGCTCGCAATTTTTATTTGACTTGGGTACCGGTCAGTCCAGTTTTACGCCAGCCACAAGGCTGCCTGAAGGCGCTAACACTTTCAGTGCGCAGGTGAAAGACGGCTTCGGCACACTGTCAAACACCGTCACCAACGCATTCACGGTGGACACCATCGCGCCGCGCTTTCTTACTGTTGTGCCGCTAAACGGCGCAGTTATCCCAACCCCGCTGGCGATCCTGCAGGGCACCACAGACGACCCGCAGGCAACGGTGGTGCTAGAAGGCACGGGCCTTAACCAGACGGGCGCGAACTTCAGTTTCCCGGTAATCCTGCAATCCGGCGCAAACATATTCATACTTTCAGCGATAGACCGCGCGGGGAATCGTACATCGTTATCACGCACGCTGATTCGGGCAAGCCTGTCGATAAATATTGCTGCGCCAACGCCGAGTGCGACAGTCTCCGGCTCGACTGTATTGGTGAGCGGAACGTTTCAAGGGCCGTCGAATACCGGTGTTACGGTAAATGGGGTGGTGGCTGTCACCGACAACGGAGTTTTCTACGCCCAAGTTCCATTGCAGCCCGGCAGCAACCAGCTCAATGCCGTGGCGACATCACCCGATGGGACGACGGTGACGCAGGCAATTACCGTAACGAACTCAGGCAGTTCTCCAATCAGCATTACTGCAAGTCCGGTTTACGGCGTGGCACCATACAAGGTCACTTTTGATCTGCAGAATGCGACCGGCCGCACAATCACGCAGATACAGGCCGACTACAACGGTGATGGAGCAGTTGATTTCACTACTGCCAACGCGAGCGCAACACTGGAGTTCACTTACACCACACCCGGGATCTACACCGC
Organism: Betaproteobacteria bacterium; assembly: GCA_031381325.1. Lineage (GTDB taxonomy): Bacteria > Pseudomonadota > Gammaproteobacteria > Burkholderiales > SG8-41 > UBA5216. Next base: position 2,218 of record JANMXV010000363.1, on the reverse strand, counting down.
GCGGTTTACGGTGCTGGATGATCAAAACGCCTCGTATCCAATCTCGACGATTGTGCAGGTGATAGATGCCGCGCGGCTGGATCAAGTATTGAGGGCGACGTGGGGCGGCATGGCATCGGCATTGGCGCATGGCGACAAAGCCCAAGCCCTGCAGTTTCTGAATACCCAGGCAAGGGAGAAATACGGGCCGGTATTCGATACGTTAATTTCAGGAATGCCACAGATTTTGGGCAGCTTCTCGAATTTGCAGACCGTCTCGATCAGCGGTGATTTAGGGGAATATGCGATAAACCGGATGATCAATGGCGTGAATCGCGTTTTCTTCATTTATCTTATCCGCGACATTGATGGCGTCTGGCGGATTGACTCCATGTGAGCAAACACCATGACTTTTCTACGTAAACTGAAATTTGTATATATCGTCGCGATTTCACTGCTGTCGTTACAGGCCTGCGCGCTTATCGGCTATGACTCAATCTACTCCGCGAAGTCTACGGAAGTTTGGGTAGTGGATGCGGATACCAACAAGCCCGTGGAAGGGGTGACGGCTGTTGCGCATTGGGAATTGCCCGCTGGCACAATGACGGGCCACGGTGGTCGGATAGTGCAGTTGGAAATCATGGAGACGGTAACTGACAAAGGTGGCCGGGTTTATTTTCCTGCATGGGGGCCGAAACCAAATCCTTTAGTCTTTGGCTACTTTCAATCCAGAGATCCAGAAATCATTCTATTTAAAAGCGGCTACAAGCCCGAGTATCTGTACAACTACACCACACCGTTGTCGGAGGGGGGAAGACGAGGCGAGCTACGCTACTCGGATTGGGATGGTAAAACGATCAAGTTGAAAAAAACGGCTTCCAATGCCAGCTATTTGGATATTTTTCAAACCTTTATTATCCGGCTTGACAGTTTGCTTAGGAGCCAAGAAGAGCCTTGCAACTGGAAGCGTGCGCCTGCGATAGTTGCTGCCATGATGGCGGAAGAGCATCGATTGAAGGAAGGAGGTGTGAGTGGCGTATCCTTCCTGATCAGCGGGATGAGGTCGAGCGAAGAATATTTTTCAAAACAAGGCTGTGGTTCGGTGAATACTTTTCTGGATGGGTTGAATAGATGACGCGCATTCTCTATATCACGACTTCACTCGCGTTTGCTCTATTCGCGAGACTTGGTTTTGCCTATGACCCGAATACACATGAAGCAATCTCCAGTAGCGCGGTGCAAGCGTCCGTATTAGGCCAGCAAAGCGTGCTCAACGAAATGGGGTTGCAATACGCAATCACCGATGATAAACAAAAGTTTCCTAACGGTCGCGGCGACGAGAGGAGTGTGTTCAATCTATTCCGAGAGGGTGCCCGCTTTGAAGATGATAACCCTCGTCCGGCAAATCATTTCTACGATCCAATATCAAAGCGTGGTGTTTCGGGGTGGGCGGCGTCTCCAGACTGGGCAATCGATGGGACGGGCGACAGCAGCACGACCAAGTTTTCCTACAAGGCCGCACGGGAGTATTTTTACGAAGCGCTCACCGATCGCAGCAAGAATTTCCGCGATGCCCGGTTCGGTCTGATGTTTCGGAGCTTGGGGCAAGTGATTCATCACATCCAGGACATGGCGCAGCCGCAGCATACCCGGCTGGATCTGCATTGCGATGTTTTTCCGTGCAGGCTCATCGGTCAATTTGCGCTAAGTGTTTATGAGAGATACACAGTATAGCGCCCCGCGCTGCCTTTTTCCGGCTACGCACCCGTCTATTCCGCCACTGATACGACGACATTCAATTCGCCCCGCAAACTTTGGCATACGGATGATGGCAAAGGGATGGCAGATTACTCCAATCGAGGGTTTGTATCCGCCGGAACAAACTTTGATCGGCCGGGATTGTTTCCAGCGCCCCGGTTGGATACTTCCAACCAGCGGGATGTCAGTATTGTGGATCTTTGCGCGAGCGCGAATCCGCCGTGTCCTAATCCCGCTTTGACGGGCGTAATGACTTTTTTTGGCAATCAGGTGAGCGATGCTTATCGAAGCTCAGAAACCAAAAACAATGAACGGGCGAGCACATTGTCTATTTTTGATGCGGATCTGACGAGAGCGGGAATGGCCCCTGTGTTCACGCTCAATAGATTCAATTTTGATAAGGCTCACGAATTCCTCATACCCCGTGCCGTCGCCTACAGCGCAGGCATGATCGACTACTTCTTCCGCGGCAAGCTGGAAG
>JANMXV010000408.1:0-2897 GCA_031381325.1 Betaproteobacteria bacterium | reverse complement strand
CGGAACTGCTTTTCATTTTCCTTGATCCTGGATTGCGTGAGGTAATTCTCGCTGTGAATCGCGTATTCAAGGCGAAAGAAATCGAGAATCGTACCGATGAAATCTTTTCGGTCAGCGTGGTTCAGGTTTACCAGAAGCGGGGTGCCCTTCCAAAAGTCGTCAGTTGCCGCAATCTCGTCGAGATCTGCGTACTCAATAGAAAGAAGTGCGCATTGCTCCAGATTGGGTAATACGATGCGCCAGCTACGCCGCAAATCGGCGATAGCGCGATAAACAAGGTAGTCCTGGAAACACTGCTCGTAGTTTCGTTTGACTGGGGCCAGAGCCGGTTCCTCGTTTCGATTCGCATAATCCAGGAACGGCAGCCCAAGGGCCTTGAGCACTGCTTCACCGATGGTCGCGAACGTAAGGTGGCCTGCCGTTGCCTGCGCCAGCGCCTTGTGTATGCCAGCCCGAAGGCGAACCACCTGAACAAAATCGTTGAAATGCCCGGCTTGCAATGCCGCGTCCTGCCGATTGTCGGTAAAGCTGAGCAGTTTCTGATCCGCTTGCTCGAAGCCGGAATCGTTCAGCCGATTGAGTATCGAGAATGCGGTAATCGTTGTCGAAGTACTACGGCCCTCACTGCCCAGTTTGGTCAGCTTGGTTCCCTCGTTAGTCTTGGTGTCGTAAAACACGCCTCCGGTCGGGTCGAACAGCAAGGGAGCGCGCATGAACCAACCCCACCACTTGAGTGGTTTTGATTCCGAACAATTGCCGGATTCGTCAAAAAATAATTTTATCGGGAAAAATGCTTTTTTCCTGCTGTCCGGAACCGTACCGCTTTTCGTCTTTCGCAGCCATGAATCCGGCAGGAGTTCGCTATCCTCCAATGGATCCCAAACTTCATCGCCTATGATCAAATAACCGTCGGTAGTGTCCTCATCGTCGTCAGAGCTTTCACGAAATTCGCGTGGCTCAAGTCGATCGCCCACGCGCGAGACACAAATGAAAGCATGCCCTGTCGCCCTGCTGAAAACATTGGGGTAGATCGGCTTTTTGTCTTCTTCATCCTGCTTGTAGACGCCGGGCTCCAGTGTGATAAAGCGGTTTTCATCCTGATCGAGCGTCGTATAAACCGAACCCGTCTGAGAAATGAACTGGTGCAGCTTGTAGGGCAGTACTGTGTATCGTTGCCTAGCCTCTTGCAGCTTTTGGTTCGCGCTGCTGATCCACTCAAGCAACTGTTCCAAGAATTTGTGGCACGTGGCAAGCGGCTGGTTTGAGGCCTGAGACAGGGCAGCGACGATCGCCGATATCCGCTGCGGCTTGCGCCGAACCAGACTGCCTTCACGCAATTCGAGAGCGATTTCATTTTCCAACCACACCGCGACAGGCTGGGTCTTGAGCTTTGCCGGATCTTCGTTAAGGTCTATCCCTGCTGCGATGGCGGCAGCCAGCGCATCCGCTGGAGGGAATGTGCCGGTAAATGCGAGCGAGCGGTCGAGTGTTTCATTCACTACCTGTTCCGGAGCAAACGGCTTTCCGAACAGCTTGCTTGCCACCTTGGCGACTTCAGAGCGCTGAGCCGAGAGCGACCCCACTGATACCATGGTCGCAGATGTGCCAATACAAGTCACCGGATTCGCGCACCGCGAGCGGATGCGACGCACCAGCATTGCGACATCGGCACCCTGCCGCCCACGATACGTGTGGAGTTCATCAAACACCAGAAAACGCAGATTCTCATAGATGCCATCACGGATAGCGCGCTCACGCACCCGCGTGAGCAGCAACTCCAGCATCATGTAGTTGGTGAGTAGAATCTGGGGAGGGTTTTCACGCATCTTCTGGCGCGCCTCCTCCTTCTCCTGCCCCGTGTACTGACCAAACGAGATCGGAAATTCCTTCCCGGTGGAATCTTCGTAGTTCTTCTTGTAGCGCGTGAACTCATCGAACTGCGAGTTGATTAGCGCATTCATCGGATACACCGCCACGGCAACCACGCCGCGAGCGCCAGGATTGGAAAGCAGGTGGTGGAAAATCGAGCCGATGTAGGTAAGCGATTTACCCGAGCCGGTGCCAGAGGTGACGACGAAATCCTGGCCCGAAGTGCCTAACTCAATTGCCTGCACTTGATGCTGGTAAAGCGTATACCCCTTAAAAATATCGCGAATATCCGGGTGCAGCCGCCCAGCCATTGCGAGGTCTTCCAGACTGCCAAACATCTTAAATGACGGGTTGAACTGCAGCAGCGGCTCTGGCCACAACTTGCCTTTATCCAACTCGCCTTCGACCTTCGCGCGAATAGCTGGATCAGCGATCCTGAGGAAGCTGCGGATATACGTTGCGTAATCGGCAACGATGCAGGAGTGAGTTTGAAAAACAATCATTACAGCCTTTCGCAGCCATCACGAACCGCAAAATTGGCGCCACTGCCGCCTGTCGTGGATTTAATCCGTTTCAATTTAGCCATTTTTTGACAAATGCGACGAGACGACGAGAATAACCCGGTTATTATGCGCCTCGCTTACCGGACTACAAATCGCAAGCTCAAAACTGCGCACGCCCGGAGAGGCCGTTGATCGTCAAACCAGCAATTGAGCAATTGGACCTCAGGGAGCACCGCATGCAGGAAATCATCGAACGCAGCCTCACCCCCGAACAGCGCATGATGCGCGACACCATCCGTTCCTTCGTGGACAAAGAAGTCACGCCTTTCATCCGCACCCACTGGAAGAAAGAATGGGATATGGTGCCGGAAAACCGTCCTTCGCTCGAACTGCTGCAAGGCGCGCACAACATCGGCGTGCGCGCGCTCGGCATTCCGGAAGAATTCGGCGGCACGCCGGTCGAGCCTGAAACCGAGGTGCAGACCTTTGCCATGGTGGCCGAGGAAATTTCGCGCGGCGATTCCG
>JANMXV010000353.1:0-11290 GCA_031381325.1 Betaproteobacteria bacterium | reverse complement strand
GTTCGCGCGCGCGTGGTGCGCACGCCGCGCAATTGGCGCTGGAGCAGCTATGCCGCCCACGCAGGCGCCGCATCGGCTCCGCAATGGCTGGATACAGCATCGGTACATGGCTACGTCCTCGGACGCCCCGCCGTGACGCGTAGCGACACGATCAAGGCGGCAGATCGCTACGTCGCGCTGGTTGCCGCAGGCAAGGGTGTTGCGCTTTGGGATCAAGCGTTGTCACAGCAAATCTATTTGGGTAACCAAAACTTTATCGACAGGATGCAGGCCAAGCTTGACCCCGCCAAAGTCAGCTCAAAAGAGATTCCCCGCCAACAGCGCCGGGCGAAGGCCAAGCCGCTGCAGCACTACCTCGATCAAGCGGCTGATCGTGATGCAGGTATTATGTTGGCACTGCGAGAGGGGCATTACAGCCTGACAGCGATTGCCGATGCGGTGGGGCTATCGCTCTCGCGGGTGAGCCGCATTGTTAAATGGGGAGAATCGAATGGAGGGTGATTTCAGCAATAGACAAGACTTGACCCCTGTTCCCATGCTTCGTGTTTACGAATTCGAATCCGACCCATCAGGCAGAATAGCAAACGAGGTTCCCCGACGTGGTGGCGGCCTTCGACCGCATCTTTGTCTCTTCGGAAATCGGGTTACGCAAGCCCGAGCGCGCAGCCTTTGAGTTCGTTGCTCGCGAAATCGGTGTTCCGGCAGCCTCGATCCTGTTCTTCGATGATCTGCTCGAAAATGTCAGCGGTGCATTGGAGGCAGGGCTTTTGGCAGTCCACGTGCGCGGTGCGGCCGATGTTCAGGACGCATTGCGCCGTCTTGGGTGTGCGCTGTAAGCGTTTAATTACACCCCGCCACGCACTTCGCGCTGCCGTCGAATTCCATCGTTCTGCCGCTGATGGCGAGATAGACAGGGCGCTTGACCAGCTTGATAAACGCGGCGGTGCGCGAATTCGGCTTTAGCTTGCCGCCCGATGTTGCGCCCTCGTTCACATGCGTCGCAATGACGGCCGCGGGCTTGACCAGTTCGTTGACGGCGTAGGTAGCCGACAAGCCGGTTATCGCGTTCGGGCCCAGGTTGAGCAGCGCCAGGTTCGCCTTGTGAAAGTCGCCAACGACGGTTTTCATCTCCGCGTGTATGCCGGTGTCACCCGACAGGTAGACCGTAAGGCCGTTGGTGAACTTGATGACGTAGCCGCTCGGCGGACCGAGATAAAGACTGGCATTGTCCGTGGCTAGATTGGATTTTTCCGGATCGGAGAGCAGGTCGCGCGACACGGTGCTGTCGTGCGACGCCGGCACGATGGTGATTTCCACACCGCTGGCTGCGCCGGCGGCCTTGATCACGCGCGTACCGCCGAGCTGCGCATTCGCCTGGCACGACGCGGCAAATGGAACCATCAGCGCACCACCCGTCTCGGCGCAATTGCCGGTGGGCTTGCCGCGGATATTCTCGATTTTCTTCGCGATGAATGCGCCCATAGGCGCGATCATCATGATCGCCGAGTTCTTGGCCGCCGCGACCTCGGCCGTGGTTGAATGCGGCGCGGCGGAAATCGTGTCGGCCTTTTCGCAACTGCCCGCCTCAAGTGCTTTCATTTTGCGGTCGCCCATGTGATCGCCGTGCGCGTGAGACAGCAGCACGATATGCACGTCGCCGAGCCGCGGATCGTCGCCGCCGGTAATCGATTGTCCCGCGTCGTACAAAATGCGCACGCCGGTGGGGTCTTCAAATATCGTGGCACGGTCGCGTTCGCACAACTCGCCCGCGTGCGAACCCAGCGGGGTGACTTTTACGTTTTGCGCCCAGCCAGACGTAACAAATCCGCCTGCCAGCATCAATGTGCCAGTAAGCGCGGCATGTACGAACGATTGCGCGAATGATTTCGTTTTCATGGCCTCTCCTTGAAATTGCGATTATTGAATGCAACGTAACTATTTGTTTTTAAATACTTTTCTTGCCTGCTAAAATCAGCAGTTCCGCGACTTGCGCAGCGGCGATTTGCAAGCCATTCACGCGCGCTGCGGCTGTCAGTTTTTGCCGGCGCACACCCGGCAAACGCACCCCTTCGTCGCGCAGCATGCTGCTGATCATCACTTCCAGCCGCGAGAAATACGATTCGCTGCCCGCCAGCGCGCCGGGATCAATCGCCAGTATCGCATGGCCGATGCGCGGTTTGTTGCCGGCCTCAAAGTACGAATCGTTTTCAAAACTGAAAGCGGCGCCAGTCAAGGCCACGCACAACACTTCCACCATCAGCGCCAGCGCAGCGCCTTTCACGCCGCCGATGGCGTTGAGACTGCCGGTCAACGCGGCCTTGGCGTCGGTAGTCGGATTGCCGTCTTTATCAACCGCCCAGCCCAGCGGAATCGGCTTGCCTTCCTTGGCATACACCATGATCTTGCCGCGTGTGACCTCGGTGAGCGACAGGTCCACCACCACCGGCTCGGCTTCGCGCCGTGGAAAAATTGCCGCGATCGGATTGGTGCCATAAAACGCGCGCTTGCCGCCCCATGCGTTGATGGCCGACGGCGAAGTGGAAAACGCGAGACCGACCATGCCGGCCTGCGCCACGGGCGCCAAGTGATACGCAACAGCGCCCATGTGATGGCTATTGGTCACGCCGACGAAGCTCACGCCCGAACGTTTGGCTCGCGCAATCGCTTCTTTCACTGCCATTGCACAAGCGAGAAATGCAAGGCCGCCGCCGGCATCCACCAGCGCTGTGGCGCCTTTACGCCGTATGATTTTGGGCTTGGCTTTGCCGAATGCGCGGCCCTCACGCAAATGCTGGCAATACAGCGCTACACGAGAAAGCCCGTGGCCCGACAAGCCTTCGGCTTCGGCGGCGACCAGCGCTTGTGCCGTGGACTGCGCCATTGCCTTTGACGCGCCGGCGCGTTTCAGTGCGCGCGTTGTTAATTCAACGAGTTGTTCTAGCGATAGTTGTGGCATGGTTACAACCCCACCGCACCATCATATTTCTTTTTCACCTCATCGGCAGGCAAATACTTTTCTTCCAGCGCCTTGAATTTCGGGAACTCCGCGAACTCATGAAACGCGCCCATCGGATGATTCTTCAAGCGCTGCTGAAAATCGATTTCCGCTTGCGCGCCGCGCGCTTTCAAATCCACTGCGTAATCCCACATGCCCAAAAATAAAAACCGGCCTTCTCGACGATCATCGCGTGCAGCGGCGTGGTAATGCCGGGTGAGGTGAGGAATTTTTTCTGCTTAAGCAACTCACGCAGCTTGCGTCCCATGCTCATGTGACCCTCCTATAGGGCGCGCTCACGCCGCCAACCGTTGCCTTGATCGATTAAGAATATCCGTCACCAGCGCCGGTGTCGATTGCTACGTGAGCAAGGATTCCCCCGGCCTGACGCGCGTAAACACCACCGGCTTGGTCACGCAATCAAAGCGCCCTTCTTTCAAAGACACGCTGGTGAAGCGGGAATTCTCCAGATCACGCACTTCGGGAAAATCGGTACGAAAATGCGCGCCGCGCGAATCTTCGCGCGCGATGGCCGCGACACTGATCGACTTTGACACCAGGATCAGGTTTTTCAGGTTGAGCCAATCGTGCCAGGTGAGATTGAAGGTCAGGTTGGCGTCGCTAACACCGGTGGCATCCAGCTCGGCTTCGAGCGCGTCGAGTTGCCCTGTGGCGCGCGCCAGCGTGTCTGCATCACGCACGATGCCTACATCGTCCCACATCAGCTTGTAGAGTTTTTCGCGGATATCAACCAGCGAGCCTGCGGGTTTGGAAAACGGCGCGCAGCAGCGCGCAACCGCTTGCTCGAGGGTCGCTTGATCGGGCGCCACAAACGCACCGCGCGCCTTTACCCAGCCGGGCATCACGTCCCCTGCGATGCCGCCAAACACCGTGGAATTCGCAACGCCATTGCCACCGAGACGATTCGCGCCATGCACGCCGCCGGAGTCTTCGCCCGCGCAGAACAAACCATGCAACTGCGTCGTGCAATCGACCTTGAATTCAACGCCGCCCATCATGTAGTGCGCCGTCGGCACCACATCCACCAGCCCGGACACCAGATCAAAGCCGCAATCGGCACAGCGTTCGACCATGCCCTTGAATTCTTTGCGCACCATCTTGGGGTCGAGATGCGCCATGGTGATGTAAAGGCCGCCGCTGGGGCCGACGCGGCCTTCGCGCATTTCCTGATCCATGCCGCGCGACACGATGTCGCGCGTGGCGCGCTCGTTGCGCGGATCGTACTTGTGCATAAAGCGTTCTTTGTTGCCGTTGAGCAAGTGCCCGCCCGCGCCGCGCAAACCTTCTTCTATGATAGTGCCGGTAATGCGCGTATCCGGCCCCGCGATCAAACCCGTCGGGTGAAACTGAACCATTTCCATGTCGCGCAGCGGCAACCCGGCGCGCAACGCCATCGCCATGCCGTCGCAAGTTTTGTCGCCCGACGGCGTGTGAAACTTGTACATCGTCGGCCCGCCGCCAGTGGCGAGCAGCACGCCTCTCGCCTGCACGAAGACGAATTCGCCGCTGCGGATATCGATCATCAACACGCCGGCAATCGCATCGCCTGCTTTGTTTTTGATGAACTCGACCGCGCGATGTTCTTCCATGCGATGGATGCCGCGCGCCCACACCTGTTCGGCCAGCCGGTTCATGATCTCGATGCCGGTCAGGTCGCCCTTGTGTACTGTGCGGTCAAACGTTTGACCCGCAAACGCTTTCTGATGAATGGTGCCGTCGGGATTGCGGTCGAAAAAACAGCCCAGCTCGTTTTCAAGTTCGTGGATACGCTCGACCGCAGTCTCGACCAGAGTCCACGCCAGATCCTGATCGGGCAGCCATTTGCCGCCTTCGATGGTATCCATGAAATGGCGTTCGACCGAATCTTCCTTCGCCAGGGCGACGTTGTAACCACCCTGCACCATGCGCGTGCAACCCGACTTGCCGAGCAAACCCTTGACCGCGACGGTGATCGACAGATTCGGGTTGTGCTGGTGCGCATGCAACGCGGCGAACAACCCGGCGCCGCCGGCGCCTAATATGAGGATGTCGGTTTTGATGGTTTTCATGAAAATTCAAAATCAATTAACCACAGATGAACACAGATAAACACAGATGAAAACAACCCTTTTCCTGTTTGGGATTTTATCTGTGTTTATCTGTGTTCATCTGTGGTTTCAAACGGTTTTAACCCCAAGCGCCGCCAACACCTCGGCACGATTGTTACGCGCGGCCTTATTGACCTCGGTATACAAATTGCCGCCATGCGAATCCATCGCTACCAGCAGCGGGCCGAAACCCTTGACGCGAAACTTCCACAGTGATTCGGGATTCAGATCATCGAGATCGACTGCTTCAATCTGCTCGATCCATGTGGTTTCCAGTGCTGCCGCACCGCCCACCACCGCGAGGTAAATGCCGCCGATGTCCTTGAACGCGGCCTGCGACGCCGCGAACAAACCGCCCTTGCCGATGATAATGCGCACGCCGTACTGTTCCATCAGCGGGCGCGTAAAGCGCTCCATGCGCGCGCTGGTGGTAGTGCCGATACAGATCGGTTCATAGCCCGATGGATGCGCCTGGGTTTCGCCCACCCATTTCACATTGGGCGCGGTATGCACCACCGCGTGCCCGCGCATGTCGAAACGCGTCTTGCGACCGTGATCGAACATGTGTATCTGCGTCGCGTCGCGGATGCCATACAGCGTTTTGTTCAGCGTAACCGTGTCGTTCACGCGTACTTGGCGTATCTGCTGTTCGGTTACCGGCATGTCGAATTCGTGGTGAGCCATTACAAAAACCTTTCACCGCAAAGGCGCAAAGGCAACGCAAAGAAAAACACGCAAAGAAAAGCAAGAAAGTTTTCTTTGCGTTGCCTTTGCGTCTTTGCGCCTTTGCGGTTTGAAGTTAATACCCATAGACCAACCCCTTGGGCGTAAACGTCGCCCGCGAACGCCGCGCGGAGTGACACTGCATATTGACCGCCACCGGATTCAATGTGATATGCGTGGCGGCGGTCTCCACATGCACGGCAAACGAAGTCGAGTCTCCACCGAGCCCTTGCGGGCCGACACCGAGCTTGTTGACGACGCCGCTTAATTCTTTTTCCAGCTTCGCGCCTTCAGGGTCGGCGCAGGCCGTGCCCAGCGCACGCGTGGCAGCCACCTTGGACAAATGCATACACAAATCCGCCGTGCCGCCCACACCCACACCAACGATGGTCGGCGGGCAGGTCTTGCCGCCGGCTTCGAGCACACAATCAATCACAAACGTTTTAATCGCATCAATGCCATCCGCGGGCAGCGCCATTTTCAGCCAGGAATTGAATTCCGATCCCGAACCTTTGGGTATCATTTCTATCGACAGTTCATCGGGCTTGTCGGAAAAATCGATATGGATCACCGGCACGCCGCGCCCGCACGAGCTGTGCTCGTTGTGACGCGTGGTCGGGTGTACCACCGACGAGCGCAGCGGATGTTCGCGCGTCGCGCGTTCACAACCCTTGGTAATAGCTTGCTTGAGTTGGAAGCCGTCGATCTCGACGTGCGATCCGATCACCACGTTATAAATCGGGATGCCGGTATCCTGACACAGCAGGTTGGTGTTGGCCTCGGCCACCTTGATATTACGGATCATGGTGCCGAGTATCGCCTTACCCGTCGCGTTGGTCTCTGTAGCGTCGAGGCGCTTAAAGCCTTCCTTGATGTCCGGCGGCAGCAGCTTCAGCGCGCGAATATAGATTTCTTTTGAGGCCTCTTCAACCTGCGTCAAATCAACTTTCATTTCAGTTCACCACCAGATTGCGTTCGCGCACAATCTTCGCCCAGCGCACCGTCTCTTCCTTGATGGATTTGGCGAATTGATCCGGACGATCACCCACCGGAACCATGCCCAGTTGTTCGTAGCGGTTGCGGATATCCGGCGCTTGCAGGGCCTTGGCGGTATCGGCGTATATTTTGTCGATGACCGCTTTCGGCGTACCGGTGGGCGTGACCAGACCAAACCAACCGAGATTCTCGAAACCCGGCAGTGTTTCCGCCACCGCCGGCACATCGGGCAACTGCTTGACACGCTGAAGGCTGGTCACCGCAAGTCCGCGCAGTTTGCCCTGTTGCACTTGCCCGATGGCAGCCGCCAGATTCGCGGTCACGAACTGTATCTGCCCGCCCAAAAGATCGGTCAATGCCGGACCTTCGCCTTTGTACGGCACATGCACCGCGTCCATGCCCGCGGCGTGCATGAAGTTCTCTCCCGCCAGATGTGTTTGGGTGCCGAATCCCGCTGAGCCCATGGTGATGGTCTTGGGCCTGGCTTTGGCCATCGCGATAAAATCCTTCAGCGTCTTGACGGCGAATCCAGGATTCACCACGATGATCTGCGGACCGCTGGCCACCATGGTGATCGCTACAAAATCCTTTTCCGGATTAAACGGCATGGTGCGGTAGATGTGCGGATTGGCCGCTACGATGGAACCGGACGTCATGAACAGCGTGTAGCCATCCGGGTTCGCCTTGGCCGCGAGATCGCCGCCGATGTTGCCGCCCGCGCCGCCGCGATTATCAACAACAATGGACTGGCCCCATAGTTCAGTCAGCTTTTGCGCGACGACGCGCGTGACAATGTCGTTAGCGCCGCCGGGCGCGAAGGCAACGATGATGCGCACCGGGCGAATAGGATAGTTTTGCGCTTGCGCGAGAACTGCGCTGAGCAGTAGCATTGCCACCAAGAGGAATTTATGTAAGCATTTGTTTTTAAACATTATTTAGCCATTTAGCTCATTAGAGAATGCAAACCATACTCCAAGCGTAGATGCGCGGCAACGTGATGCCGGCGATCACACCAGATTCAGCAGAAACAACAGGCCCACAGCAACGCTCACGCCGGCAGCCGCAGCCAACAATGTCTTGTGCCACTCATTTACGTTACTCGGCCAAGCCATGAATTCCAGCATCAGCAAACGCACGCCGCCCATCATATGCGCCGCCAGTAATAATACGAGAAAGGTCTCGGCACATTTCACCAGCGGCTGATCGCTCCAGCGCAAAAAGCTTTCCAGCTTCGTCTCGCCTTGCAGCGCGTTGCCCAGCGCCCAAAAATGCAACGGCAAAAACAAAGTAAGCGCCACACCCGAAATACGATGCACGAGAAACGCCCAGTAGGCCGCATGATTGCGTGAACGGAAATCGTTTTTCATGACACTACCGCCCATACAGCGCGCAAACCCCACATCGCCAAGGTGAGCGCCAGCACAAACATCAGAACATCAATACCGCGTCCGCGCCAGCCCATCTCGGCGCAGATGTTGCGCACACCGATGGGCGCGTGAATCGCGACCGCCGCAACAAACAGCGCATAGAAGCCACCCCACGCCACGCTGCCGCGCGTGCGCCCAAGAATTTCCGCCGCCGACAAACCATGGCGCACGGCGTAAATGATGGTGATGAGATGCACCATCACGCACAACGCCAGCACCATGGCGCTGATACGCTGCGCGCCCCACAGCAAGACCTGGCTACGCTTATTCATCGTGACTCAGAGTTCGCCCTTGAGCGTCGCGCTCAATATCGCGCGCTTCAATCCTGCAATGCCGGCAGTCGGCGATATGCCTACCGGACAACGCTCGGTGCAGTTGAGATGCGTGTGGCACGCATGGCAACCCGCATCACCGGCGACGGCGGCCAGCCGCTCCTTTTGCGCCACGTCACGCACATCATTCACCAGCGTCCACGCGCGGCTCAGCGCGGCAGGACCGAGGTAATCGGGCTTCCACGTCACCACTTCGCACGAGCTGTAACACACGCCGCAGCCGATGCATTCAATCGCCGCATCCACCGCCTTGCGTTGTTTCGATTCCGGTTTTACCTGCGCAAAATCATCCTTGCGCGTCTTGTCGCCGGTAAAACGTCCGCGCGCTTTCGCCCATTTGTCGAAGAATTCCGTCATGTCGGTAACGACATCCTTGATCACCGGCAAATTGCGCAGCGGCGCGATCTCCAGACGATCATCGAGCGCAACCTTCGACACATGCGTGCGGCAAGTCCAGCGCGACACCCCATTCACCGACATCGCGCACGAGCCGCACACGCCCACGCGACAGGCAAAGCGGTAAGCCAATGACGGATCGAGCCGGCGCTGCACGTACGTCACCACGTCGAGCACGGTCTGGCTTTCGAGCCGCGGCACTTGATAATCCTGAAACTGTCCGGATTCGGTACCGCGCCAGATTCTGACTTGTAGTGTCGTCATGCCCTCTTAGTCCTTGAACTGCAAATCGGCCACAGAGATCACAGAGGAACACAGAGGGCGTTGCAGCCGAACGCATGTGCAGCACCCTACGCAACGTTTGAGGGGAAACGCAGGTGTAGGCATGGTCAAGATGTTCTCTGTGTTCTCAGTGTTCAATGGCACTATCTTAAGATATTGGCTATGGATAGAACGGCGCAAAAATTCTAACCCGTCATTCTGGCGAAGGCCAGAATCCAGTTCGTGCGCCATGCGAAGCATCTAATAAGATCCTTCGGATCGGATTACGCACTGGATTCCGGCGTTCGCCAGAATGACGGAGTGGTTGTTTTCCCCTATAGATTCCGGCTTAAGATAGCGCCATTGTTCTCTGTGTTCTCTGTGGCAAAAGTTTTTCGTCTCTAATGTGCGCCGCCCAAAGCGGGCGCATTGCGCGAAACCGTAGGCGCAGGCATGCGCGCGATCATCACGTTAACGCAGGCCGGCAATTTCGACTTCACCGCGCGCGTCAGCGCGCCGGGCAATTCGGCAGCGCTGGTAACGCGTTCGCCATACGCACCTAGCGCGGCTACTGCCTTTTCATAGGCAACGCCGGGCAGCAACTCGCAGCTCATGGTGCGATCCTTGCCATAGGTGCGCAATTGAATCTGATATTCCGCGTTCCAGCAGGAATCATTGCCCACCACCGCCACGAACGGCAAATGATGCCGCAAGGCGGTATCGAACTCGGCCATGTGAAATCCAAAAGTGCCATCGCCCAGTACCGCAACGACGGTGGCATTGGGGCGCGCCACGCGCGCCGCGAGCGCAAACGGAATGGCGCTGCCGATGGAACCTGCGGGACCGTTGATGATGCGCGTGGATGCGCTCATACAGGCCTGCGCCCATTGCCCGAACTCGCCGCCATCCACCACCAGTATCGGATCGTCGGCGTCATCCAGAATTTTTTGTGCAGCGCGACCGATTTCCAGCGCATGCACCGTGCCAGACGAGATCGCCTTCTGGGTTTTCCATTCCGTCGGGCGATACGCTATCGCATCAGCCACGGTATTAGTGTAAGTATTTGTTTTTATTATTTTATTTTTGCACTGTGCAATGAGGCTGTGAATTGCCGCCGGAGCATCAGCTATGCCACTCAACAACACACGTTCGCGTTTGATCGTAGCGATAGACCGCCGCAGCATCGTGATGTCGGGATCAATCACAATGAATTTGCATTGCGCGTTCACCGCCGGCGGCTGCGCAAAGCGCAAGGTGAAATCAGGCTGCTTGCCGATCAGCACTATCAGGTCGGCTTCGGCAAGCACATCGCCGAACGCGCCCAGACAAGGATCGGCAATGCCGCGCGGGCTTTCCATGCATACGACGGTGACACCGGTTGCAACGCTTAATTGTTCGCGTAGCGCCTGACCGCGACTGCTCGCGAGTTGCGGGCCGGTGAGTATCAGTGGCCGCTTGGCGCGCGCAAGTTCATCGAGTACAGCACCCGCAATTTGCGGCGCGAGCGTTTGCCAAGGTGCATGAAATGCATCTGCCGCAGGCACGCGAGCCTCGCCGTTATCGACAATGTGCTCCAACACATCGAACGGCAGGCTCAAATGCACCGGCCCCGGTCGCCCGCCACGCGCGATGCGCATCGCACGCGCGATGTCGTCCCCCAGAGTCTCGGCGCTACGCGCGATGAACGAGGCTTTGGTCACCGGCGCCGCCATATCCGCCTGCGCCATTTCCTGGAACGCGCCGCGCCCCAGTTGATTCAGCGGCGCATGGCCCGATAACATCACCAGCGGGGATTCCGATGCCAGCGCCGTGTAGAGCGCACCGATGCCGTTAGCGTGACCAGGACCGCCGGTGAGCAACGCGATGCCGGGTTCACCGGTAAGCCGCCCCCACGCGTCGGCCATGTGTACGGCGGCGCCTTCATGACGTACGTGGGTGATAGTGAGGCCCGCATCGATGGCCGCATCGTACAGCGGCATGATTTGATTGCCGGAGAGCGAAAACAACTGCCGCGCCCCGGCCCGCGCCAAGGCGCGCGCGAGTATGTCCGCC
>JANMXV010000337.1:0-6024 GCA_031381325.1 Betaproteobacteria bacterium | reverse complement strand
TCGAGCAGGTCGCGCCGGTCTTCGCCGCGCAACAAGGCGCGTTCGGCGTCGGCGTCGGGATAGCCCAGCTCGATGCGCATCAGGAAACGATCCAACTGCGATTCCGGCAGCGGAAAGGTGCCGATCTGGTGCGACGGATTTTGCGTGGCGATGACAAAAAACGGATCGGGCAGCCGCCGTGTTTCGCCTTCGATGGTGACTTGATGTTCTTCCATGGCTTCGAGCAACGCGCTTTGCGCCTTGGGCGTGGCGCGGTTGACCTCATCGGCGAGCACCACTTGAGAAAAAATCGGGCCCGGGTGAAATTCAAACTTGCCGCGCTCGCTGTTGTAGACCGCAACCCCCAGCACGTCCGCCGGCAACAAATCGCTGGTGAACTGAATGCGCTGAAAGGCCAGCCCCAATGTCGCCGCCAGCGCATGCGCCAGCGTGGTTTTACCAACCCCCGGCACATCCTCGATCAGCAGATGGCCGCGCGCGATAAGGCACGCCAGCGCCAGACGTATCGGCCGCGCTTTGCCCAGAATAATACTATTGACTTGCACTGAGACTTGTTCAATTTTTGTCATAAAAACAAATAGTTAGCGTATAGGCGTGGCACTGGCGGCGGAGCAAAATGCAATAGGGCGGTATTATACGGTTCCTGCGACCGAGCAGCCTTGAGAGTTTCCACCGTGACCACCCTTTTTATCAGCCACCGGGATTGCCATTTGCACGATATGGGGGCCCATCACCCGGAGTGTCCGGCGCGGCTATCCGCGATTGAGGATCAATTGATCGCCTGCGGTTTGATGGATCATCTTGAGCGTGTCGAAGCGCCCAAAGCCACGCGCCAACAGCTCGAGCGCGTACACGATGCCGCTTATCTCGACACCATTGAACAAGCCTCGCCCAGCGCGGGTTGGGTGCAACTGGATCCGGACACCGCGATGAATGCGCACACGCTGGATGCGGCGCTGCGTGGGGCGGGGGCGGCCGTGCTGGCGACTGACCGCGTGATGGCCGGCACCGCCGCCAATGCATTTTGCAGCGTGCGTCCGCCGGGACACCACGCAGTGCGCGACCGTGCCATGGGCTTTTGCGTATTCAATAACGTCGCCGTGGCCGCCGCGCATGCGCTGGAACATCACGCGCTGGAACGCGTCGCCATCGTGGATTTTGATGTGCATCACGGCAACGGCACCGAAGCCATGTTTCACGACGACGAACGCGTACTGATGGTGTCCACGTTTCAGCATCCGTTTTATCCTTATAGCGGCGTGGAAGGACGCTCGGCACGCATGGTCAACGTGCCGTTGCCCGCGTACAGCGGCGGCAAAGAATTCCGCGCGGCCGTCGACACCTATTGGATGCCCGCGCTGGACGCCTTCATGCCGCGGATGATATTCATCTCGGCGGGGTTCGACGCGCATCGTGAAGATGAACTGGCGATGCTCAATTTTGTTGAGGCAGACTACGCCTGGGTGACGCAAAAACTGGTGACGGTGGCCGCCACGCATGCGAATGGAAAAATAGTGTCGCTGCTCGAAGGCGGATACGCCTTGAGCGCACTCGGCCGCAGCGCCGTTGCGCATTTACGGGTGTTGGCGGGCATTACGGCCTGAATGCGCTATGTTCAGTAAGCCATTGATTTTAAATCACGATTAATAAATTCGTTTGATCTTTGTGAACGCTGCACCCAGCCCGCAGGACGAAATCCCTTTTCGCCTACGCCAAATCCTATTGTTTATCGCGGGCTATCTGGCGTTGGCAATAGCAGGGCAATGGCTTGCGCTCAAGCCGGGGCATGACGCGTCGATCTTTCTGGCAAGCGGACTTTATTTCGCGGTGCTGTTGTCCAGCGCGAAACGCGACTGGTTGCGCTGGGCGGCGACCGCGTACGGGGTCGAGGCGGTGGTCCAAATCGGCCTGTATCACGAGGGCGCGGCCGCTGGTTTGATCGACGCGCTGGGGCATACGTTGGGCATGCTCGCAGCCGCGCACGTTGTGCGTGTCTGGCGCGGCCTTCCGTATCAATTGAACACACTGCCGGATGTGATGGCGTTTGCCTGCGCGACCGCCCTCGTGAGTCCGCTCGCCGGTATTGCACTGGACCTGGTGTTCTCGAGCGTCAGCGGACGCGAAATCACCGGCGCCCAGTGGCTCATTTATTGGACCGGTAACGCAGCGGGCGTGTTGGTGGTGACGCCCCTGATTCTGACGTTAAGAAAACATCTGCCGGCCTGCCGCGGCCTGCCCGCCGCCCGTTGGCTGGAGGGCGCGGTGCTGGCGCTGATGCTGGTGGTGATGCTGCACTTCATATTCAGCAACCGCCTGCCCGCGGTGTTTCTGACATTGCCGCTGATATTGTGGGCGGCGGCGCGCTTTGGCATGCCGGGCATAACGCTGGTGATGGCGATATTCGCTGTCATCATCATCAGCTACAGCTCGCGTGGGCTGGGGCCTTATGGTGTATCGCCCGCGCGCAGCGCATTGCTGGCGCAGTCTTTTCTGGCGCTCGCCACCATTTCCGCGCTGTGCCTGGGGGCGATCATCGATCAGTATCAAGCGGCGCAACGCGCGCTGCGCCACGCACGCGATGAGCTTGAACAGCGCGTCGCGCAGCGCACAGCGGCGCTCGCCGAGAGCGAGCAGCGGCTGCGCGCCTTGCTCGATGGCATACCCGACCGCGCGTGGCTGAAGGACGCACAGGGCCGCTACATTGCGGTGAACCGCGCTAGCGGAGAAGGGTATGCAATGCCCGCGGCGCAAATCATTGGCAAGACCATATTCGACATACGACCCAGGGATGTAGCTGAACGCATTGCCGCCGAAGACCGCACGGTGATGACCAGTGGAGCGCCCATGCGTTTCGAACGGCGCTCAAACACGTACGGCAACTGGATTGAAATCACCAAAACCCCGATCTTTGGCGTAGATGGAACCATTGCCGGCATCGTCGGCGTATGGCGCGATATAACCGCGCGCAAACAGGCCGAGCAGCAGGCCTTGCGGGATAGCGAGCAGCGCTACCGCACGCTGGTAAATGCCACCTCGCAAGCCATTTGGATACTGAATGCCGAGGGCAGTCTGAGCACCATCATCAAGTCCATCACCGGAGACGATCTGGCTCACGTGCAAAATCGTAACTGGCTGGATTTCATACATACGGAGGACCGCGCCGGTGCGGCTGAGGCCATGCAGGCGGCAATTGCGTCCAAATCCGCCTATGAGCACGAGCATCGAATAGTGAACCGGGAGGGCGGATGGCGGGATGTTTTGGCGCGCGCGGCGCCGGTCCTGAATGCGGATGGGTCGGTGCGCGAGTGGATCGGCACGTCGATGGATGTTTCCGGGCGCAAACAAGCGGAGCGGGCGTTGCGCGAATCCAATCAAACGCTGCGCCGGCTTTCCGGCCGCCGTGAGGAAATGCTGGAGGCGGAACGCGCGCGTATCGCTCACAATTTGCACGACGGCGCCGGGCAATCGCTCAATGTAGTGCGGATAAAACTTGCCGCGATCGCCCAAGGCGCGGCGCACGGGACGCCCGCGGGCGGGCAGGCGGCGCAGCTCGCGGAAATCCAGAACATCCTTGACCAGGTCAATCTGGAGATACGTTCGCTGGAATTTGAATTAAGTCCGCCGGTGCTGCGCCAGTTGGGGCTGGTGCCCGCGTTGGGGTGGTTGGGCGAAGAGATGCAGCGCTCGTATGGTCTGCATGTTTCGGTCAGCGACGATGGCGAAGACAAGCCGCTGGACCTGGCGCATCGCGCGTCGACCTTTCGCGCCGTGCGGGAACTGTTGATTAATGTGGCGAAACATGCAAAAGTGAATACGGCTCACGTCGACGCGCAGCGCGTCGATCGCACCGTGTTGGTTACGGTAAGCGACATGGGCGTGGGTTTCGATGCGGCGCAGGTTGAACTGATCGAGAGCAGCGGCCTCGGATTGACGGGGGTGCGCGAAAGAATTGAATTTGCCGGTGGCAGCGTACGCTTCAATAGCGCACCCGGTAGCGGTACCGCGGTCACTATCATCATGCCACTGAACGAGGAGATGTAATGGTTATTCGAGTTGCGTTGGCAGACGATCATCGCCTGCTGCTGGACGCACTGATTTCCGTACTGGCGACCGAGCCCGGCATGACCGTAGTCGGTTTTGCACACGATGGCCTCGCTGCGATCAAGCTTGCACACGACGCGTCACCGGACGTGCTGGTGCTGGATATCTCGATGCCCGGACTCAATGGCGTCGACGTAACCCGTCAATTGCACAAAGAACTGCCTAAAATAAAAGTGTTGGCGCTTTCTGCTTATTTGGATAAGCGTTTTGTGCAAGAAATGCTGAAAGCCGGCGCAGCCGGGTACGTCACCAAGACCGCTGCGCTGACAGACTTGCCGCGCGCGATACGTGCAGTGGCCAGCGGACAAAATTATCTCAGCGCCGAGATTACGGCTGCGGTGGTCGGCGACATCGCACCGCAGGGCGCCTTCGCCACGCCGCCGCTGAGCGCGTTAAGCCCGCGCGAACGCGAAGTGCTGCGACTGGTGGCGGATGGCGTGCGCAGCGCCGAAATCGCACGGCGGTTGGGCATTACCGAGGCCACCATTGAAGTGCACCGGCGCAATCTCATGCACAAGCTCGAACTGCGCACCGTGGCCCAGCTCACCAAGTACGCGGTACGCGAAGGGCTGACTTCGCTGTAAGCGCATACGCGGGCGCGCGACCGAATCGTTCAGGTCACCAGCACCGCCGCAGCGACTGCACGGCCTTCGGCCATCAAAATATTGTAGGTGCGGCACGCGGCGTGGGTCACCATGATTTCCACGCCCACTTGCGCCAGCGCGAATTCGCGCATCAATTCCGCTCGTGGAAATCGCTGCCTGGCGCCGGTACCCAGAATAATTATTTCCGCTTTCAGAGCCAGCACAAACTGCAAATGTGCCGCATCGATGTCGTCGAAGCTGGCGACATTCCAGGTGTCGTGCACCGCATCCGGAGTTACCACAACGGCGCGTTCAAAGCGTTGATTATTGATTGCGACATAGCCGTCGCCGTAGCCGGTGAACTGGTTTCTGCCGCTGTTCGCGGCCAAGTGAAGTTTCATGAGAGTTTCATGGAAGATTCATAAGTTTTTGATTTGCTTGATGTTCCTCGCTCGGATAAAATTATACGCTTTTCGCGACAAATACCTTTAAAGCTGCTCATGGAAGAGTTTCCCCGAATCAAACGGCTACCGCCGTATGTGTTTAATGTCACCGGCGAGTTGAAGCTCGCGGCGCGGCGGCGCGGCGAAGATGTCATCGACTTCAGCATGGGTAATCCCGACGGGCCCACGCCGCGGCATATCGTCGATAAGCTGATTGAATCGATACAACGCCCGGACACGCACGGCTATTCCGTGTCGAAAGGCATCCATCGTCTGCGTCAGGCTATTTGCAACTGGTACAAAACGCGTTACAACGTTGACCTCGATGCGGATTCCGAGGCTATTGTCACCATCGGCTCCAAGGAAGGCATCGCGCACCTGGCATTGGCGACGCTGGAGCGGGGCGATGTGGTGCTGGTGCCGAACCCCAGCTACCCCATACATATTTACGGACCGGTGATCGCCGGCGCCGATATCCGCCATGTGCCGATGCAAGCGGACGTTGATTTTTTTGATGAGCTGGAAAAGGGTATTCGCGACGGCTATCCCAAGCCCAAGATGCTGATTGTGAATTTTCCCGGCAACCCGACCACGCAATGTGTCGATCTGGCATTCTTCGAGCGGCTGATTGCAATTGCGCGTGAGCACGATATCTACGTCGTGCATGATCTGGCGTACGCCGACATTGTGTTCGACGGCTACAAAGCGCCATCCATACTGGAAGTGCCCGGCGCGAAAGAAGTGGCCGTCGAATTTTTCACCATGTCGAAAAGCTACAACATGGCCGGCTGGCGCGTGGGCTACATGGTGGGAAACCGCGACTTGGTGAACGCGCTGGGCCGCATGAAGAGCTATCACGATTACGGCACCTTCACGCCGATACAAGTAGCGTCGAT
>JANMXV010000323.1:0-1027 GCA_031381325.1 Betaproteobacteria bacterium | reverse complement strand
CGCGATTTCTGTGTGTAAACGAGCGATGCGTTCGTGCGGCGTGCCAACCGGCGCCCACATTGCCTGCCATCCGGGTGTGTCCACGGACGGATAGCCATGCTCCGCAAACGTCGGCACATCGGGCAATACCGGCGCGCGGATCGGTCCGGCGACGGCAAGCGCGCGCACGCGCCGCGACTGTATCAGCGGACCCACCTGGGAAATGCTGGGCAACATCACTTCGATATGGCCGCCGAGTAAATCGGTCTGTGCAGGACCCGCACCTTTGTAGGGCACGTGGGTGAGTTTGATGTTGGCCGCCGAGATCAGCATTTCGACGCCGACGTGCGTGATGTTGCCGACGCCGGCCGATCCGTAATGCAGGCTGCCCGGGCGGGCGCGCGCGAGCGCAATAAATTCCGGCAGAGTTTTCGCCGGCAGGGAAGGGTGTACCACCAGCACCTGGCCGTACGACAACGTGATCTGCGAAATCGGCGCAAAATCGCGGCGCGCGTCGTACGGCAGCTTGCGGATCAACAGGGAATTCGTATTGTGCGAGCCGGTGGTGTAGAGCAGCGTGTAACCGTCGCGCGGGCTTTTCGCCACCATCTCCGTGCCCAGCGAGCCGCTCGCGCCGGGGCGGTTGTCGAACACGAACGGCTGGTTGAAGGCTTCGGAGAGTTTTTGCAGCAGCGGCCGGCCGATGACATCCGGCGGGCCGCCGGGCGCGAACGGAATCACCACGCGCACTGCACGCGTCGGGTAATCATCGGCACGCTGCGCATGAGCGGCGCAGACAAAACCTGTTCCGACTATTGCTGTTGCGAGTAACGCGGCAAACGGTAATTTATTCGACATATCAGGTGGTCCCGGAGCGCTGGAAGTTATAGGGCGAGATCATACATAGCTATTTGTTTTTATTCATGTTTTTACTATCTTCATACATCGATTTCAGCTTTCCTCGCGGTCGGCCTCGAACAAGGTCAACAATTCCTCACTGGCTTCGCGCGTGGTCTGTATCAGTTTGTTCTCGTCCAGATAGATTGCT
>JANMXV010000322.1:0-1276 GCA_031381325.1 Betaproteobacteria bacterium | reverse complement strand
AGCAATCTATCTGGACGAGAACAAACTGATACAGACCACGCGCGAAGCCAGTGAGGAATTGTTGACCTTGTTCGAGGCCGACCGCGAGGAAAGCTGAAATCGATGTATGAAGATAGTAAAAACATGAATAAAAACAAATAGTTATGTATGATCTCGCTATGTAACTTCCAGCGCTTCGGGAGCACGTGATATGCCGAATAAATTACCGTTTGCCGCGTTACTCGCAACCGCAATGGCCGGAACAGGTTTTGTCTGCGCCGCCCACGCGCAACGCACCGACGACTATCCGGCGCGCGCGGTGCGCGTGGTAATTCCGTTCGCGCCCGGCGGCCCGCCGGATGTCATCGGCCGGCCGTTGCTGCAAAAACTTTCCGAAGCGTTCAACCAGCCTTTCGTGTTCGACAACCGCCCCGGCGCGAGCGGCTCGCTGGGCACGGAGATGGTGGCGAAAAGCCTGCGCGACGGTTACACGCTGCTCTACACCACCGGCTCGCACAATACGAATTCCCTGTTGATCCGCAAACTGCCGTACGATGCGCGCCGCGATTTTGCGCCGATTTCGCAGATCACGTTGTCGTACGGCCAGGTGCTGGTGGTACACCCATCCCTGCCGGCGCAAACCCTGCCGGAATTTATTGCGCTCGCGCGCGCGCGCCCGGACAGCCTGCATTACGGATCGGCCGGCGTCGGCAACATCACGCACGTCGGCGTCGAAATGCTGATCTCGGCGGCCAACATCAATCTCATCCACGTGCCGAACAAAGGCGCGGGCCCGGCGCAGACCGATTTACTCGGCGGCCACATCGAAGTGATGTTGCCCAGCATTTCCCAGGTGGGTCCGCTGATACAGTCGCGGCGCTTGCGCGCGCTTGCCGTCGCCGGACCGATCCGTGCGCCGGTGTTGCCCGACGTGCCGACGTTTGCGCAGCACGGCTACCCGTCGGTCGACACGCCCGGATGGCAGGCGATGTGGGCGCCGGCCGGCACGCCGCACGAACGCATCGTACGTTTACACACGGAAATCGCGCGCATTCTCAAAACGCCGGACATGCGCACACGCATCACGGAATCCGGATTGCGGCCCATCGGCAGTACGCCGGAAGAATTCGCCGCGTTCATCGAACGCGATTACGTATTTTTCGAGAAAGCGCTGCGCGCGGCGAAAATTGAACCCCAATGAGTCGCGCCGCAAAGCAGTGCGACGTTGTGCAGCGGACGAAAATTCAGCCTACTCCCCTTTTACGCTCAACTGCTTCAGCAATGCGCCATAGCGCTC
>JANMXV010000306.1:0-4307 GCA_031381325.1 Betaproteobacteria bacterium | reverse complement strand
CGTTGGTGAAAGGTGCGGGCAGCGTGGCGCCGGCAGACGACACCAAACCCAGCGACGCAGTATGCGCCCCTAACGCATAGTCCGGAACCAGGGCCTTGGCCACCAGTGCGGGCTGTTGTGGATTTACGCGCTGGTCGATATGTTGACCATAGTAGCTGTAGGGCCAGCCGTAGAATCCGCCGTCGCGCACCGACGTCAGATAGTCCGGAACCAGATCGTCGCCGAGCTCGTCGCGCTCATTCACCACCGTCCATAACGCAGCGCTCAGTGAATCCAATGCAGGCTCCCATGCCAGGCCATTGGGATTGCGCAGGCCCGACGCGAAAATGCGATGCGCGCCGCTTTGGATATCCACCTCCCAGATCGCGGCTCGCCCGGCTTCCGCCGCCATGCCCCGTTCGGCGACGTTGCTGTTTGATCCCACGGTCACGTAGAGCTTGGTGCCGTCCCGTCCCGCGATGAGATTCTTGGTCCAGTGGTGATTGATGGGGCCGGCGGGGAGATCCACCACCTTGATGCCTGCCGCGGTTATGCGCACGTCGCCCGTCGCATAGGGGAATCGCAGCACTGCATCGGAATTCGCGACGTAAAGCGTATTGCCGACCAATGCCATGCCGAAAGGCGAGTTCAGCCCTTCCAGTAGTACCGAACGCAGATCCGCCACGCCGTCGCCGTCGCTGTCGCGCAGCAGTGTAATGCGGTTGGCACTGGGCACGCCCGCACCGGCTCGCTTCATCATCAACTTCATCAACCAACCTTTGATGCCCTTGCCGTCTTCGGGCTTGGGCGGTGCATTGGTCTCTGCCACCAGCACATCGCCGTTAGGCAGCACATACAGCCAGCGCGGGTGATCCAGCCCGGCGGCGAATGCCGCCACGCGCGTGCCCGCTGCCGGCTGCGGTGTCGCACCGTGCGGCCAGCCCTTGGCAGGCGCGATGTTCACGGTCGGAATCAGCGTGTGCCGCGGGGGTGGCAGCACGGGTTCCCGCCCGGTGCCTGCCGAGATCGGCAGTGTGATCATGTCACTGCACGCGGCGAGCGCTAACACCGCCACGCTGAGCATCGGCGCGATGGCGCGCGGTCGAAACAGCCTGACCGCAGTGCCGGCACTAACCCTTCCTAAAGTCATTACTTTCTCCTTGAAGTTGTGCGTGAGTCATTGGGTTCACTGGCGCCGCAGCGGGTTTGCCGCAGATCGCGCTGACGACACTTTCGGCAAGGGCAGCAGCGCCAGAAAATCTAACAAACATTTTTGAAGCTTTGCACAAGTCCAGCCGTTACGTCCGTGCGTCACCGCACAATGTGACCAGAGACTAAGCAATAGCATAAAAGAAATTCGCGTGTTGATCTTGTGGTTCAGGCTGAATAGTTACCTTTATCCTATGTGTGTTGGCAAACAGACCGTAGTTTGCATACGCCCTATACTTATAGCGTAATAAAAGAGCGCAAGCGACGCTTGCACTCATTTGAATTTTTATCGACGTGAAGGAGATTGAAATGAACTGGGATCGCATCGAAGGCAACTGGAAGCAATTCAAGGGCAATGTCAAAGAGCAGTGGGGCAAGCTTACGGATGATCAGATCAACGTCATTGCCGGGAAGCGAGCCCAGCTCGCCGGTCGGATCCAAGAGACGTATGGCATTACCGTGGACGAAACGGAAAAGCAAATCGCCGCTTGGCAGAAGGGCATTAAGGAAGCAAGGCACGTCAACTGAAACGAGTACGGACAAGCGCGATGGCGGGCAGTTCCGTCATCGCGGTACTCACCGAGTCACCAATGAAAGGAATGACCATGAAGATAATCAAATTGAATGCGCTAGCGGTTGCGATTGCCTTGGCTTTAAGTTCCGGCGTAATGGCGCAGATGATGTCGAAAGACCAATATAAAGCCGGAAAGGATGGCATCGCAGCCAGTTACAAAACCGCAAAGGCAGACTGTGATTCTTTTGCCGGCAATGCAAAAGATATTTGTATGGCGCAGGCCAACGGCAAAGAGAAAGTCGCGATGGCAGAGTTGGATGCAGAAAACAAACCTTCAGCGAATGCCAGTTATAAAGTTCGCGTCGCCAGGGCAGACGCTGATTACGCGGTGGCCAAGGAAAAATGCGACGACCGCGCCGGCAATGTCAAGGATGTCTGTGTGAAACAAGCGAAGGCCGCAGAGGTCGCAGCCAAAGCGGACGCCACGGTGCAGATGAAGACCGCTAACGCAAACGATAAAGCGGCCGATACGTCAAATAAAGCAAACAATGCGGCTTACGAAAAGAGCGCTGATGCGCGCAAAGACGCGGCGTCCGACAAGCGCGATGCCGACTACGCTGTGGCAAAGGAAAAGTGCGACGCGTTTGCAAGCACCGCAAAAAGCAGTTGTTTAAGTGAAGCGAGAGTGCGTTACGGCAAGGTGTAAGTTTTCACGAAGTTACCAAGCCGCAATAAAGTGGCTGTAGGCGGCGTGTGGGTAGTCGGTAATGGAGCTCGGTCGCAAAATCTCTTCCAGTCTATCGAAATATATTCAGTAAAATCATATACTTATAGTGTAATACTGAAAAGCGTTCCCTGTGTTCGTTCGCGTACAGAGAGCATTGCGACGGCGCGGTATAAATCGAACTTTGGTCGTCAAATTGCTTATGTTCATGGTCACGCTGGACGTCGCATCACAGTTTGCAGAACAAGTAGTCCTCCACAGAGAGTGAAGGCCAGATGAATGCAAGGGACGAAAATGCCGGGGTAGCCGCGAATAGTGGTGTCGCAGCCACCGCCCTGACGGATCATCAGGAAAAGTTGTTGTCCTACGGGCGCCGGATCGAGTCCATCATAGCCGACCGCACCGCGGAATTAGCGCGTGAAATGGCGCGCCTGGAAATCAGCGTCGCGGAACAAATCGCCCAACTCAATGCGGCCAACGACGCACTCAGATTGCAGGCGATGAAGCTCTCCAAGCGCAATCAGGAGATTGCGCTACTCAGCAAGATGAACGACTTTTTGCAGACCAGCACCACTGAAGCCGAGGCCTATTCAGTAATCACTGAAACCATCACACAATTGTTTCCCGAAGACTCCGGCGCTGTGTTCGTGCTCAATGCCTCGCGCGAAGCGCTGGAAGCTGCGGTAACATGGGGCTCGATACTGTCGCCCAACCTGACCTTCCCGCCCAGCGATTGCTGGGCGCAGCGGCGCGGGCAGAGCCATCTCGTTCTCAGTCATGAGCAACGGTGTACCCATGTAAATGCTGACGGGCACATGTATGTGTGCCTGCCGCTGCTCGCACAGGGCGAGACGTTGGGCATTTTGCATATCCTTGACGGCATCGTCAGAAATGACGAAGCAGATGAACCACGCATGATGGAAAAATGTAAATTGGCAAAAATTCTTGCCGATAACATCGGGCTGGGCATTACTAATCTGAAGTTGCGTGAGTCCATGCGCAATCTGTCGATTCGAGATCCGCTGACCGGGCTTTTCAATCGCCGTTACATGGAAGAGGCGCTGGCGCAGGAACAGCACCGGGCCAAGCGCAACGAGACTCAGATGGCCGTCATCATGGTCGATATCGACCACTTCAAGGCGTTCAACGACAACTTCGGTCACGACGGGGGCGATGCCATTTTGCGCGCGTTGGGTGTGTTCTTCAAAAAGCACGTACGGGGAAGCGACATTGCCTGTCGTTACGGTGGTGAGGAATTCATTCTGATTTTGTCTCCATCGACCGCGGAAGGTGCGCGGCAGCGCGTCGAGAAAATTCGCGAGGACGCAGGGCTGCTGCGCGTAAGTCATGCAAACCAGGACTTGGGCGCCATTACCCTATCGCTGGGCATGGCTATTTTCCCGGAACATGCTTCGGAGGCCGCGGCCATTATCAAGGCGGCCGACGTGGCGCTTTATCAGGCCAAATCCGGCGGGCGAAATCAAGTGGTCATGTTTTCCGCGGAAGCCGGGCAAACAGCTTTAGCGGCCGCGTAGCAACCCTATTGTGAATTGCCTGGTTGTGTTTTTAGATCATCTGAAAAAACAGATAGTTTCGTTCACGAATACTGAATACGGCCAAGGGCAGTCAGGCGATTCGGGGATGACAACAGGCACTTCATTTTTAACGTAATGCCGTTGGCCGTGAGTAAGCGCAAAAATATTTTTCTGAATGTGCGCCGACGCACAGAACTTAAAGGCCGCTCGGTATATACTGACAACACTGGATTCGACTTCGTGCTTCGTGGATCCATAGTTAATTCTCAATACTGTAAAAGGAAATATCATGAAAACCAAAATTATACTTACTTCGCTTGTTGCCGGCGCGATGCTGCTGCCGGTT
>JANMXV010000301.1:0-1104 GCA_031381325.1 Betaproteobacteria bacterium | reverse complement strand
CCAATTGCCGTTGACGACGTACATCACGCCTTGATAAATCGCGGGCTGCGCCAGCTCGCCGGTGTCGCTCATCGTGCCCGTGCTCCATAGCGGCACCAGGCGCTTGACATTGGATTTGTTGATCTGCTTCAGCGGGCTGTACATCTGCAGCTTGTTGCTCATGCCAAAGGTCGTCACGTTCTCCGTGTTCTTGCCGTCGTTGAGCAATTCGTCGGCGGTCTGCGCCATCGCCAGCCCGCCCCACGTCAACAGTACTGCCGCCAGAATTTTTTTCACGTTCATTTCCTCCTTGAAAAGCCACCTGTGATTATTAAACTACGCCCTACTTTTTCGAAATCGCATATTACGCATATTACCGTAACTAATTGATTTTATTTAATAAATTCCATATGTCAGACTCTTTTCTCTATTGCCGAAAGCGTAGCATGATTGTTGGTGATTATCCAATGTCTGGGTAGTTAGACGCAATCGTTTGAGTTTCGAGCTCAGTGGCACGGTCGCGGGCCTGGTAGAGTTTTCGTGAAAAGCGTCGCGCAATAAGGCGATGGCGCGGCCCCAGGCTGGGCTGTCGATTTAATTGCCGTCCTCACTCAGCTACTCGCCGAGATACGCCCGCCGCACGTCCGCATTGTCCAGCAACGCCTTCGCCTCGCCCGACAGCGTAATCGTTCCACTTTCCATCACGTAGCCGCGGTCGCAGGTTTGCAGCGCGAGCCGCGCGTTTTGTTCGATCAGCAGCAGCGTGACGCCTGCACTTGCAACGGCGCGTATGGTTTCAAAAATCTTTTGCACCACGATCGGCGCGAGTCCCATGCTGGGTTCATCCAGCAACAGCAGGCGCGGCTTGCACATCAGCGCGCGGGCGATAGCGAGCATTTGTTGTTCGCCACCGGAGAGCGTGCCCGCGAGTTGTTTGCGCCGTTCGGCTAGACGCGGAAACGTGGTGTAAGCACGCTCGCAGTCTGCGGCGATCTCCGCCTTGTCATCACGGAGGTAAGCACCCATCGCTAAATTTTCTTGCACCGTGAGCCGCGCGAACACGCCACGGCCTTCGGGCACCAGTGCTAAGCCGCGCCGCACCCGCTCGAATGCAGGCATGCCGGT
>JANMXV010000280.1:0-18780 GCA_031381325.1 Betaproteobacteria bacterium | reverse complement strand
CGTTCCGCCGGCGGCGAGACGCGGCAGTCCCTCCACCACAATGCGCGTCGACAGGCCCGAGCCGAGATCGCCCCCGCCGTGGCGATACAGCCTTGCATCCGGATCGAGCAGGTAGGGCGGGTTCGCAATCAGCAGATCGATCGGATGATCGATGACGCGAAATAGGTCCCCCTGACGAAAACGTGCCTTTGGCGTTCCCGCAAGTGCGGTGTTCACGCGCGCATAGCGTAGCGCCGCCGGATTGATGTCGGCCAGGATAAGCTGCGAGGGCGCGTGCTTCAGCGCCTTCACGGCCGTGATGCCGCCGGCGCCCCCGCCGCATCCGATATCGACTACACAGTCGACTCGGGAACCCACCAAGGTGGCCAGCGTTTGCTGTATCAGCGCCGCGAACCGGTAGGTGTCCGGGCCGAAAAAAACAGCGTCCGATTCCGCCGTAGGATAGGCCGAGTGCATGTACAGGGCATCGCCGAAGGTTGAGAACCGCACCTTGCTGCGCAACCATCCGGCCCCGTGTTCGAGGCCGTCGCCTTGTTCAAGCCACGTGAGCAGTGGCTGCGGCAGCAGCGACGGTCGAAACGGCCTGCTCCAGCCGAAAACATCCTCCAAGGATTTCGCTTCGTCCGCCCCCGCCCGTGCGTTCACCCGAGCGTGCGTGGCCGGTGTTACGGTCACGAAGCGATAGCTATTTTGTTGCAGCCACGCACCCAAGCGCAGTAGTGCGTCGTCATCACGCATGATAAGCCCCGATGGGGTGTTGCGAGTGGTGCGCACCAGTTCGTTGCGGTCACGATCGGCGTCTCGCGCGTAGAGCGTGTCCGCTTTTCAGTGTTACACGCCGGTCGAGAGCCAATCGGCGCCGGCGATTTACTGCCGGTTGGGGTGCAACACGTTGGCCGTTCCGGTACTCGTTACCGCATCATGCGGCTAATCAAAAAACCCGCAGCCAACGCCATCCCGAGTGCTTTCCCCGGATTGGCCGAAACGTAATTGCACGTATTCTCAAGCAGTTTCTTCTGCGTGCCTTTAAGACTTTCGCCTTGCTCGCTCAGCCAGTCGGCGGTCGGTGCGGCAGCGCCAGCCGCCTTGTCCACCGCCTGGTGGGCAATTGCCGCCACCCTATCGATCGCCGGCTTGGCTTTGCTTGCCGCCTCCTCTGCTTTCCCGGCCATCGAATCAACAGCGGCGTGTGCGCCTGATGATGCCTTGTTTAAGGTGTTGCTCTCGGCGTGATTCGATATGCCAGAGGTTGAAAGGGTAGTGCCGCGTGCGGTCGTGTCCATGGGGTTCTCCTGGGTTATGTATAAAAAAGAAAAAACAATGTCGAAATGACCGGCCTTCTTTGAAACGTGCGTGTGCTCCTATTTCGCGCCAACAATTCAAACCTCCTTGAACTGGCAGTTGAATAATAAGTAGATAATTACCAGAACGAACACGGGCGCTCCAGGAATCCAGCCTAAAAAGTAATTCCCCATGCTGAATGCGCCTTGCGATTAGAGCGACCGTCGTTGTAGTGAGGGCGAACGATATGACAAAGCTTTTTTGGCGTATGTGCGCTGGCGAACACAGTTTTTGCAGTGCGAAACGGATAATTGCGAAAATTCCAGCCGTCATTCGGAGAATTGTCCGCGCCGCTTCACCTCGCACACTGCCATGACCCTACCCCGTTCACTCAAATGGATTGCCGCAGCCTTGCTCGCACCGATTCTGCTGGCGGTACTTTTCATCGTTATTTTTGGCTGGAACTGGCTGCGCGGCCCGATTGAGCGCATGGTGACGGAGAAAACCGGGCGCGTACTGGCCATCAACGGTGATCTAAAAATAAAATTGGGCTGGCCGTTGCCGCACATTCACGCCAGCGCAGTTACGTTCGCGAATCCGCAGTGGGCCAGGGAAAAGCAGATGGTCTCAGCCGATGCGGTGGAAATCGCTATTGATTTGCCCCAATTGCTGCGGCGAAACATCGTGCTTCCCGAGGTGCGGCTCGAACAACCGGTGGTGTTTCTGGAGCAAGGCAGCGGCGGTCGAAAGAACTGGCTGCTGGATCTCGATCAGCAAGACGAAGATGCGCGTATTCGAATCGATCGCCTGACGCTCGATAACGGCCGGCTCGGCTACGACGATGCAGGGCAGAAGACCAGCATCCGTTCAGAGCTCTCGACCTCGAACGCGAAGCCGGGCGCTACCGCGGGCGACGGTGTCGCTTTCACCGCCCAAGGCCAATACAAAGGCCTTGCGCTCAAGGCCCGCGGTAACGGCGGGCCGGTGCTGGCGCTGCGCGACGAAAGCACCCCGTATGCGCTGAAAGTCGACGCTACCGTTGGCCGCACCCGCGTGCGGGCAGACGGGACTATCACCAGCCTGCTCAAATTCTCGGCTATGGACATGCGCCTTGCCCTGAGCGGAGACAACCTCGAACAGCTCTTTCCATTGCTCGGCGTCGTATTTCCGGCAACGCGTCCCTACACCACCGAAGGACACCTGCTGCATAGCGCGACTACGTGGCGCTACGAGAAGTTCTCGGGCCGCATCGGCAACAGCGACATCGCAG
Source organism: Betaproteobacteria bacterium (assembly GCA_031381325.1). Taxonomy (GTDB): domain Bacteria; phylum Pseudomonadota; class Gammaproteobacteria; order Burkholderiales; family SG8-41; genus UBA5216. The sequence continues at coordinate 16,229 of JANMXV010000280.1, read as the reverse complement.
GTGCGTTACAGATCGATACCGGCGGCAAACGACCGCTCATGAAAGCCGAGTTGGTTTCCAGGTTGCTCGATCTCGCAGACCTTGGCCCCTTGATCGGTGCGAAGCCCGGCGCCGTGCAAGCCGCCAAACAAGCGGCTCCACCACCCTCTCAAACCGCCACGCCCACGCCAAAGCAAGCGCGCGTACTGCCCGACTTGCCCTTCAACACTGAGCGCTGGAACAGCGTGGACGCAGAGGTCAAACTGAGTGCCAAGACCATCCGCCGCGCCCAGGAACTGCCGCTTGAAAACCTGGTTACCCACTTGAGTCTGCGCGATTCCGTGCTGAAACTCGATCCGCTCAATTTCGGCATCGCCGGCGGCCAACTGAATGCCGTGATTTCGCTGGATGGGCGCAAGCGTCCTATCCAGGCGCGCGCCCAGGTGCGGGCGCGAAAAATTCTCATTGCCAAGCTGTTTCCGACGGTCGAGTTGAACAAGACCAGCATCGGCCAGATCAACGGCGAGTTCGATCTCGCGGGAACAGGCAATTCGGTGGGGCAAATGCTGGCAAGTTCCAATGGCAAAGTCGGACTGGTTATCGTTGGCGGCGAAATTAGCAAAATGATGATGGAAAAAGTCGGGCTGCATCTGTGGGAAATACTGGCCCTGCAAGTGACCGGCGACAAGCTCGTCAAGTTGCGTTGCGGAGTAGCCGACTTCGAGGTGAAGGCAGGGGCCATGAGCGCCGAAGCATTGATCTTCGACACCGAGATCACCACCATCGTCGGCACCGGCAGCATCAATCTGGCGCAGGAAAAACTGGACATAACGCTTAATCAAAAAACCAAGAACACCAGTCCCCTGGCGCTGCGCAGTCCGATCTACATTCGCGGCAGTTTTGCGGCGCCCGCCGTACAAGTCGACAAGGTACAGATGGCCGCGCGCGGTATCGGTGCGGTGGCGCTGGGCCTGGTCCATCCGTTGCTGCTGCTGATTCCGTTGATCGACCCCGGTCCGGGAAAGGACAGTGATTGCGAGCAACTGGTGCGGGACGCAAGAGCTTTGCCGCGTTCAACGTCCAAACAAACAGGCGCCCGGTCATGAGCATCTTCTAAAACTCCGCTCACTTCTTTCCGCCATCATCGCTTTCCTTCTCGGGGCGTCTGAGCAGCAGCGAAGGGTTGGCCTTGACCTTGTCCGTCACTGCGCCGACGTTCGTCACCACTTCCTTAGCCTTGTCCGTCAACGCGCCGACGCCTGTCATGACTTTCTTCACCTGGTCCTCGATGGCTGCGAATTTGGTGACCAGCTTCGGCAGGTCATCAAGCATGGCTTTGAGGCCGGTTTTTTCCGACGGTATCTCGGGAATTTTGTCCTCGGCCGTGACCGCAAGCAAGGTCTTCGCTGACGGATCTCCGCCGTTCAGCTCGATAAACACCACACCGGTGATGCCTTTCAGCGTAAGGCTGGCGCGGGTGTCGGTTTTAACCGGGGTTTCCTTGCGCAACCGCACATCCACACGCACCAGGCGCGTATTGTCAGGATCGATGATCATGGACTTGACCGTGCCGACATCGACGCCGCGGAATTTTACCGGATCGCCAACCGCGAGCCCGCTTACCGAGTCGGGAAAATGAATGCGGTAGAGCACATCGTCATTGCGGCCCGGGCTTCCCAGCCACACGGCAAAAAATGCCGCGGCAACGAAGAACCCGATGATGAACAGCCCCTCCAAAAAATAGTGCTTGTCACTTTCCATGGCTAGTTTTCCTTGCTTTCATTGCGCCTTCCGCCCGCGGCCCGTGAAAAAAGTCGTGAATCCACGGGTGCGCGGACTTCATCAGCTTGTCCGCGGTGTCGACGGTTACTTTCCTGTCGACCAGTACGGCGATGCGGCCGCAGACGGTAAACAGGGTGGTGAGATCGTGCGTGACGATAACCACGGTAACGCCGAGGCTATCGTTGAGTTGCCGGATCAGCGCGTCGATGCCGCTGGCGGCGATCGGGTCGAGATCGGAAGTAGGCTCGTCGAGAAAAAGAATTTTCGGGTCGAGCGCGAGCGCCCGCGCGAACGCGGCGCGCTTCACCATGCCGCCGGAAAGCGCGGAAGGAAACTTGATGCCGCTGTCCGCCGGCAAACCGGCAAGCGCCAGTTTCATCGCCGCGATCTGTTCCTGCTCCTCCACCGGCAGCGCTGTATGTTCGCGCATCGGCAGCATGATGTTCTGCGCCACCGACAGCGAGGAAAACAATGCGCCTTGCTGAAACAGCACGCCGATAAGCGACGCTTTTTCCGCCGCGCCGATGGATTGAACCGTTTTGCCGTTGAGGAGCACTTCGCCGGCATCCGGCTGATGCAGGCCAACGAGCGTTTTGAGCAGCACCGATTTGCCTGATCCCGATCCGCCCGCGATGCCGATGATTTCGCCGCGCTCGATTTCAAGACTGAGCTTGTCGTGTACCACCTGCTTGCCGAAGCGGTTGACGATACCCCGCGCGCAAAGGATAGTCCCGGCATGCGCTGGGGCGCGGGTGGTCATACGCCGATCTTTTCAAACAGGATGGAGAAAAATGCGTCGAGCACGATGACCAGGAAAATTGATTTCACCACGGCGCGGGTGGTCTCCCGGCCGACACTTTCTGCCGAGCCGCTCACCCGCAGCCCGTGCATACAGCCGATTATGGCGATGAAGAAAGCAAACACCGGCGCCTTGAACAGGCCGACGAAGAAATCGCTGCTGTCGATGACCTGCGGCAAGCGCGTCAGGTATTGCGTCGGAGATACATCAAGCAGGAATAACGAAATGGCGGCGCCGCCGATCAGGCCCATGATGTCGGCAAAGAACGTGAGCAACGGCAGGGTGATGACCAGAGCGATCACCCGCGGCGCCACCAGCACCTGCATGGGTTCAATGCCCATCACTTTGAGCGCGTCGACTTCCTCGCGCGTCTGCATGACGCCGATTTCAGCGGTGAAGGCCGAACCCGAACGGCCGGCCACCATGATGGATGTGATCAGCACACCCATTTCACGCAATACCGACACCGCCACCAGGTTGATAGTGAAGTCCTCGCCGCCATAGGGGCGCAACTGGGCCACGCCCTGATAGCCGATGACGATCGCGATCATGAAGGCCATCAGGCCGATGATGGGCAACGCATGAATGCCGGTTTCCGCGACATGCCGCGATATCGACGCCGGGCGCAGGCCATGTGGGTGAATCAGGGCGTTAACAGTCCAGCTCGCCGCACGGCCGACAAAGGTGATGAGGTCGAGCGCGTCGTGCCTGGCATCGTGCGCGCCTTTGCCGATCTGGATGATGATCTGGCGCCACCGGGGGACGGCTGCGACTTTCGGTAACGGCTTGAGATCGAGCCCGCAGATGAGATCGAGCAGCGCCTGATGCTCGGCGCGGATGCCGGTGAGTTCCACGCCCTTGTCACGCAGACCGCACAGGAACAACGCACCCGGTGTATCCAGGCTGTCGAGCTTGGCAATATCAAGCGCGCGCGATGATCCTTGCTTCGACCATTTCTTCAGGGAGTTCCTGGCTTCGGCGAGCGTGACTATTTCAAGCGCACCCGCCAACGCGAGGCGAACACCATCGCCGCTGACGACAACCGTTGGCGGGGACGGGTCTGTGGAAACTTGCTGCTTGTTTGCAGGCACGCGGGGCACGATTTATCCGAGGTTCCACGAAATCAGAATGAATTGAATAAATCAGACTCGATATTTTCCCGCGTCGGCAGGGCCTATCGTGTTGTTTCGCAGGATATTCGAAATACCAGGCGAATTCTGTACGCTATCGCACATAGCGTTGCCCAAGCGCGTTAAATTCCACCGGTTTCCTCAATCAAGAAGAAGGCCGGTAGATACGGACGGGTTTGCATCAGCGCGGTGCGCCGAACGCCTGCGTCCAGTACACGCCCATCTCGCTCCGGGGATTGACCGCGAAGGCGACGCCCATTTCGCTATACGCCGGATTCATCAGGTTGGCGCAATGCCCCGGGCTTTTGATCCAGCCCGCCACCGCATCCTCGGCTTTCATTTGCCCGCCGGCAGCGATGTTTTCGCCGGTAGCGCGGTGTCGATAGCCCGCGCGCTCGACACGTTGCGCCGGATTGGAACCGTCGCGGTCGCTGTGGCTGAAGTAATTGTTGCGTGCCATGTTTGAGCTACACCATAGCTGCACTATCCATAATCAAGAACAATATAAACCATGAAATTATTTACCGGATTAAGACAAATCAGGGAGTTTGAAAGGCGGCAACTGCCGTTCCTCAAGTCCATCGTCCATCGTCGATTTCGATATTGTCATCGAGATCGGATATGCGGATGAGCAGGGGACACCCATTACGCTGAAACTGCTCTTTCTGCTGAATATCAGTTCGCGCACGACGGTACGCCGCAAATTAGCCAGACTTATAGAGCAAGGCGTCGTAATCCGGCGCAAACATGCGAACAATCATCGTGCCAGCGTCCTGACTATCTCTGCTTCCAGTGTGAAACTGCTGGGCAGGTATTGCGGTACACTTAATTCTATTTCGGCGTGTCATTTCAAATAGGCTGCAGAAACCCTGTCCGCCAGGACGGGCACACAAAACCCATTATTTTGTACGCTTTGCACGGAGGCCGGACTTGTCCGAGAAAGAAAAAGATCCCGTCGTTCCCGACGAAGCCGGCAAGGCGGATGGCATCACCGAAGTGCAGCGCCAGGCAGCGTTGCTTAAAACGAGAGCCTTGCAGAACGCCATTCTCACCAGCGCCAATTTCTCGATTATCGCCACCGACGAAAAAGGCATGATTCAGTTGTTCAATGTCGGCGCCGAGCGCATGCTGGGCTATCGGGCCGCCGAAGTCGTGAACAAGATCAACCCCAGCGATATCCATGATCCGCAGGAAGTGCTGGCGCGCGCGCAGGCACTGAGCGTCGAACTCGCAACCCCTATTACGCCGGGCTTCGAGGCCCTGGCTTTTAAAGCTTCGCGCGGGATCGAAGACAGCTATGAATTAACCTACATCTGCAAGGATGGCAGCCGCTTTCCGGCAATCGTGTCGATCACGGCGTTGCGCGATGATTATGGCGATATCATCGGATACCTGTTGATCGGCACCGACAATTCCGTGCGCAGGCAGGTCGAATTGGACCTGCACAAGGCTATTGCCGTTGCGGAAAAAGCCAATCTCGCGAAATCGGATTTCCTCTCCAGCATGAGCCATGAGCTGCGCACGCCGCTTAGTGCGATTCTCGGTTTTGCCCAACTCATAGAATCCGGTTCGCCGCTGCCAACGCCCTCCCAGAAGCGCAGCGTCGATCAGATTCTCAAGGCGGGGTGGTACCTGTTGGAACTGATCAATGAAATCCTCGATCTCGCGCTAATCGAGTCCGGCAAGCTGCCGCTGTCGCTGGAACCGATATCGCTTAACGAAGTCGTGCGCGAATGCCAGGCCATGATCGATCCGCAGGCGCATACCCACGACACCCGCATGACCTTTCCCCAGTTCGAAATTCCGTACTTTGTCAAAGCCGACCGCACACGCGTGAAGCAGGTTCTCATCAACCTGTTTTCCAACGCGATCAAATACAACAAGGTGGGCGGAACGGTCGTGGTGGACTACGTTGCGAGCACCGCAGGCCGTATTCGCATTAATATCAAGGACAGCGGCGAAGGATTGCCTGCGGATAAGCTCGCGCAGCTTTTCCAGCCGTTCAATCGTCTCGGAAAAGAGACCGGTGTTGAGGAAGGCACCGGCATCGGCCTGATGGTGAGCAAGCGGCTGGTCGAGTTGATGAAGGGCGAAATCGGCGTGGAAAGCGCGGTCGGTGTTGGCAGCGTGTTCTGGATCGAACTGAACCTGATGGCTGCACCACAAGCTGCCGCCGGCGCAGATCAACCCGCGGCTGTCACGCGGGCGCAGGATCAAGCCGGCGCGCCATTGCACACCCTGCTCTATGTCGAGGACAACCCGGCCAACCTGATGCTGGTCGAAGATCTCATCGCACGCTGTCCCGGTATGCGCTTGCTGAGCGCGATCGACGGTAACCGCGGCATCGAGATGGCGCGCGCCCACCGCCCGGACGTGATTCTGATGGACATCAATCTGCCCGGCATCAGCGGTATTCAGGCGCTGAAAATCCTGCGCGCAGACCCGGCAACCGCGCACATTCCGGTGGTTGCGCTCAGTGCCAATGCAATACCCCGCGATATTGAGAAAGGCCTGGCGGCAGGCTTCTTCCGTTATCTCACCAAACCGATCAAGATCAACGAATTCATGGATACGCTGGATTTGGCGCTGAAATTCGCGCAAACGCAAGCGTCCTTCAGCCCGAGACAATAGAGAGAAAAAAAGCACGATGCTTAATGCCCCCCGGCATGGTTAACATAACAAAACACCCTGCGTGCGGTAACGCACAGACCCGCCCTTCCGCGGAGGTCAGTCTCTTAAACATAGCGCGAATCCTCGACCGTATCGAGAATCAAATAAGTACTCGAACGGTTGAAGACACAGCTAACCCTGTTTGCGCTGCGAGGACTATTCACGCCATTGCCTACTGTGCCCAATAGAGAATATCCCATGCTCAACCACGACCTGCGACACGACGACGGAATACTGGTGCTGCATCCCGAAGGACCACTTGAAGCAGCAGACTTCACCGCGTTGGCGGGCCATGTCGATGCGTATCTGGAGCAGTACGGGAAGCTTCACGGCGTATTGATACGCGCAAAATCGTTTCCCGGCTGGAAAGACTTCGGCGCGCTGCTGGCTCACCTGAAATTCGTCAGGTCGCATCACCAGAGCATCGAAAAAGTCGCGGTCGTCGCGGACGGCGCGTTCGCCATTATCATGCCGAACATTGCAAACCATTTCGTCCACGCGCAGGTGCAGCACTTCAACTTCGCGCGCGAGGACGCCGCGTGGGCCTGGCTCAAACAAAGCCGCACCGCGCAGTTGCGCTCCGCCGCCTTAGCGCAATGTCATTGAAGCCTTCGCTATGTAAATTTCTAGCGCTTGCGGCCGCCATCCGGGCAGCAGCCATGCGCTTGTGGATTGATGGCGCCGCTGGCCGTTGTCGCGGAGCTGTCTGAGGATTCGATGATCGGCCCGGGCCTGCGCACGCGGCCGGCATACGACGGCTCGGCTTCCCAGCGCGGCGAGTTGGTGCCGGTTGTCCGCTACTACGGCCATCCGTGGTTCGTGCGCTCGACCCAGGGCGTGCTCGAAGCCGGTCTGCGCATGGCGCTTGCGCCGGGGCTCCATGCCGGCGCGCAAATTGCCTATGAACCGGGACGCAAAGGCCGCGACTCTGATTTCCTCAAAATCCACGGCGTCCCGGATGTCGATGTAGGGGCGTCAATCGGCGTGCATCTCGAATGGGATCACAAGTTCGGTCCCATGCCGGTCACACTGCTCGCGCGCGCGCGGCAGCACACCGGCAGCGAGCGCGGCGCCCAGGTTGATTTGCGCCTTAGCGCAGGCGTGTTTCAGCAGGGCCGTTTTAGTGCGGGGATATTCACGCAGGCGCTGTGGGCGAACGCAAAGTCGGCGAACACTTTTTATGGCGTCACGCCGGCGCTTTCCGGCCCCACGCGCCTGCCGGCGTTCGATCCCGGCAGTGGTTGGGCGTATGCCAGCGCCGGATTGCTGTGGTCATTCGACGTGAGCAAGCAATGGATAGTAGTCGGCAACCTGGAAGCGCGGCGCCTGCAAAGCAACGTCGCGAGCAGTCCGCTGGCGGAGCGCAGGTCGAATTACTATGCTGCCGCGGGCATCGCCTATCGTTTTTGAAGCCGCTGCCGCATGCTTGCGGGCTCAGCGGAAACGCGCAGCGTCGCACGGTCGAAGTGCGACAGCAATTCATAGTATATGACGAACCGCAGCCAATACTTAAAAGGTATTTCCGCTCACAATCCTGCTGCGCTACCGACTGGCACGACGCCATCAACGCCAATCCACGGCCCCGAACCGCTCATGGCCCAACAGCGTGTAGAAGATGCCAAACGTTCCACGGCTCTGTATTCTGTCCCCGAGGTCGGGAAAGCTCGCATCGCGGCGATTCCACAGGTATTTGACTGCAATAGCATGCTGGCGATGGACGCGCACCGCGAATGAAACATCCGCGCGGGTAATGTTTTCGTGTCCGCCGGTGCTGCCAGCGCCCCCACGGGTTACGTAGTAGTCACGCGCCGTCACATCCAGTGCGGCTGTTTCGCCAAATATCAGGCGCAACGCAATAAGCGCTTGCGGTGCAGCGCCATAATGGTAGTCATTTTCAGCAGCACCACGAATGGTCCCGGTCGCGGCGTAGCCCAAACCCGCAAGGACCGTGCCTTGAAGCGCTATCGAATTGGATAGCCACGTCTGGGCGGTGGTGCCGAGCGACAGCGCCGTGCTTGATACGCGATAGGTTTGCGGTGCGATATAGTCGTAGCTGCCATAGAGTCCCCATACGCCCCGCGTGTTGTTGCCGGCTGCGTAGTCCTTGCCGATTAGCAGGCCACGCGTCATCACGTTCTCGAACACGTTGGCGCTTGAAGCCGTAGCCTGGAAAGTGAAGTAATCAAACGGACGTGTATAACCATAGCCGGGTTTTCCAGGCAGCCCGTAATCCAGCGAAAAATCCGCTTGCGCCTCGTTGCGTTTGAAGGTAGTAGAGGTGCCGGGGACATTTTGGGCGGTGCCGGCGACGCCGAGCCCCAAGCGGCTGTAGTAGGCCGGATTGCGGCTGGCGAAGATGGTATCGAATCGCTTATCGAAGGCGAGCCGGTTAAAGCCGGTTGATGGAGAGATAACCGCGGCGCCAACCTCACGCCAGAACAGGGGACCATCACCTTTTTCGAGCACCAGGCTCGACATTCGGAATAGCGCTTCGCCCAAGAAGGTGCCGCCGATGCCGGTCATGATCTGATCGTTTTTTGCCGGTGGCACTCTCTCCCCTGCAATCTCCCAGAAGACGCTGCCCGCAAACGTGTAGCCGAGGGACTCCCAGTAGTTAAGTCCAGCCGAGCGCGCAAAACCGTGGTACATCGACCCTTGATAGGGATGCCCTAACTGATTGATTTTAAAGGGATCATTGTCTACGACCCAAGCGCTGCGCAAGTTACGGCGGATGGTCGACAAGTTGCTGTCGTAATCATTTCCGGCAAAGTAGTGCCGGTTGAAGCGGTTCAACAGGAAGTCAAAGCCAAAAATTTCGAGCGCAGGAATGGCGTAGCTTTTGCGTGCTTCGATGTCGGCTGAAAAATCGGGCTTCGGTGGATCAACAACCCGTACGTCTAATTTCTTCTCCAGCACCATCCTTGACGGCGAAGGATCGGCGGTAGCCGCAGGCTCCGCCGCGTATACCGCAGACGCGGCGGTTAAGCCAAGCATGAAAGCGGCGACGGCTGTGCAAAGTAAAATCATTGCTGCCCTGTTAGCGATTACGGTCCTGACCGCGCTCGTCACCTTTATCACGGTCACGGCCTTTATCCTGCCCTTGCCCGCGCCTTTCTTCTTGAGACGCACCCTTGCCTTGCGGGGCGCTTTCCTGGTTTGACCTTGGCGCTTGCTGCTCACGCTGGGCTGGCGCCTGCCGTGGCGGCTGGCTTTGTTCTTGCATGGATGGGCCTCGCTGCTGCGCAGGGGCTTGGGCTGGCGCTGACCGCTGAACCTCTTCGCCTCTTTGTGGCGGCTGTGATCGAGGCTGGGCTGGAGCACCTTGCTGCTGTTGCGGTGGATTCGGCCGCTGGACTTCCTGCGGCCTTGTACTTCTTTCCTGTTGCGCGCCCTGCTGTCCTCGCTGTGAAGGCGCGGGCGCTCGTTGCTCCCGCTCCCGATAGTGCTCGCGCACTACGGCATCACGCGGCTGGTAACGGTAATTCTGGCCGTGAAGGTCGCGCTGCTGCTGCTCCTGCTGCGGATACCGGTTCCCTGAAAACTGCCGCTGATACGCCGGTAGCGGAGCGGGCGCTGGAACAGCATTGCGGTTCCAGCGGTCCCAGCCGCTTCGACGCTGCTGCCAGTCATTGCCCCAATAATCGCCCCAGCGCGGCGGCGCATCCGTCCGCCAACCGCGAAAATACCCCGGAGGATCGCGATAGTAGCGCACGGGAATGCGCAGCACATACAGCGGCACAACCTCCGGGCCTACCAGCCCCCAAGGGCCGTTGTACCAGGAACTCGCATACCAGTTATCGCTCTGGTAAACCCAATACATGCCATCATAAAAGAAAAAATTCGAATTCACTCGCGGCGCATAGTAGACCGGGTAGCCCGGCACACGCACGAGTTCCGGGTATACGGGCAAATTGATGCCGATACTCACGCCCGGAAGGCCGATACCGATGCTCACCTGAGCATAGGCCGCGCTCACCGGCCCCAGCAACATCCACAGAACAATAAGGGCGCAGCGCATTGTTTTTCCTCCCGTTAATCAGCAGTGGCAAATTGTTGTCAACCGGCATGGCACACAACTGCCCCGATTTGCACATCATTACCTTGGTGAGACTATTCGATAGTGATCGGGACAGTCTGTACGAGACCGTACACTAGGCAATAGGATGCCGCCGCAGTATACGCGGCGGCTGGCCGCTCACGCTTAAAGCTTGGGAATGCGCAATGTCTTGCTGATCATCAAGGTTCCCGACAACAGAAACAGCAGCGCCAGCGGATGCAAATCCCACGGGCCGCATGCCCACACGCCGCCATAGAGATTCGCGCCCAGCCGATTCTGCCAGGCCAGCACCGCCAAACCCGCGACCAGCAGTACGCTGGTGGGAATCGGCGTGCCTTCAAAGTACGCGACCTTGTCGCTGCCCTGCGCAAGGCTCTCGGCGGTCACGTTGTAGCGCGCGAGGCGGCTTACCCCGCAACATACAAAGTAAATCAATATGACCGCATCCCAACCGCCGCGTAGGCCGGCGGCAAACGCGAGTGCCGCAGGAGCGACGCCAAACGAGATGATGTCAGCCAGCGAATCGAGCTCGCGTCCAAGCGCCGAGTGGGTATGCCGCCATCGCGCTACGCGGCCATCCAACACGTCGAATACCAGCGCCGCCGCCACCAGCGCAGCGGCGACGAGAAAATGAGCCACTGATGCGTTGCCCATGTATGTCATCACAAGAAAAATCGCCGCTACGCCGCACGCTGCATTGGCGAGCGTTAAAAAGTCGGCGAGGTGAAAACTCCGCAGCATCGAGAAATGTTTTCGCTGATTCATCTCAAGCGGTTTGATCTGAAGACTCGGCTACCTCGCCCACGACTGCACCTTGCGCCCGGCCGCCGGGTTTGCGCCCGCGATCAGGATAACGCGTTCCCCTGAGCGCCAATTTGCCGGGCCTTCATGACGAATCACACGGCTCGAGCCGTCGGCCATGCGAATTGTCATTTCATAGCTGCGGGACACTTTTATCTGCGATTCAATCTGACTTCCAGCCGTTATCCCACCTGCCGCCGCGTGAAGGAAGTCTCCGTCATTGCCTGCTATTTCCCGCAGGGATACAACCAATCCACATTCAGCGCATCTTACTTTGGTACGCCCTTTGCCCTCATCCCGCATCGGCGCCATGCGGGTGGTGTCGGTGCTCGAAATCGCCTGCGCCGACACCGCAGGAAAATTGTTGCGCGCGGGAACATCGACAAAACCTGCGGTGCAGGCAGGAAGCCAGCCCACGATACCGACCATCAGCAGCAGGCGCGAACGCATGTCAATTCGTTTGGATCGCAATCAACATTGAAGAATCAGCACGACATTCTCCGAAGACCCATTCACGCAACAGGGACAATCTGGAATGTCACGCTGAAGATCGAAGTCGAAGTTCACCGCGGCTTCTTTACGGCGGCTGGCGCTATATTGCTACCGATGCTGCCGGTTTCGTTATCCCACACTTGCAAGTCATTCTGATGCTGCATCGCTTCCAGTCGCCGTGCATTACGCTGAACGGCGAGAACAGCGGCAACTGCAGCGCCCCCGGCTATGGTCAGTGCGAACATTAAATTTCTATTTAAAATCATAGTTTTCTCTTGAAGTTGTCAACGTGAACTGGCATTTGGTTTTCGCACATGCGCTGCGTGTGTATTAATTGTGTCCTGCCTTTCTGTATCCAGTTATTCACGAGCTTAAGTAACAAGCAGCGCGTTATATCTTGCCCATCACAACCAGTATCACAACGATCAACAACACCAATCCGATGCCGCCGCTGGGGCCATAACCCCAGTTGCTGCTATGGCCCCAAGTCGGAATCACACCCAAAAGCGCCAGCACCAGAATAATCAAGAGAATCATTCCAAGACTCATTTTTCTTCTCCTTGTTTCGATTTTATTGAAGACATCCCCATGCTTACGGGTGCCGGGTAGCGCTACTCTGTGCTCCCATGCAAGTGTTTTGGGAGCTTCTTAACCGCGGCAGCGGTTTCAGCAAAGACATCCTGATTTCGGTGTTCCCAATCTTTCACCTGACGCTCGGCCTCGTCTTGGGCAATGCCATAATTTTCCTGAATTTTACCGACCAGTTGATCCCGTTTCCCGGCGATCCGGTCGAGATGATCATCGGTAAGTTTGCCCCACTGCTCTTTGATATTGCCCTTGACTTGCTTCCAGTTGCCTTCGATGCGATCCCAGTTCATTTTCGTCTCCTTACGGTTGCTTAGATTGATTGATTATCGACCCTGGACGCAGCCCGACGCCATGCAGGGAGTCGCGCGAGCGCTTATTACATTGCTGATTGTGGGTATCGACGAACGTATTCTCTGTTCGCTGGCGCACATAACTTCCAAGTAACTTTCCGGCCGCTTCCTTGTGTAGGCTACCGAACAGAACTTTACTCCGCAGCAGAGGAACATAATGCCGGGTACCTGGTTTTCCCTAATCGACAAGCACTTCAAACTCCTTGCCGGGCGGATGTAAGTAATGCTGCGGCGCGAAAGGGCAATACAATGGAACGAATCATCGCAGGACGATTTCAGACGAAAGACCGCGCGGACGCCGTGGCGGCATTGATGGCCCACTACATTGACGCTACCGATATCTGCATTTTTCACAACAACCCGCCGGGTCAGCACGATGCTATTGCCGGCGGTGGAGACGAGGTAGTAGATCCCGGTGCAGAAGGTGCGGGACAGTCGGCAGTGGGCACGGCGGTTGCCGCGGGGCTCACCGCGGGCGCGCTGGGCGCATTGGGCGGGCCGGTGGTCGCGCTTGCCGCCGCGGCGACTGGCGCCTATGTGGGATCGCTGGCCGGTGCGCTGCACGGACTGGGCACTCATGAAGGCGATTCACGTACCCCGGTACCCCGGCCGGGCGGCGTCCTGTTGTCGGTGCGCATTGCGAATCCGCTGAACGAAAATCGCGTGATCGATACCCTGCGCAAGGAAGGTGCGGCGGATATCGAACAAGCGGATGGTGAATGGCGTGATGGAGACTGGGCAGATTTCGATCCGGTTGCAGCGCCGCGCCTGGTAAGTAGCGCGTCCCGTTAATTTTGCCGCAGGAGGAATGCCAATGCCGCTCAGAAAAGGATCCAGTCAGGCTGTGGTGAGCAGCAATATCAAGACATTGGTGGATGACTGGAAGAAAGAAGGATCGATAGGCGCCAGCCATCCGTCGACCAAGACAAAGGCGATCAAACAGGCCGTTGCCATCGCATTGTCCAAGGCTGGTAAGAATCGCAAAACCGTTGCCGCGCGACCGCGCCGGCGCAAGGCCAGATAAGCCTTGGCGGTTCGCATCCTGTGGACGGCGGTCTGCGTCACGAGAACCGCTATGGCGAACTTGCAGTCGCCCTCGCACTTGCTAAGGATGTAGTCGTCCCAGAATCGGCAACGATGGGTTGCCCGTTGCTTGCGGGACGGGAGACGCATACAGCCTGCTGCAACTATCGGTAATTCACCAGTGCATAACCATTCGCTCATGCCTCAATCAAATCTGATTGCCGTTCTCGAACGCCCCTATGCGGATACACCCGAGGGCGCATTGCGTTTTTTTATTGCCCTGGTTGACGCCGTTCGGCCCGGTGATCCGCACAACCCTGAAGCGGCTGCATCCGCCTTTACGACGTTGCGCGACATCGCAGTAGGCCAGGCGAAGCATCGTGCGACGCTGCGGCGCCAACTAGAGCAGCTATTTCGTGGAACGCACCAGGTCAGCCTCTACACCGACGCGGGCATTCTGCCGAACACCGGATTTTTCAGCACGCTGTGGCGCCGCGCCACGCGCCGCATGCTGCCCGAAATAGCCGATGCCGCGCGGCTCAAGGACTGCTTCGACTGCGTGTTCCGGCACAGCGATGATCATATCTGGCTGGCGGCGGGATCGCTTGAGGTCAAGCTCGCTTTGTGGGACGCAGTTTTCAGTGATGCAGCGCCCAATGAACTAGACGCAAGCAGTGAAAAACACTGGCAGTTGCACACCGAGGCGCAACTGCTTGAGGCCATGCAGGTGCTGGCCATGCGCATTGGTGCGATGGGGCTGGAGCCCGAACTGACCCGGGTGCAGCCGCGCATCATCGAATTCGAGTCGCCCTTCGTGCATCTGGGCGCGGAAGTGCTGCACTTTGCCGAAGCCTGGCGCGCACGCCATGCCGACCCTGCGACCGAGCACGAGGACGAACTGCATATGATGGTGCTATTCGATCAGTGCAGCGATGTGATGGTGCGTGCCCGGCGCACCGCCGCCAGCGAAGGCACCAGCCTGAGCCTCACCTTCCTGCTGGTGCGCATGGAACAGTCGCTGAAGCGGCTGGTGCAGCTCACCGGCGTACTGTGCGCACGCTTCCAGCCGGACGCGCGCATGGCGGCGGTCGACCGCTGGATGCGCCTGACGCACGATCTTGTGCGCGGCGAGAACCGGCGCAACAGCTTGCGCGAACCTTTTGGCCGTCTCACCGGCCTGCTCGCGCTGCGCGTGACCGAGCATGCCAGGGCGACCGGCGAACACTACATCACCACCGATCGCACCGAGTATGCCGCGATGTGGCGTTCCGCAGCAGGCGGCGGCTTCATCGTAGCCTTCATGGCGCTCTTCAAGATACTGCTTACCCAGCTCGCCCTGGCGCCGCTCGCCTATGTCTTCGTACACAGCCTGAACTATTCGCTCAGCTTCGTGCTGATCCATGTCCTGAATTTCACCCTGGCGACCAAGCAGCCGGCCATGACCGCGGCCGCCATAGCAGCGAGTATCGACGCGTCGGAAGGCAAGACGCGTGACCTGCACCGCCTCGCCGACCTGGTGGTCGCTATGGTGCGCAGCCAGCTCGCTGCCATAGCAGGCAACGTGGCGGTGGCCATACCGACTGCGCTCGCCATCGCGCTCGCCTGGCACTGGATCACCGGCCACCACACGATCGATCTTGCGAAAGCACAGCACACGCTGCACGACCTCTCGCCAACTGCAAGCCTTGCTATCCCGTATGCCGCGATGACCGGCGTCCTGTTGTTCCTTGCAGGCCTGATGTCCGGCTATTTCGACAATAAGGCGGCTTACGACTGCATCCCGCAGCGCATCGCGCATCTTGATTGGCTGCGCCGCCTGCTCGGCCCGCAGCACACCGACCGCTTCGCCGATTACATCGGACGCAATCTGGGCGGCCTCGCCGGCAATGTCCTGCTCGGCATCATGCTCGCAACCCTGGCGCCCATCGGCGTCATGCTGGGCTTGCCGCTGGAAGTGCGGCACGTCACCCTGTCCTCGGCCAATTTCGCGTTCGCCCTCACAGCGCTCGATTTTCACATTGAGGTGCGGACATTCATTGAAGCACTGGCAGGCATCGCGCTGATCGGCGTCACCAATCTGTCGGTCAGTTTCGCTCTCGCCCTGTGGATTGCGCTCAAGGCGCGCGACGCCGATTTCGCGGGAAGTCGCGGGCTTGCCGCCCTTTTGATGGAGCGCATGCGCACGGCGCCGGCGCGCTTCTTTGTGCCGCCGCCCGCGCCAGCCGCGTCACCACGCGCCTAGTACCACAAACCATAAGTTTGGTAGTATTTAAGCAACAACCAAAGCGCGCTCTTCCCAGTCCTCGATCCAGTCGGATAGGAGATTGCCGGGCATGGGCTTGCCGATGAAATAGCCCTGCGCAATATCGCATTTCGAGCGCCGCACAAAATCCCAGTCCGCCCGGTCTTCAACCCCTTCGGTTACGATCTGCATGCCCAATTGCTTTGCCAGATTCACGCTGGTGTTGAAGATCGCCCGCACCGTCTCGTCGGCCCACGCGCGATGCACAAAACCACGGTCGATCTTCAGTTCGTCAAACGGCATGTCGCGCAATTGC
>JANMXV010000279.1:0-5952 GCA_031381325.1 Betaproteobacteria bacterium | reverse complement strand
GGTGGTGCATCTTGCGCGACCGTGAACCCGACCGATGCGGTTCCTTCGTCACCGGCATCCTACAGGCGTCCCTTAGAATAGAGCCAGAGGTCACAGAGAGAACTTCCGAGCTTCGTAGCAACCCAGCATAAAATTACGCCTCACCACGCCTCAACCCTTCGCCACCCAGCGCACCGGCGTGGGCATAATCTTTCCCGCTTTCGTCCACTCGACCAGTTCACGCTTCAGAATTTTCCCGCTCGCAGTCAGCGGAAATGCATCCATACAAATAAAAAACTCCGGCATGTCGTATTTCGACAATCCGGCTTCATTCAGATGCGACAGCAACTGATCGGGATCAACTTTATTGCCCTCGCGCTGAATAATCGCCAGACATACGCGCTCGCCCAGGCGCTGATCCGCAACGGGATACGCAGCCGCTTTCAACACTGCCGCATGCTTCAAAGCAAGATTCTCAATGCGCGACGGATGAATATTATGCCCGCCGCGGATAATCAAATCTTTCTTGCGACCCACGATCTGCAGGTTGCCCAAGTCGTCCATGCGCCCAAGATCGCCGCTCATGAACCAGCCGCCGGCGTTGAACGAATTTTCCGTGGCCGTCTGGTTGTTGAAATAGCCCAGCATCAGCAGTGCGCCGCGCGTGCCGATCTCACCGATGGCGCCGGGTTTGGCTTCGATATCGGGATTTTCCTGATCCCAAAGTTTGGTTTCATAACCGTGGCAGGCGCGGCCGCAGGTGGTGGTGATGATGTCCACGCTGTCGTCGGGCATGGTGTATTGGTGCGAGCCGTTTTCAGTCATGCCGTAGATGTTCTGCGGCTTGATGCCCATGTCGAGAAACGCGCGCGCAGTTTGCGGTGGAATGGTCGAACCCGCCATGTAAAACAGCTTGACCTTGCCCAGCCCGCTCAAGCCACCTAAGCCGCGTTGCTTGGCGTCGGCCAGAATGTCGATGGCGTGCGTCGGCACGCCCATCACGTAGGTCGCGCCGCTTTCCAGCAGACCGTCGAGCGGTTTCATGCCCGGCTTGAGATCGTTCAGCACCAGCTCGAATCCCGCGCACAGACTTTGCGCGATCGCCACCGTGGCAATGTGATGCGACAGCGGACTGTGCGTATAGAGCACGGTGTGTTCGTCGTGATGCCAGTCATGCACCATCGCGCGGCCATTGGCGAGCAGCGTATTATCCGAGTGCAGGACTCCCTTGGGCACGCCGGTGGTGCCGGAGGTAAATGCAAGATACACAATTTTGTCGGGATCGGTGTCCACTTCCGGCAGCGTCGCTGCAGCGAGCGCCGCGCCCAACGCAGGGAACCCGTCCGCATTCATGCGGTACACGCGCTTTAACGCCGGTAGCGCTTTCGCGGCCTCGAACACATCCACTTTGTCTGCGTCCGCACCATAGCCCGGCTGCGCGAACAGCACTGCGCTCTGAATGCGCTCCATCAGCGCGACGATCTCGACCACGGTGTAATTCTGGTGTAGGGAAGGGTTGCACACATAACCATTGCGTGAGCAGGCAAGGAATACCACCGCGGCTTCCACACGGTTGGGCAACCACACCGACACCCGCTGGCCGCGCTTCAAACCCGCCGTGTGCAGATCGGCGGCTAGTGCATCCACCCACTGCAGCAATTGCGCCCAGTTCAAACGAAGACGACTGTCACGCAACGCATACGCCTGCGGTCGCACGCGCGCGTGTTGCGCCAACAGCATGTACATGGTTTCGGGACGCCACCAACCGGCGTCGTAATAGCGGCGCGCGGTTTGGGGGTTGTGTAACGTCAACAACATAGTCAAAAACCTATGAACCACAGATAAACACAGATGAACACAGATACCCACACGATTCGGTTTTATCTGTGTTCATCTGTGTTCATCTGTGGTTAAAATTCTGCAGTTAAAAATCAGTGGCCAAATTTGTCTGCATCCGGCTTGCGCTTGCCGCGGAACGACGCGCCCAATTCTTTCGATTCGTCGGTATCCAGATACAGCCGCAACAGCAGATCGTGCGACACGCGCGCCAACCCTGACACGCCGCCGTGGCGCGCGGTGAATGCGGCCTTGATCGACGCCAACGCAAACGCCCCGCGCTCGGCGATTTCAAGGGCCATGTTGCGCGTTTCTTCTTTCAGTTTGTCGTCGGGCACCACCTTGTTGATGAGGCCGATCTCCAACGCTTCGCGTGCCGTGAAGCGTGGATTGGCGAACCACATTTCCTTGGCTTTTTTCTTGCCGACGAGGTCTTCGAGATACCAGGTGCCATAACCCGCGTCGAAGCTGCCCATCATCGGGCCGACCTGACGGAACACCGCACTCTCCTTGGCGATGGTGATGTCGCACATCACTTGCAGCACTTGCCCGCCGCCCACCGCGTAACCGTTCACCATGGCGATCACCGGTTTTTGCAGACGCTCGATGCTCTCGTAAATTTCCAGTGTGGGCAGCATGCCGGCGTAGAGCGTGGTGTCTTCGAGACCGTCTTTGCGCCCGCCGATACAGAAAAATTTGTCGCCTGCGCCGGTGATCACCAGCACGCGCGTACGCGTCTCGCGCCGAATGCCGTCTATGCAATCACGAATCTCGTGACACATTTCGGCAGTAAACATATTGCCATCGTCGGGGCGGTTGAGCGTGAGCCAGCCTATCGCGCCATCCTCTTCGTAAAGTATTGTTTTAAAAGGCATTTTTATTTCTCTATATTGTTTTGGAGGATTTAAGTTGCGCTATTTTCGCCGCATCGTAACCGAGCCAGCCGCCGAGCACCGCATCGTTATGCTCGCCCAGGCGCGGTGGCGCGCTGCGATAGCTGGCGTTGTTGTCATCAATGGCGATGCCCAAGCCGACTTGCGGAATTTTCCGTTCGCCATGCGTCGCAGTAAAAAATAAACCGCGTGCGATCAACTCAGGATCGCGCGCCACTTCGTCGGCGCTGTTCACCGGCCCTGCGGGAACGTTGTGTTCAACAAATTTTTTCAGCCAGTATTCGCGCGTTCGCGTGCGCAGTACGGTTTGAATCTTGTCGACGATTTCCGCGCGCACGGCGCAGCGCTCGGCGTTGGTAGCGTAGCGCGGATCATCGGCCACCGCGGCCTGCCCCACCGCCTGCCAGAAACGTTTGAATATGCCGTCGTTGCCCAGCCCCAGCGTGATCGGACGATCTTTCGTATCAAAGGTTTGATACACCGATATCACGCTGTCACGCGCACCGCTGCGATGCGGCACGATGCCCGAACCGAGATAGGGCACGATGCGCGGCGACATGAAGCGCGTCATGCTATCGATCATGGCAATGTCAACCTTGTGGCCTTTGCCGCTACCACCATTACGATCGCGATCAAACAGCGCGGCCAGTGTGGCATACGCGGCGTCCATGCCGGCGATCAAATCCGCCGCGGGCGTGCCGATTTTTTGCGGCGCGCTTTCGGCCTCGCCGGTTAAATCCATTACGCTGCTGTAGCCTTCGGCGATCAGGTCATAGCACGGAAAATCTTTGCGCGCGCCCTTCAGGCCGAAGCCGGACAGCGACACATGAACGATGTCCGCACGCAAGGCGGACAAAGCCGCGTGATCGACACCGAGTTTTTTCTGCACGCGACCGGTAAGATTGACGATCACTACATCGACTTTGCGCACGATGTCATGCAGCACGGCGCGGCCCGCATCAGAGGTGTAGTCCAGCGTAACGCTCTGTTTGTTGCGGTTCACGCTCATGAACCACAGCGATTCGCCGTCGAGAAACGGCGGTCCCCACGCGCGGCAATCGTCGCCTTTGCCAGGGCGTTCGATCTTGATGACTTCGGCGCCCATGTCGCCCAGCAGCATCGCCGCGTAGGGGCCGGCGATCGAGGTGGTAAGGTCGAGTACGGTGATGCCTTTGAGCAGCGCCAGCGGCGCGCCTGCGGGCGGCGGGGGCAGGTTGTCGTAGGGTCGCATAATGCGGAGCGCTCTTGAGTGTTGCCGTTCTACGCTACTGCGTTTCCCTCATCCCAACCCTTCTCCCGAGGGGAGAAGGGCTGTTTTCATCCCTCTCCCTCCGGGACAAGGGAACACTTGCCGCGGAGCAGAGGGACCAAGGGTGAGGGAAAGCTGTTTCTACACATCAGGTGTTTCAGCGGCGGCAGCACGCGGAAATTCCCGACGCAAACGGCAAGGCAATTACCGGGCATCGCCTTGCAACGCCTCGTCATAACGCTTGCGCGCGGCTGCTTCCTTAGCCTTGGCCGCGTCGCGCGCCTTGACGGCTTTATCGAGTTCGGCCTTTGACGCGTCGGCATGCTGACGCGCGGCGTTGTAGGCGTCCTGTGTATTCAATACATCCTGTTCTGCAAGCTTGGATTCGAACGCGGCCTGCGTTACGTCACGATAGGTTGCGGTTGCGCGCTGCTGCTGCAATAGCAACGGAGAAGCCGTGCCTGTGGAACGTTCTTCCACCGGCGCGGGCTTTTGCGCTTGCGCGTGCAAGGCCGGCGGCGCAACCAGAGCCGCCAACCCGCAGACCAATGGAACGAATGAAACCACCGCGCGCATCAAGGCAGCAGCACCGTCGAACCCGTGGTCTTGCGGCCTTCGAGATCGCGATGCGCCTGCGCCGCGTCGCGCAACGGGTAGGTTTGATTGATGGCGATTTTCACCGCGCCTTTTTTCACTACCGCAAACAAATCGCGCGCGGCGGCTTCAAGGTCTTCGCGCGTAGCGGTGTAGTTCACCAGCGTCGGGCGCGTCAGAAACAGAGATCCCTTTTGCGCCAGTATGCCGATGTTGAACGGCGGCACCGCGCCCGAAGCGTTGCCGAAACTCGCCATCACACCCAGCGGCGAAAGACAATCCAGCGAATCCATGAAGGTTTCCTTGCCGATGCCGTCATACACCACCGGCACGCCTTTGCCCTTGGTGATTTCGCGCACACGTTGCGATATCTTTTCATGGCCGGCAACGATGACATGTTTGCAGCCCGCTTTTTTCGCGATGGGTGCTTTGGCATCACTGCCGACCGTGCCGATCACCGTTGCACCCAGGTGCTTGCCCCACTGGCACAGAATCTGCCCCACACCGCCCGCTGCCGCATGCACCAGGATGGTGTCGCCCTTTTTAACTTTGAACGTGCGCCGCAACAGGTACCAGGCGGTCATGCCTTTCAACATCATCGCGGCTGCCGTGTTGTCGCTTACGCCGGCAGGGATTTTCACCAGCCGCGCCACCGGCCGCAGCAGCACTTCAGCATAGGCGCCTATCGGTCCGGCGTAAGCCACACGGTCGCCGACTTTGAAACCTTTCACTTTAGGGCCTACGGCTTCAACCACACCGGCGCCTTCAGAACCGAGTGTCATCGGTAGCGGCATCGGATACAAACCTGAGCGCTGATAGGTATCGATAAAATTCAAGCCGACCGCCGTATTGCGTACACGAACTTCGCCGGGGCCGGGGTCGCCCACGGTGACTTCTTCCCAGCGCAGCACTTCGGGGCCACCGTTCTCATGAATGCGTATCGCGTGCGGCATTATGTAACTCCTTGATTTTATAAGATAAAGAAATTCAGGCCCGATGGCGGCAAGGCCGATGCAGAAGCCCTGAATTGTATATAAAAATCCGCACGCGGGGTAATTCGTGAAGTGGCCCGACGCGGATTGTGAGCGCTAATTTTGCTCAGGCATTCACGGGGCAGATGTTACAAGAGCGCGCTCTTCCCAGTCCTCGATCCAGTCGGACAGGAGATTGCCGGGCATGGGCTTGCCGATGAAATATCCCTGCGCAATATCGCATTTCGAGCGCCGCACAAAATCCCAGTCCGCCCGGTCTTCAACCCCGTCGGTTACGATCTGCATGCCCAATTGCTTTGCCAGATTCACGCTGGTGTTGAAGATCGCCCGCACCGTCTCGTCGGCCCACGCGCGATGCACAAAACCACGGTCGATCTTCAGTTCGTCAAACGGCATGTCGCGCAATTGC
>JANMXV010000251.1:0-8338 GCA_031381325.1 Betaproteobacteria bacterium | reverse complement strand
CGGAAACCACCTGGCGGTTGACCTCATCGCGGCTTTCAAACGTCTTATCCAGCTCCATCTTGCCGATCTCGGAGCGCAGCGTGGTTTGTGCGAGTTGCGTCACCGCGTCGATATAGTTGCTTGATCCATACGAGGCCAGCTTCGGATCAGTCACCTGATAATAGATGATGCCGTCCACGCCGAGTTGCGTGTTGTCCTTGGTGATACACACCTGTTCCGCCACATCCAGCGGCGTTTCCTTGAGTGAATGCCGGTACGCCACCTTGTCCAAAAACGGCATGATCCAGTTCAGGCCCGGCTCCAGCACCTCATGAAATTTGCCCAGGCGCTCCACCACCCACGCCTGCTGCTGCGGCACCTGACGCATCGACTCCCAGCCCGCCACCACCACCAGTCCTATGAGAAAAAATGGTATGGCATACGCGCCCAGATTCGCGGCCACCAGCACCACTGTGATAATTGCAACACCTATGACTTTTCCGATCATGTGGGTCTCCCGAACGTTAAAACGTAAATTTAAAAATCGTTACCGGCACTCGCTCACTGCTCTCTCATAGCGGCTTATTGCTCGAAATATGCAGCGTACTGCCATCCATCGCGCAAATATAAAACACCGTGCCGCCGGGCGTGCGCGTGCCGCTAACTTTGGCATCCCAGGTCGCATTGCGATAACGCACTTTGGCCACGCCGTCGGCCTCGCTTACCCATGAATCGAGAATCACCGTGTGGCCGATATCCAGCGAGTCATTGCTCTTGTCCCCTGCCGCTTTCTTCTTTTTCAGACTACTCGCAACGATCATGCCGGCTGCCGCCAACGATACCGCTGCCAGTGCCTGCTCCCAGAACGGACGGCCAAGCCACGCTACCGCAGCGCCCGCAAACGCCGCCAGCCCCAGCACCAGCAGTATCAATGTTCCCGACATCATTTCCACAATGATCAGCCCAATGCCGGCAACGGCCCACCATATATAATAGTTTTCCATCGCTTCCTCGCTTGCTTATTGTGCCGGATTGATTATAGATCGCCGCCACTGAATTGAATCGCACATCTGAGTATTAATATAATTTCCCTTAAAAACAAATAGTTAAAATATTTCAGGTGTTCAGTTCAAACGCGAAGCCCGCTCGCGCAGCATGGCAATCTTGCCGCGCACCGCTGGGGCGTCCCCCGCCTCAGGCTGCAAGCGGAGAACCGTTTCAAAATCCGCCAGTGCCGCGCGAAAACATTCCAGCTCTTCGTACAGCCGCGCGCGGTCGCGCAAGTCGTCTGCGGCATCCGGGCACAAATCCAGCACATGACTCACCGCCGTCAACGCCTTGGTCCTTTCACCACTTTCATTATGGATGGCTTTCAGGTTGCGCAACATGCGTGCAAGTATGTCGGCAGGTTGCGCCACCGTGAGCAAGCGCATCACGGCTTCCGGCGCGATATCCATGCCGCCACTCAACGCGCGCAGGCGCTTCTGCAAATCCTTGATGCCCAGCGATGCACCCTTCGCATAGGTATCGAGAATCACCGCGCCCTCGCGCAGCGCGCATTTCGCCAGAAAATGTCCCGGAAACGACACCCCGCTCAAGGGCAGGCCCACACGCCGCCCCACTTCGATATACAACACCGCGAGTGTGATGGGTATACCCAGTTTGCGGTCGATCACCTCATTAAGATAACTGTTGCGCGGATCGTAATAGTCGTCGCTGTTACCCGCGAAACCGAGTTCCTCGAACAGGTAGCGATTTAACAGCGCCAGCGTTTCCTTGGGCGGAGTATCGGCACGCAGCCGCCGGCGTAACGTCGCCGCCAGCGCCTCAATGCGCTGCAGATACGCCGCGATATCCAGTTGCGGATACTCTTCGCGCGCAATCACCAGCGCAGCCTCGGCAAGATTCAACTGCTCGCGCGGCGTACTGAGGATGTCCTGCCAGGTCTTGGGTTGTGCGGCGTCCATGACAAAATAACCGCTCAATACGGTTCGGAAATCTCAACCAGATTATTATCCGGATCACGCACATACACCGAGCGCAAGTCAAAGCGCGCACCCGTGCGTTTGCCCGGCCCGTCGATGATGGTAACGTTGCAGGCTTGCAGATGCGCGATCACTTCAGTCAGCGGCTTGTCCGCGAGAAAACAAAAATCCAGAGAACCCGGCGTCGGTTTGTGCGCCTTAAGTACGGCATCGAAGCCCGGCGGATGCACATTGAACTTGCGGTCGCCAAAGCGCAGCGCAATACGCCCCGCGCCGAAACGCTCCAAGCGCATGCCCAGCACGCGCGTATAAAAATCGAGGCATTTGTCGAGATCGGCGGTGGTCAGCACCACGTGATCGAAATCCTTGATCATGAAAGCTCCCGTCTGATTGCAAGTGGCGCAATCATAGCACTCGCCATCGCAGGAGACGGTTGTGAGTTCCTGCCGATACAGGGACAATAGGATTTATCTTATGCTCACCCACGCCCGAAACGCCTCGCCGGATAAAAACGCCATCGCGCATTTTTTGCTCGACGCTTGCGGCGCGTCAAACGCAAGAGTCGGCGCCGTGAACCTGCTTTCCGGCGGCGCGATTCAGCAAAACTGGGAAATCACCGTCGACATTACGGACGGCCCGCACGCCGGCGCACACACCTGGGTGCTGCGCACCGACGCACCGGCGACCGTCGCCTCCAGCCTGCCGCGCGAACGTGAGTTCGCGATCATCCGTTTTGCCCATGCGAACGGCCTGCTGGCGCCAAAGCCGCTGTTCATATGCACCGACGCTACGGTCATCGGCCGGCCTTTTTTTGTGATGGAGAAACTGCCGGGGGTAGCCGCTGGACACAAAGTGGTGCGGCTCAATCTCAATCGCCCTGCGCTCGCGCGTGAACTCGCCGCAGCCGCCGCACGCATCCACGCTATTCGCCCGCCCATCGCCGAGTTGCCATTCTTAAAAACATTTCTCGCGTGCGATGTCATCGGCGCCTGCCGCGCCTGGCTCGACATGCTGGACGAACCGCACCCCGTGCTTGAATGGGGCTTGCGCTGGTGCGAACGGCGCGCTCCGGCACAAGAAGAAACCACCTTTGTACACCGTGATTTCCGCACCGGTAATTATCTGATACACGAGGGCAAATTCGCCGGGCTGCTGGATTGGGAATTCGCCGCGCTCGGCAACCCGCTCGAAGACATCGGCTGGATCTGCGCCAAGTGTTGGGGCTTTCGGCAGGATCGCTATGTTGTCGGCGGCGTGGCCGATCTCGACGATTTCATACCCGCGTACGAAGCCGCATCTGGGCGCAAAGTACCCGCCGAAGCCCTGCGTTATTGGCAGATAATGGCGCACCTCCGCTGGTCTATCATTGCGCTACAGCAGGCACAGCGGCATTTGTCGGGCGTGGAGCCGTCGCTGGAACTCGCGCTCACCGGCAAAATCGTCGCCGAGCTTGAATGGGAAGTGTTGCAATTGACGGAGCACGCGGAGCACACATGAACGACCACCCCAACGCACTGGAGCTGATACGCATCGCCCATCAGACGCTGGCCGGCGACGTTTTGCCCGATACAAAACCCGAACACTTGTACACGCTGCGCATGATTGCCAATGCGCTGGGCATCGCCATACGCGAATTGGAATCACATGACGCAGATGCAGCAACCGAGACCAGCGGCCTCAATGCGCTTTACAACGAAACCAAAGACGTGAAAGACTTGCGCGCACGCAATCGGCAATTCGCGCGAGACATACGCAGCGGCGCGTTTGAGAGCAGTAGCGCGCAAGAAGCGGATTTGCGGCGACACCTGCTTGCGATCGCACGCGCTAAACTCGCAGCGGCCTACCCTAAGGGATTGGCGCCCTTACATAAATAAAATTTTTTAAAAACAAATAGTTATGTCATTTTCTACGATGTCATTTGAGGCCCTTACGCCGACCACGTTTCTGCGGCGTTCGGCGCTGGTGTTCGCCGACAAAACAGCCGTCATCGACGGCGACCGGCGCTGGACCTACGCACAACTTTACCAGCGCAGCCTACAGCTCGCAGGCGCGTTACGTAACGCTAACGTGCAAGCGGGCGATCGCGTAGCTGTGCTCGCGCCCAACACGCATGTATTGCTCGAATCGCACTACGGCGTGCCGTTCGCGGGCGCGGTGCTGGTGGCGCTTAATGTGCGGCTCACTGCTGCCGATTTGACGTACATCATCGACCACAGTGACGCGCAAATCCTGATCTACGATTTTGAATTCGAAGACACCGCGCACGCCATCGCTGCCAGCGCCACCAGAGCCAAGCGCAAACTCACGCTGGTGCGCGCGGGCGGCGATGATCAATACGAAAAATTTATCGCCGACGCGGGGCCGCTGTGTGAAGCAGTCACCGACGAGCGCAGTCTGCTCAGCATCAATTACACCAGCGGCACCACCGGCACGCCCAAGGGCGTGATGTATCACCATCGCGGCGCGTACTTGCAGGCGCTGGCGATGGCGCTGCACACCGGCCTCACCGAGAGCAGCGTGTTTTTGTGGACGCTGCCGATGTTTCATTGCAACGGCTGGTGTTTCACCTGGGCCGTAACGTCTGCAGGCGGCACGCACCTGTGTCTGCGCAAGAATGATCCCGCGCTGATCTGGAATCACTTGCGTAACGAAGGCGTCACCCAATTCAACGCAGCACCCACCATACTCATCATGCTGGCATGGCACGAAAACGCGCAGCCGCTCACGCGCACCGTCAACGTCGCCACCGGCGGCGCGCCGCCCACACCGGCGCTGCTCGCACGTATGGCTGAGCTGAATATGAACATGACGCACCTCTACGGTCTGACCGAAACCTTCGGCCCGGCTGTGATCTGCGAATGGCGCAGTGTTTGGAATCAGTGGCCCGCCGCGCAGCAAGCGCAGATCAAGGCGCGTCAGGGTGTCGGCAATGTGATCGCCGAATCGTTGCGCGTAGTCGATGCACAAGGCGGTAATGTACCCAAAGACGGTGCAACGCTAGGCGAAATCGCGCTGCGCGGCAACAACGTCATGCTCGGCTATTATTGCGACGAGGAAGCGACGCAGAAAGCTTCACCCGACGGCTGGTTTCGCACCGGCGATCTCGCCGTGATGCATGCCGACGGCTACATAGAAATCAAGGATCGCGCCAAAGACATCATCATCTCCGGCGGCGAGAACATCGCCTCGGTGGAAGTCGAGCGCACGCTGTCGGCGCACCCTGCCGTTTTAGAAGCCGCCGTGGTCGCTGCGCCGGATGAAAAATGGGGCGAAGTGCCCGTCGCATTCGTTACGTTGAAGCCCGGCCAGTCGCTCGACGCCGCAACGTTGATCGCCTATGCGCGCGAACACATGGCGCACTTCAAAGCGCCCAAAAAAATCGTGTTCGGCGAACTGCCCAAAAACGCAACCGGAAAAATCCAGAAATTTGTGCTACGGGAACGAGCGCGTGAGTTGAAAACCTGAAAATCGTTTTAACCACAGATAAACACAGATGAACACAGATAACTTCAAAAACTTCGTTAAATACAAATACTTATGACACACCTCTAATGACTAAGTCTTTTGGGGGGTGATCTTATCCGTGTTCATCTGTGTTCATCTGTGGTTAACAAGCCTTTGACCTGATCGGAAATAACAATGAACTTCACCCTCTCCCCGGAAATAGAAACCTATCGCGCACGCTATAAAGCATTCGTAGCCGAGCACATCCTGCCGCTCGAACGCGATCCCGCGTCATTCGACGATCACGAAAACATTCGCCTTGACCTGCTGGAAACACTGCGCACCAAAGCCAAGGCGGCTGGCCTGTGGTGCCCGCAAATGCCCAAGTCCGTCGGCGGACAAGGATTGCCCGTCGTCGGCATGGCCGCGTGTTACGAAGAAATGAATTATTCGATCTTCGGCCCCGTGGTCTTCAATTGCGCAGCACCCGACGACGGCAATATGATGGTGTTGAACAAGGTCGCCACCCCTGAGCAGAAAACACGCTGGATGATGCCGATAGTCGAAGGCAAAGTGCGCTCCTCAATCGTGATGACCGAGCCTGCGCCAGGCAGTGGCTCCGATCCGACCATGACGCTCACCACGGCCACGCGCGCGGGTGATAAATGGGTCATCAAAGGCTGCAAATGGTTCATCACCGGCGCGGGCGTGGCATCGCATTTTCTGCTACTCGCCAAAACGTCCGACGATCCCCGCAAAGGACTCACCGCATTTCTGTTTCACAAAGACCAGCCGGGCTGGCGCATCGTGCGCCGCATTCCCATCATGGGGCCGGAAGAACACGGCGGACACTGCGAGCTGGAATTCGACGGCCTCGAAATCCCCGATGAAAATCGCGTGATGAACGTGGGCGACGGACTCAAATTTATCCAAATCCGCCTCGGCACGGCGCGGCTCACCCACTGCATGCGCTGGCTGGGCCTGGCGCGACGTGCCATGGACATCGGCGCCGACTACGTGGGAAGCCGCATGACCCACGGCGGCAAACTCGCCGACAAAGAAAGCGTGCAATGGCTGCTGGGTGACGCGGCCATGCAAATCGAAATCGGCCGCATGCTGGTAATGCGCGCCGCAGCAAAGCTCGATGCCGGCGACTTCGCGCGCAAGGAAGTGTCGATGGCGAAAATCGTCGTCGCCGACGTACTGCATCATGCGGTGGACACCGCGATCCAACTTAACGGCGCACGTGGCTATTCAAAAGATACGCCGCTCGAATGGATCTACCGTTACGCACGTCAGGCGCGACTCGTCGATGGCGCATCGGAAGTACACAAAATGGTGCTGGCGCAGGCGTTCATGAAACAACGTCAGGACTTCTGGAACTGGAAATAATCGACAAGTCGTGCGCGGGAACGGCTTTATAATAGCGCCCCACGCCCCGGTAGCTCAGTGGATAGAGCAGCCCCCTCCTAAGGGGCAGGTCGCACGTTCGATTCGTGTTCGGGGCGCCATGTAATCAAGGACTTACGTCACATGGTCGCCCTGCGAAAAAATCCGGTGCTATGCCGGTGCTAGGAACACCATTAAAAAACGACCCGCACGCTTGCTGTTCCCGGCGTGCTGTCCGAATCGCCATCACCGGATGCGCAATCGTCGAGCGTGACCATCACAAACGCCCCAATGCCCGGTTCCGTAGATTCACGCGGGCCGGCGACGTTCAGCACTGAGACCGCGTGCTTTCCCAGAAACTCGCGCAGCGCCGCAGCCATATCCATACCCGCGTGCAGGTGCAGGCATGGCTTGCCCATGGCGGCCGCCAGTTCCTGCGTGCGCTTCGATCCGCCGGTCAGTTCCGATCTTTGGGAAATGATCAGCGTCGCGTCGCTGTCCCGGACGTTCCACCTCGTGCGCTGCTGATAGCTCCGGCTCGGTGTTTCGGCCAGTTGATAGACGGCAGGTATCGCGCCATCTTCCGCGCGCCGGCCCGCAGGACACCAGCCGCCATGAGGTATGCCGTGCGCGATCGCCCAGTCCAGCGCAGCGCGGTCGGTGCCGGTCTGCCCGCCGGAGACGATCTTTTTCACGAAGGGAATGGCGTTGCCGTGTGTCATTGGCGCTTGCCGCAGGGCGTGGCTTTCGCAAGGGCATGGATGATACCAGCGCCTGCTGGGTGTTCACTCCGCCAGCCTATAATCAGGTGTAAGATCGTCGAACTCCACGCCAAAAAGGTCGCCCACTATGACGAAGCACCCAGGCATCTTTCCAGTGGCGCTGGTTTGGGTAAGCCTCACGGCATTCAACGCAGCGCATGCTGCGCAGTGGATTGACCTGAATGCCACAGATGCAACAACTGGTGCTCGTTACCTCGTTGACCGCAGCAGCACCGTCATCGATGGAAGTCTCATTTACGTGCGCGTGAAACGCGAGTTGATCGTACGTTATGGCCCGCCAGAAGGTGAGCGGCAATTCAGACCTTGCATTGACGCGTTCGTTGCGTGCGTGAACGCTGGAAGCAGTATTCACAATTTTGCGATTCACTGCCCCAGTCGCAGCACTGCCGAAACCGGCTTCACCAAATATTCCGAAGACGGCCAACCAACCACATCTCACACCGAACCACGATCGAAATGGGATTTTACCCAAGCTGCTCCCGATACCTTGGCGGATCACTTGGTGAAGCTCGCCTGCGTAAGGCAAAAGCCGGCACCGAAACCACCGAATCAGAAGAAGGCGACCATTGGGTAGGAAGTATCTCGCCCAAAGGTTTGCAGACTTTATCTCGCCCCTGGCTGCTCCAGCATCACACCCTTGGCAATTGCCCTGATTCGCGCATTCTGTTCATTGAGCAACCGCCGCTTTTCCTCACCGGTGTAGTCCCGGCGTTCCATGACTTCGCGCGTCTCGCGCCGTATCGCAGCCAGGTCACGCGC
>JANMXV010000229.1:0-1493 GCA_031381325.1 Betaproteobacteria bacterium | reverse complement strand
GACCTGCCCATCGGCAAGCGCGGTCACGAACTGCACGGAGACGCGTCGCCGAAAATCACACTCGAAACTCTGAAAACCTGTGACGGCTGGATTTGCGGTCCGATCGGCCACAATGCTTACCCGCGCAACGATCCGACGTGGGTGATGCCGGCGTTGCGCAAAAAATTCGAACTCTTCGCTAATATCAAACCGGTGAAGTCGTATCCCAACCTGCCGTCGATACACAAAGACGTGGACATCGTATTCCTGCGTGAAACCACCGAAGGCATGATGTCTTCCAGTCTGGTAGTCGCGGGTGCCGGTGAATTCCGCCCCAATGATGAAATTTCCATCGGCATGCGCGTGGTCACGCGCAAGGGCGCCAGCCGCGTGGCGCGCGAGGCCTTCGAAATCGCGCGCACGCGCAAAAAGAAAATCGTCACGTCTGTGCATAAAGAGCCGGTGTATCGCCTGGTGTGCGGCATGTTCGCCGAGGAATGCCGCAAACTGCAGCCCGAATATCCCGACGTGACGCTGAACGAAGTGCTGGTGGACGGCTTCGCCATGAAACTGGTGATGAAGCCGCAGCAATTCGATGTGGTGGTCACCACCAATCAGTTCGGCGACATACTCACCGACGAAGGCGCGGGACTGGTCGGCGGACTTGGCCTCGCGCCGGGCCTGGTCGCTGGCGAAAAGCAGGCGATGGCGCAGGCCACGCATGGCTCCGCGCCCGACATCGCCGGCAAGAACATTGCCAACCCTTACGCGATGATCATGTCAGGCAAGATGCTGCTCGAATGGCTAGGCCGTAAGCGCAATGACCCCAAGGCCACTGCCGCTGCAACACTGATCGACGATGCGATGGAAAGAGTGATTGCCGAAGCCAAACACTTGACGGGCGATCTCGGCGGCAAGGCCAGCACCAGCGAGATGGGTGATGCTGTCGTTGCAGCTATGAAATAAAGCCGTTTAAAAACAAATAGTTACATAACCACCACGCGCCGCGACGTAGCTGATTCGACTATCGCTTCAAATGCGGCGACGGTGGCGATCATTTGTTTACCGGTCACCGGATACGGTGCATGCCCTTCCAGCGCATCTGCGAACGCATCAAACTCAGCCAGCAGCGTATCCACCGGTTCGTAGGTGGTACGCTGCGGCGATTTGCCTTTCAGCCGCACCACCAATTCAGTTTCACCCAGCGCTTCGACCGAGCCGTCCGTGCCGAACACATGAATGCGCCAGTAGAACGGCGTGGAGCGGATCGCGGCCAGCGTGCCGCTGGCGCCGTTTGCAAATTCGAACAGTACAGTAATCGTGTCGAGCGGGCTCGGCTGCGGTTCGAGCGACACAACTTGCGCCTGCACGCTGCGCGCAGCACCTGCGTAACTCACCAACGCGTCGAGCACGTGGATGCCTGAGCCGGTGAGGCCGGCCGCCGGCGCTTCGGCGGGATCGGTGCGCCATGACGAGAAATGCCTGCCGGTGTTTTCGTTGCTGTAGTGGCCTTC
>JANMXV010000227.1:0-7124 GCA_031381325.1 Betaproteobacteria bacterium | reverse complement strand
CGCCGGCGTGCTTCAACAGTACGTCATTCCCTGCGGCGAGCCCCACCGTGCCCTTGCCCGCGTTGATGGCGCCGGTGTTGTCCACGGTATGCGCGATAAGAAATACGTCGCCGCCACGCGCACCGATCGTGCCGAGATTCTGAATACCGACCGTCGAGCTGCCGGAAAAACTCAAATCACCGCCCGCCATGAATTGCGAATCGCGAACGTTGAGTGTGGAGGCGATGAAGCCGTTGGTGTTGATCACCGCACCGCCGCCCACCAGGATGCCGTTCGGGTTGATGAGGAAGACGCGGCCGTTTGATTCGAGCCGGCCCAGCAGGCTGGACGGATTACCCGAAACGACGCGGTTCAATATGGCGGATGAAGCGCTCGGCTGAATGAATCGCGTGAGCTCCGACGCACCGATGGAAAAGCTCTGCCAGTTAACGATCGCGCGATCAGTTGTCTGTTTGACGATGAGCGCGTTTGCGCCTCTATGGTGAAAGGTCGCGCTGCCCGCAATAACCTGCTGGCCAACAGGATTGGCCAGCACGGGATTCGAGGAACCCCAGATGAGCATAAGCAATGCAGCTATGGGCGTGCGATTGAAGCGCATGAGATTCCTCGCGAGAGAATAGGGACGATGAAAAATTGAACAGAATATACTATTTTCGCTTACTGACACCTTACGCACGGTGGTTAGTCACACTCGTGGTAGCTGCGGAATCGCGAAAATCGATGCAACCTTGTCCCTCACTCCACGCTCGCATCGATGGCCGTGTTGTGCGGCAGAAAAGCACCTAATCTTTTTCGTTTAAAGTGCATGAATGGCGTTACTCGTCTTCAACAAACCCTACGGCGTACTGTGCCAATTTCGCGCGGTCGAGGGCAAACTCACGCTCAGGGATTTTATCGATCAGCCCAGCGTGCATGCCGCCGGCCGCCTCGACGCCGACAGCGAAGGACTGCTGATATTGACCGATGACGGCGGCGAACAACACCGCATCACCGATCCGCGCCACAAACTCCCCAAGACTTATTTCGTGCAAGTCGAAGGCGAACCGGATGAAGCGGCGTTAGCCGGCCTGCGTAGAGGCGTCACGCTGAACGATGGCCTCACGCGCCCCGCAGAGGCCTGCCGCGTAGGCGAACCCGCATGGCTGTGGCCGCGCGACCCGCCCGTGCGCTTGCGTAAACACATCCCCACCGTGTGGGTGCGTCTCACGATACGCGAAGGCAAAAACCGCCAGGTGCGGCGCATGACCGCGGCCGTCGGCTACCCCACGCTGCGGCTTATTCGCTACCGCATTGGCGGCTGGAACCTCAATGGACTCACACCGGGCCAGTGGAGAGACTTAGCCTAACTATTTGTTTTTATTGAATTATTTAATTCCAGAATCCTGCCGGCGTTACCATGGCAAAATGCAACGGATTCACTTTCTCGTCTGATAGCAGCAATCTTATGATTAGTAAAAAACGTATCGTGGTCGGGATGTCCGGCGGCGTTGATTCTTCCGTCGCCGCCCTGCTGCTCAAAGAGCAGGGTTACGACGTCGTCGGCTTGTTCATGAAAAACTGGGAAGACGACGACACTGACGACTACTGCTCGTCGCGCCAGGACCTCATCGATGCGGTGTCGGTTGCGGACACGCTGGGCATCGACATCGAGTCGGTGAATTTTTCCGCCGAATACAAGGAGCGCGTGTTCAGCGAGTTTCTTACCGAATACAAAGCGGGGCGCACGCCCAACCCGGACGTGTTGTGCAACGCCGAAATTAAATTCAAGGCCTTTCTCGATCACGCCCTCGCCATGGGCGCGGATCGCATCGCCACCGGTCACTATGCACAGTTGCGCGAAAGAGATGGGCTATTTCAATTGCTGCGCGCCGATGATGGCGCGAAAGATCAGAGTTACTTTCTCTACCGGCTCAATCAGGCGCAGCTTTCAAAATCGATGTTTCCCTTGGGCCATCTGAACAAAACCGAAGTGCGCGCACTCGCGCGCAAGGCCGGACTCGCCACCCACGACAAAAAAGATTCCACCGGCATCTGCTTCATTGGCGAACGGCCGTTCCGGGAATTTCTGAATCGCTACATTCCCGCCAACCCCGGCGACATCTGTACTCCCGACGGCGCGCGTGTCGGTCGTCACAATGGATTGATGTTTTACACGCTGGGGCAACGGCAAGGGTTGGGCATCGGCGGCACACGCAATGGGGACGGCGACGCCTGGTATGTTGCCGAAAAAGACATGGTGAACAATCGCCTGACAGTGGTGCAAGGACACGATCACGCGCTGCTGTTTTCGGACCGATTGACTGCTGTGAACCTAAACTGGATCAGCGGCGGCACACCACACTGCGCCTGGGTCTACGGCGCCAAAACGCGCTACCGCCAGAAAGATGCGCCTTGCGTCATCGCCTCGGCCACGCAGCAAAGCTGCGCCATTGAATTTGCCGAGCCGCAATGGGCGGTCACGCCCGGCCAATCTGTCGTCGTCTACGAAAGCAACGTGTGTCTGGGCGGCGGCATCATCGAATCCACCGCGCAATCGAGCAGTGCCGCGGAAGCGATACGCCTGCGGCAGCAAGCGTGTGCTTGAGACGAGTCGCTTGCTGTTTTATTTGCGATTTTTTTACGCTTGACTGTTTTTCCATACCCGGAGTACTCTCCGTCTCATCTTCCAACAGGAGTTTCCCATGAACGCAGTCGTTGAAAAATTCGTCCTGTTCACCCAACCGGGGTGAAGTAGCTGCCTGAAAACGAAAGAGTTTCTTTCGAAAAAGAGTATCGATTTCGACGTTATCGATGTACTGAACGACGCCGGCGGACGTGAAAAGCTGCTCGCACTCGGCGTGCGTAATGTACCCGTTGTAGCGCGCGGCACAGCCTATGTGTTCGGGCAAAACCTTGAAGATGTCGCCGAATTTGTCGGGCTGCAAGGCACCGGTCACACGCCGCTGCCGCCGGCTGAACTGATCAAGCGCTGGGTCGCGGTGTTGCGCGCCGCGCAACGCTTCGTGCGGCAGATTCCGGACGACAAAATTAGCGGCCGCGTCATCGACAACCGCGACCGCTCGATCCGCCTGCTGAGCCATCACGTGTTCCGCATCGGTGAAGCGTTTCTGGAATGCGTGCAAGGCGGCAAGGAATACGCCGTGCAACTGGCCAACGTGCCGCCGGCCGAGGGCGCATTCATGACGGGCGCCGAAATCGCGCAGTTCGGCGACAGTGTGATTGCACGTCTGCAGCAGTGGTGGGACGGTCTCGCGGACAAATCCTGCACGGTGAAAGTCACCACCTATTACGGCGTGCAGCCGCTGTCGCAACTGCTTGAACGCTCAACCTGGCATTCGGCGCAACACTCACGGCAGCTCACCGCCGTGCTGGAACGCTTTGGCATCGAACCGAATATTCGGCTCAAGCCCGAAGAACTGGCTGGTTTGCCATTGCCGGAAAGGTTGTGGGAATAGCTTTATATATTTGTTTTTATTCAACAAAAAGGCCGCGTTTATCGCGGCCTTTTTGTTGGTTCTGGATCAAAGCTTATTCGATTCTGATGCCCGCTTCCTTGATGATCTTCGCGTATTTCACGATCTCATCCTTGATCAACTGCGCATACTGATCCGGCGTGCTGCCGATCAACTCGTTGCCGCCTTGCGTGGCAAGCCGTTCGATTACGTCCGGCATCTTCAGCGCCTTCACCGTCTCTCGATACAAACGATCCACCACCGCTTTGGGCGAGCCGCCCGGCGCAATCACACCCTGCCACGAACTCACTTCGAAGCCCTTGTATCCGAGTTCCTCCATCGTCGCAACATCAGGCAACTGCGGCGCGCGGCGCTTGCCTGAAAACGCCAGCGCGCGTACCTTGCCCGCTCTCAACTGCGGCAAGGTCGTGATCGGCGTGTCGAACATCATCGGAACCTGCCCGCCGAGCACATCCACCAGCGCCGCAGCACTGCCTTTGTAGGGCACGTGCGTGAGCTTCACTCCCGTCATCGCCGCTAGAAACTCGCCCGCGAGATGGTTTGCGCCGCCGGTGCCGGTGGAGCCGTAACTGACGTTACGCGTTTTGGCATAAGCGATCAGTTCCTGCACGCTTTTCGCCGGCACCGACGGATTGACGATCAGAAAGTAGGCGTAGTAGGTACCCTGCGAAACCGGCGCAAAATCCTTCACGGCGTCGTACGGCAAGCGCTTGTACAGGCCCGGATTCAGCACAAACGGCGCGCTGTTCGCCATCACGATGGTATGCCCGTCCGGCGGCGCCTTAGCCACCATGTCGGTGCCGATGATGCCGTTGGCGCCGGGCCGGTTGTCGATCACCACTTGCTCTTTGAATGCTTCACCGTATTTTTGCCCGATTACGCGCGCGAAAATATCTCCCGCGCCGCCCGCCACATACGGCACGATAAAACGGATGGGCCGGTTTGGAAAATTCTGCGCACCCGTAACACTGGCGCTCGCCATCAACCATACCATGAGCGCCCATTTATTTTTACGACGCATAGCGAGACTCCTATTTTTTACCACGCGACTCAGCCAGTAACGCATCCCAGTTCTTCGGCAGCACCACCTTGCGGCTGGTCGGCACGCCCTGCAGGTGGTTGCACACATAGCCTTTCGACTGATTGCGCCCGGCGTCACCCGCCACCACGATGCCCATCCATTGCGGACGTTGGAACACCGGCACCAGACGCTGTGGATCGTCGGACAAATGATATTCCTGCGGCAGCAGGCCGTCTTTCACCGCATTGGCGATGCGAAATCCGGTGAGTCCCGCGCCGTACGCATAACGCTCGGCGGTGGACGCCTTGATCTTCACCTTGTCGTAGAGCAGCGCTGCGTGTTCTTGCGCATGCTCGCTTTGCGAATACGCGGGCGCGCTGATTGCCACCACGCTTTGCACCGTGACCACGTTGTCGCCGGCCTTGAAGCCGCGATCCACGCTGTACGGCTGGCGTCGGCGGGTGTACCCAGCGGCCACACCACATCGTAGGCCGGTGGCGCTCACGCTGATGCTGCTGGCGATGCACCCCATCGTTCTGTCGCACCGACGATGGCGGCAATTTCATCCTCGTTGATGCTGTTTTGCACCGACACCACGCAACCGCTGGCGCGTAAGTACGGCTGGATCATTCTGGTGTTCCAGGCCGTGTCGTATGATTTGGTGCATACCAGCGCAATATCGACGGGATCGCGGATAAAAGCCTGCACCTGATGCAGATGCAGCGCCTCGGCTGGGATAACCAGATCCCAGTGGATCGCTGAGGCGGATACCATGAGCGTTGATGTGTTCCACATGCTCGGGCCAGCCATCCACCAGTGCTACCCGATAGCCTGTATGCGTCAGGTAGCCACCTATATATGCGCCTACCGCACTGGCGCCCAGCACCGCGATGCGCAATTTTTTTAGATCAGTCACGTTATTTTTCTTCCTTAATTCAGGGTACCCTTACGACCCGACGGCCACAATGGGCTGCCGCAAAATACGCAGCACGGGTGGGCACAAACAGCGCGCCCACCCGTGCTGACAGCATGTAGCGTGCGCTGCGCGCATGTTCTCGCACGGATTGTATGAATCAGGATTGAATCGCTGAAAAAACTACTGGACCGCCGATGCCAGTTCATGCGGATGAAGGCTCAGATACTCACGCACTTCCAGTTGCATGCGGTCGATCTCCGCGAGAAATCCGGACACCGCTGACCTGTAGTTAAGCGGATTCGATTCGGCATTGCGCAAGTGCCCCACTTGAGCCTGAAAGCCGGCGATGCGCTCCAGAGTAACCTTTAGTTCCTGGTCATTGGCAATCATGGTTGTGTCTCCTTGACTTCCACTATACCTCTTTGAGTTCCATCTCGCTTGATCTGCCAGCTTGCGACCGCCTCCTCCTCACTAGGCAGCGCGGCGAGACCGCGCAACCAGAAAATACTCGCACCAAAGTGCGCTTGTGCGGCAGCATGATCAAATAGAAGTCGTGCTTCTCCGGTAACCGTGCTGAGATCGAATGCGTCGTGCATGATCAAAAACACGTCGACATCGTTGGGTTCAGCTTTGCCTGATACGAATGAGCCGAACACAACAAAGCGCTTCACTTGGTCCGAAGACGTGGCCAACTCGTAAATTCGCGCCAGCCGCATGCCAACGACTCTCCGTTGAGGCGTGGATTGTGCGAATCGTTCCAATAGTTCCAGCAGCAGCGCATAATGAACGCCCTGTGGTAGATCCCCAGACGACGCCAAAGAAGGTAGTGGCACGAGCGTAGCGACTCAGAAATATGAATTCGCACTTATTGTATCGTGGCGGCAATGGTCAGGTCTCCTGTTTTCCACTCCGAACCTTCCTCGAAGGTCTGAACATCACGAAGGCCTAAGGAATGTGCAATTTAGGAGACCTGACCCTCTCCCTTGTGACCCTCTCCCTTGTGTGAATTCTCAGGTAACCCTCATCTGTCAGACAAAATCCAACTTCTTCTGA
This sequence comes from Betaproteobacteria bacterium, assembly GCA_031381325.1. Lineage (GTDB taxonomy): Bacteria > Pseudomonadota > Gammaproteobacteria > Burkholderiales > SG8-41 > UBA5216. Next base: position 661 of record JANMXV010000227.1, on the reverse strand, counting down.
TTTGAGAGTTTTCTATTTGACCCAAGGGCAATTGCTTTGGGTGCCAGGGCAACCCAGTGTGTTCGCATCTAAAATTCTGTAGGGCTTCAGATTGCCGCTCGGCATCAGAACACCCTTCTCAACCATTAGCAGCGTATCCTTAATTGTGTCATCCGGATGTTTCGGCAAAGGAAAGGAGCGCTTCACCAGATAACTCGTGCGGTTGCTTGCACTCGCGTGAATATCCATCGCAGGATCTTGCTTGAACCAGGACGCCACTTTTCTACCGAAAGACGTGCTCTGGGAAAAATAATCGTTGAACCTTTGGTAATCTTCAAGCTTTGCTTCCGCGAGAAAGCCTTCCGCACTTAAATGGGAATAGTACGAGGTGAGGCTGGAAAGATGCAGATAACCGAAGGCGCTAACCGCCTGATAAGTGAAATCCGAGGAAACGAATGGATTCCCATTTGCCAACAAAACCAAACCGATCGCTTCAACCTGCCCTCTTTCTTTGTACGCGGTGCGTATGTTTTTGAAAGTACTTCGCGACGGAGACTTGCTGCTGAAAAGTGTCTGGCAAGCACTATCTGTCGCCACGTTAACCACCGTAGTGGCGCCACGCATTATTACAGTCTGCGGCACATTGCCACTTATTTCAACATATCGTAAATCGGTACCGGGC
>JANMXV010000213.1:0-2068 GCA_031381325.1 Betaproteobacteria bacterium | reverse complement strand
TAGGTCGGCGGCAAACGTCTCATAGTGTTGCTGCACCAAGCGATATAGCGGCGTTTGTTCGGGACAGCGGCGTTCGTAGTGGGGCCGGCTGGCGGCGGCTACACGCTGGAGCGCAGGACGCATCGGAGAAATGCGGCATTGTTGTTAAACCATTGTTGTTAAACTGTTATTATATACAGTCATACCATCATACTCCGGCGCCGCAGCAAATGGTGTTCCAGGCCATTATTACCTATTATTTTAACTATCGTGTCTTCGCTACCCGCCTACGCCGAGCTGCATTGCCTGAGCAACTTCACCTTCCTGCGCGGCGCTTCACATGCCGGAGAACTCATTACGCGCGCGCAGGCGCTGGGTTATAGCGCGCTGGCCATCACCGATGAATGTTCGCTGGCGGGCGTGGTGCGCGCGCATGTCGCCGCCAAGCAACACGGACTCAAGCTCATCATCGGCACGGAAATACAAATCGATGACGGCCCTAAACTTGTGCTGTTGGCAACCAACCGCGAAAGCTACGGCCACATTTCAATGCTCATCACGCGCGCACGCATGCGCGCGGCCAAAGGCTGCTACCGGCTAACGCTCGCTGATCTGGAACACAATCTCGATCATTGCCTGGCGTTGCTGATTCCGCTGCGCCCTCTCCTTCCCCTTGAAGGGGAGGAAATACAAAACAGGCACACTACCCTGCAACATGCGCGCTATCTCGCCCGCCGCTTTCCGCAGCGCGCGTGGATCGCCGTGGAATTACTCTGCGGCGTCAATGACAAGACGCAACTCGCCACACTGCGCGAACTCTCCGCGCAAAGCGGCTTACCGCTGGTTGCTGCCGGCGACGTGCATATGCACCTGCGCTCGCGCAAACCGCTGCAGGACACGCTGACCGCCATACGCCACGGCGTCACGCTCAGTGAGGCGGGACATCGATTGCAGCCCAACGCTGAACGTCATCTGCGCACACGTGCCGCACTCGCACGCATCTATCCGCCTGAGCTGCTGGCCGAAACGCAGCGCATCGCCGGCTTATGTGATTTCTCGCTCGATATTCTGCGTTACGAATACCCGCATGAACTGGTGCCTCGCGGAAAAACAGCCACCGTCTATCTGCGCGAGATCACGTTTGAAGGTCTCGCACGGCGCTACCCGCAAGGCACGCCCGCGCACGTGCAAAAACAAATCGAGCACGAATTGCAAATCCTCGCCGAGCTGCAGTACGAACATTTCGTGCTCACGGTATACGATGTGGTGAAATTCGCGCGCGCGCAAAACATTCTATGTCAGGGACGCGGCTCAGCGGCCAACTCAGCCGTGTGTTACGCGCTGGGCATTACTGAAGTCGATCCCGCGCGCATGAGCATGCTGTTCGAGCGCTTTGTCTCGCGCGAGCGCGACGAGCCGCCCGACATTGATGTCGATTTCGAGCACCAGCGGCGCGAAGAAGTGATCCAGTACCTCTACAACAAATACGGCCGTGACCGCGCAGCACTGGCCACCACCGTCATCACCTATCGTTCCAAGAGCGCACTGCGCGACGTGGGCCGCGCGCTTGGATTGGAAAGCGGCCAGATTGATCGCCTCGCACGTTCCATGAGCTGGTGGGATGGCCGCAAGGTTATCCCGGAACGTATGCGAGAAGCCGGACTCGACCCGGAAGCTAATATCAATAAGTTATTGTTTTTATTGATAAATTTAATCGTAGGTTTTCCGCGTCATTTGTCGCAGCATGTCGGTGGTTTTGTCATTTCGCAAGGTCCGCTCGGTCGCCTGGTGCCCATTGAAAACGCTGCCATGCCGGAGCGCAGCGTTATTCAATGGGACAAAGACGACCTTGAAGCACTGGGACTGCTTAAAGTCGATGTGCTGGCACTGGGCATGCTGAGCGCCATACGCCGCACGCTTGATTTCGTAAGCACGTGGCGCGGCGCACCGCTCACCATGCAAAACATACTCGACCGTGGCGACGACCCGAAGGTATACGAAATGATCCAGCGCGCCGACACCATCGGCGTGTTCCAGATCGAATCGCGCGCGCAAATGACCATGCTGCCGCGATTAAAGCCCGCGAAGT
>JANMXV010000207.1:0-2027 GCA_031381325.1 Betaproteobacteria bacterium | reverse complement strand
CACGCGTCCACGCTCGCGCAGCCGGGCGAATAGTCCTTCGTCATTGAACGGCGGCAGATTGCCGACGGTATCCTGCGAGTTGAGCGATGGTTGGCCGAAGCGCAGATTGAACTCGCCGCGCCGCGCGCCGGCTACATGCGGCAGTACGGCGTCGAACACCATGCGTCCCTGCTCGTCTTGTTCGAGACCCAGATGCAGCATTTGCCGCAGGAAGCGCCCGCTCTGCGATACACCGAAGAGATACGCGCGCTCAATGCCGCCGGCGCACGGATTGCCTTCCGCGGTAGATGCCCAACGCAGGTACGCCGCAGTGTCGCGCACCGCAAGAAAACTCAAACCCACCAGCAGCGGATTCGCACTGCGGTAGAGCACGTCGTAGATTGCGCCGGGCGTGAAGCCGCCCTTCATTGCGATGTGATCCGCATCGGAAAAGTGCCACGCCTCGCGCGGCAGCGTCACCGCCGCAGCGCCGCCATGCTCGCGCATGGTGATGGACGCATCGGGGTCATTCTGATCGATGGTGGGATTGGGAATGTGGGCGCGGTCGGCCAACGGCAAGGTGTCGGCCGGCAGATTGGGCCGCAGCCGGACCCGCACCCATCCGCTGACGCCCTGCGCACGCGGCACATCGAGCGCCATCAGGCCATCACGGCGCGGCACATCAATCTGCCAGCCCACCCAAGCCACGGTGTAACCTTGTCGCATCAGGAAGCCGTTGCCGAAATCTTCTGCCGTGGCCGGGTCGGGCACGCGCGGCGTGCTGTTGAACATCCCCAGCGCAACCTTGCGCCCGCGATTCGCCACATCCGTCAGCAAACGCCCGTTGCCTCTACGCATATCGACGGGCTTCAGCAAATAGAAATCGCCGGAGAATTCGACCAGCCCGTCTGCATTGCGCGGCGCGAGCGCGATGTCGGTTACACGCTGATGCAGAGGATGCTTGGGATCGACGGCAAAATGTATGGTTCCGGCGAGTGTTTCGTAAGCGCCGGTAGCGCCGAACGGTTGACCGTCGAGGACAGTCGCGCGGCTGCGGATTTCGAGATGGGTGGCCATGTGTCGTGCTCCGTGATTAGGTAACCTGCGAGCGCGAATTGTAATCCGTTACCGCATGGCATTCGGCATAATGCGCGCAATGCCGTTTTGGTGGAATCGCACAGGAGGCGTCGTCGCTATGAATTGCAATTCGGCAATCGCCATTGCGGCAGGCCTGCTTTCCGTGATGTCGCCAATTTCCGCGCGCTTCGCGCGTGGATGCGACCCGGTATCGGGATGCCAGCGCCGAACGTATAACTGCGGTCGTATGCGCACCTACGCGGTCGCATCCCCATAAATGGGGCCCCTGCTCCGCGCTTCGGCGCGCCACCCGACGGCTATACCCTGCTTGCGACTTCGAACGCTTTGGCCATCAGCGCAGCCTTGCAGCCGAACCTGTCTTACGATCCCCTCAAGGATTTTTCCGGCGTCGTGAGCATCGTATTCGGCACCAACGCACTTATCGTCTCGCCGTCACTCGGCGTGAAGACCGTGAAAGAGCTGATCGCGCTGGGCAACGCACAGCCCGGAAAGATATTTTTCGGTTCCGCCGGCGCCGGCAGCGGCACGCACATGAACGCGGAGCGATTCCGCTTTGCCGCCGGCATGAAGGCGGCGCACGTGGCGTTCAAGGGCCAACCGGAATTCATCATCGAAATCGTTGCGGGGCCCGTGCACTTCGGCATGGCCGGCCTCGGACCCGCGCTGCCGTTGATCTAGGACGGCAAGTCGGCGGACTGGGTCCCTCAATGACCTTCATCAAGAGCGCCCAACTGCTGCCGCTGGCAGTCACCACGTTGAAGGGCGCGCCGCTGTTACCCGAGGTGCCTACCGCTGCCGAAGTGCTCCTCGGCTGGGGGGCGCGACGGCTCGCAAGGCATACTCGCGCCCGCGCAAACGCCGCGCGCCATCGTGCATCAGATCAACAAGGAAGTAGCGCGCATCCTCGACATGCCCGAAGTGCGGGACCGGCTGCTGGGCGTGGATTTCAA
>JANMXV010000166.1:0-2094 GCA_031381325.1 Betaproteobacteria bacterium | reverse complement strand
CTGAAATCGACGGCAAGGTCGTCGGCAATCTTGGCCTGCACGGCATGGGCAGCCGGCCGCGCCGGCGCCATGTGGGTGCGCTAGGCATGGTCGTGCATGACGCTTGGCACCGGCGCGGCGTAGGCACGGCCCTGATGAACGCGGCACTCGATCTCGCCGACAACTGGCCGCAATACACGCGGCTCGAATTGACGGTGTATGTGGACAATGCCGCTGCCTTGGCGTTATACCGGAAGAGCGGATTTGAAATAGAAGGCACGCTGAAGTGCTACGCGTTTCGAGAAGGCAAGTTTGTCGACACCTATACGATGGCGCGCTTGAAAAATATCTGATCGGTCATCTGTGCGGATGTGGTGACCACAACTGAATGCGAAACATGGAAAATCCCAACCCCTCCCAAACCACCCTCGACCAGATGACCGCCAAAGTGCGGGCATTTCCCTGCAAGGCGTGCGGCGCAAAGCTCTCCTTCTCGCCGGGCAGCAAGACGCTGAAATGTCCCTATTGCGCGGCGGTCAACGACATCCCCGAAACCGACGACATGGTCGAGGAGCTCAGCCTTGAAGCGTGGATGACGAAACTCGAGGCCGAACAGGAGACTCACGAGCAGGAGCAGATCAAGTGCGGCAACTGCGGAGGCGAGCAGACCCTTGCGGCCAATCTCTACGCGAGTGCGTGCACGTTTTGCGGCTCGCCACTCACCTCGAAAAGTTATGCGCAGCGATTGATCAAACCGAAATCACTGGTGCCCTTCAAGGTCACCAAGCTGCAGGCGCAGGACAAATGGCGCGCATGGATTCGGGGTCTGTGGCTGGCGCCCTCCGCGCTGAAAAAATATGCGCAGAGCGACGGCGGCATTAAGGGCATCTATGTGCCGTACTGGACCTTCGATGCGCAGACCTACACGAATTATTCCGGCCAGCGCGGCGACGACCACAGCGAAAGTTACCAGACGACCAACGACAAAGGCGAACGCGTGACGGAGTCGCGCACGCGCACCGACTGGTCGAACGTGTCCGGCAATGTGTCATTCTTCCACGACGATGTGCTGGTCTCCGGCAGCCAAAGCAGCTATGGCGGAGGCGGCGGCAACACGGGCGCGGCGGGCATGCAGCGCGCGCTGGTGCAGCAGGCGGGTGTGGTCGGCAGCATGATTGCGGCCAAGTTCTCGTCGAGTCTGCGTACCTGGAACACCAAGGAGCTGGTGCCATATCAGGATGAGTACATCACCGGGTTTCAGGCCGAAGCGTACCAAGTGGGATTGAAGGCGGCGTTTGTCACGGCAAAGCAGATCATCGACAGCAAGGTGGAAGATTTGGTGCGCGCGGACATCGGTGGCGACCATCAGCGCATCTCATCGATCAACACCCAGTACAGTCATCTCACCTTCAAGCACATCTTGCTGCCGATGTGGGTATCGGCCTATCTGTATGGCGGCAAGACTTACCGGTTTGTGGTGAATGGGCAGACGGGGGAAGTGCAGGGAGAATCGCCGAAATCGGGGTGGAAGATATTCTTTTTGGTATGCGGAATTCTTTTTGCGTTGTTTGTGTTCCTGGCGATATTTGGCGGGAAGCATCGCTGATTCCGTCGTCCTCGCGAAAGCGGGGACCGTGCGCCCGTGATGGCGTCAAATCAGCACGGTGGAAGTCCGTGTCGGAGTGTGCCACAGCTCCGTAGTCGAAGGTAACTGCGTCGCCGCGAGGCGGGGTGGAAAGCAACCGGAGGCGAACTGTCGGTCCGTAGGATGACGAACTCGATTCGGCGTAGTGTTGCGGCGAGCCTGCGATTCCATGGCGAAGCCCGGAAGTAGCCCGATACGCTGTAGTGGCAGAAAGCGGTATTGGGGCGCACGGCGTGGTTGGAGGCGGAACGATGGGAAGGTAGGGCGCAGTAAGCGGGGAGACCTGCCCTTGAAGTGAACGGGGGCAGGGGTCAGAGCCTTCATAGTACTGCAAGTGATCAAAGAGCCGATTAAGTTCCAAGCCAAAAGGTCATGGTAAAGCGCGGTTAGCAAAGCCGCGCATAGGGAAGGGAGGCAGGAAGGTGGAAGCGGGAGAGCCATGAGCAAGCACAGCGAAAGCGAAGCATCGT
>JANMXV010000110.1:0-11896 GCA_031381325.1 Betaproteobacteria bacterium | reverse complement strand
TGGGGTGCTCGTTCCCGCCCTTGATTCTTGCGATGGTGCTGGGGCCGTTAATGGAGGAGAACTTGCGACGCTCGATGCTGTTATCGGATGGCGACCCGATGGTCTTCTTTACGCGGCCGATCAGCGGCGGCTTCATGGCGGCTACCGGCGTTCTGTTGCTGTTATTCATGCTTCCGGCATTGCGGAAAAAACGCAAGGAAGTCCTCACTGAGGAAGGATAAGGAAGGTAACGGTTTTTCTCGCGCGCGCTTCTGCGGGGGTTGCAACCGTGAAGTGCAACGGCGGTGGAAGACTGAACGCGGGGACTGTAAGGTTATTCGACGGCGCCGAGTTCATGGCTATTCTAGGAAACCTCCCGCTTTCTGATCGCGCCAACGGTCATAACCCGGGTCGCGCCAGGTCGGCGCCTCGGCGAGCACGCCCGAGAGCCGCTTCGGCGCGCTGACTGCGATGATCCGCACCTGTCCGTTGCGCAACAAAGATGCCCCGAACGCCACCGAAATATAGCGCATTCAGTAGCTGCTATTTCACCACCCCGAGCGCTCTGAGAAATTCCTCATGCACGACACGGTTTGTGGCGAGATATTTTCCGAACTCGGCGCTGTCGAGATAGCCGTTGTCGAACATGTTGCGGTGGGAATATTCCTTGTAGGCCGGACTGTCGTAGACGCGCTTCAATGCGGCCTCCATCTGCGCAGCGGCTTCCTTCGGCACCGCGGCGGGCATGGAAAAGCCGCGCCCGGTGGCGGCGATGACGTTGTAGCCCAACTCCTTCGCTGTCGGAATATCGGGCGCCTGGACAAAACGCCGCTCGCCCGTCACCGCAAGCACACGCATCTTCTTCGACTCGACCAGCGGCAGCATCTCGCTCATATTCTCCCCGGTGGTCTCGACGTGCCCGCCGAGGGTCGCGAGCACGGCTTCGCCGCCGCCCTTGAAGCTGACGTACTTGAATTTCGCGCCGGTCACGCGTTCGATGAGGTAGAACGCGAGGCGCGCGGTTCCCGTCGGCCCTGTTATGCCCACCGACACCGTTCCGGGCTCGCGTTTGGCCGCTTCGACAAGCTCCTTGAACGTCTTGAACTGCGATTCGGCGCGCACTGCGACAACCTGGGGATCCGTCGCGAACATCCCTAGCGGAGTAAATATGTCGAGGGGCAGCTCCAGTTCCGGCCGGCTCGCCGAGTTCAACACCCCGCCAGTCGCGATCGCCATCACAAAGTGCGGATCGCCCCGCTTGGTCTTGATGAAGTTGTACGCGACCACGCCGCCCCCGCCTACGCGGTTGGCATTGATGAGCGGCTGCGAGAATGACTTCTGCTTCGTGAGCAGGTCGGTGATGCTGCGCGAGAAGAGGTCGGTGCCGCCGCCCGCGGACGACTGCGCGATGAACTCGATCGGCCTGGACGGAAATGTTTGTGCCTGCGCGGATTCCGCAACTATCGCGGCTGCGCAGATCACACCGATAAGTGATGAACCAACACGAATGCGAATGCGAGTAAGCGTCCTGTTCATGATGTCTCCTCCGTTATTTGTCTGTTTTCGGCCTGGGTATTCAGCCTGACTTCGCAGCCGGCGTCAATTGCGAGCGCCAGTTCGCGCGCAAACCTGCCGTTCGTACGAGGCTGCCCCATTTGTTATTGAACCGTAATATTTGCTGCTTTGATAACCTTGGCGTATTTCTCGATTTCTCGCTTGAGCAGCGTTGACAGCTCTGCCGGGCTGCTGGCCACCGGTTCCAGCGCTTCCCGCTGATAAAACTTCTTGATCTCTTCGGTACCGAGCGCATTGCGAATCTCCGTGTTCAACTTGTTCACAACCTCCTGTGGCGTTCCTGCCGGGAAGAACATCGCGTACCAGTTGTCGGCTTCGAAACCCGGATAGATCGAGCTCATCGTCGGCAGGTCCGGCAGCGCCGATGATCGCTTCGGCGTGGTGACAGCGATCGCATGAGCCTTGCCAGCCTTGAGGTACGGCATGATTGACGGGGCGGTGGCGAAAATGTAATCGATCTCTCCAGAGAGCAGTGCGATTACCGCCGGCCCTCCGCCGCGGTAGTGGAGCACCGTCGACTTGATGCCGACGGCCTGATTTAACATCTCGGCGGAGAGATGAGCGGTGCTCCCCGCGGCATTGCCGCCCGCGTTCATGCCCACGCTCGTACGTTTGGCGAGCGCTACCAGTTCCTTGACCGATTTTGCCGGCACGCTCGGATGCAGCGACAACACCAGCGGCGTCGAGGAAATCCAACTGACCGGTTGCAGGTCCTTATGCACATCGAACTTCAGTTGCTTCGCGAAAAGTGTCACCACCACCGATAGGCTGCCTGAGGTGAAAAGAATGGTGTTGCCGTCCGCGGGCGACTCTACCGCAAGCTGGGTGGCGATAATGCCGCTGGCGCCGGTGCGATTATCGACGATGAAATTCTGGCCCGTGCGCCTTTGGAATTCGGTAGAGAGCAAGCGCGCTTGTATATCGGTGCCGCCGCCGGGTGGAAAGGGCACCAGGACGCGCACATTCTTGTCGGGCCACTGCTGCGCAACGGACTGCATCGGAATGGCAATTGCCATTGCCGCGACTGCTACGATAGTACTGGTGTTGATTTTCAATTTTTCCTCGTTATACAGTGGTCACGCTGCTCATCATCAGCGTGCAGCCATCGGGCACTGCCATCGACGTGATCTCCAGCGCGACTTGGATGCCCGCGCCGGGCCGGCTATCGACGACAATATATGTTTACCCAGCGGCAATTCTGAATACGCGAGCCTCCATTTTGTGTGTCAGACGCAAAGTGCAAACTGGACGCGGATGTAAAATGCAACACAACGTAACACCTTGCTGTCACTGAGTAACAGTACGTCCCTGTGCGGAATTAATCGCATTTCAAGTATGCGGCTTTAGCAAACCCGAATTCTGTACGGAAATTCACTTACCCAATTACCCCAAGACCCAACACCCGCGATGACGTATTTAATGGGAACCAGACCGATAGCTCGAACATTGGAGGAGCCTATGTTTTCGAGACTGATTCGTGCGTTGATTGCAATCATTGTGGTTCTGATGCCGGCGGCAGCATGGGCACAAGCCGCTTCGGCAGGCTCAGGACAGTATCCCAATAAGCCGATTCGTTTGATCGTTCCGTTTTCGCCGGGCGGCACCAATGACATCCTGGCGCGCATGGTTGCAAACCACCTGAGTGAGAAGCTGGGTGAATCCATGATTGTGGACAATCGCACTGGCGCGGATGGGATCATCGGCACCGACATCGCGGTAAAAGCAAGGCCCGACGGTTACACCCTGCTCATGTTGTCCTCCGCTTACGTGATGAACCCTGTGGTGCGCAAGCTGCCCTACGACACTCTAACCGCGATGGAGTTTGTCGCCAAGATCGGGGCAAGCTTCTTGGTCTTGAGCGTCAATCCGTCATTGCCGGTCAACTCGGTCCAGGATCTGCTCGCTGTGGCAAAAGAAAAGCCGGGCGAGATTACGTTGGCGAGTTCAGGCGGTTTCATGCACTTCGCCTCGGCACTCCTAAAAAGTCTTTCGCAGCGGGATTTCAATATCATTCTTTACAAGGGCGGAGCGCCTGCCATGATCGATACGATCGCGGGACAGGTCAACGCAACCCTCGCCGTCAGCGTGCCTGCGATTCCGCACCTGCGTTCGGGCAAACTGAAAGGGCTTGGCGTTGGCACCCTGAAACGCGCCGAACTGCTGCCGGATCTGCCGACGCTCGATGAAGCGGGAATCAAAGGGTACGATGCCTCGAACTGGTATGCCATCGCGACAGCGTCCGGCACGCCAAGACCCATCGTGATGAAACTGCACGACGAGATCGTCAAGTATTTCACCACGCCCGATATACAAAAGCAGATGACTGCCATGGGCGCAGTGCTCGATCTCAAGTCGCCTGATGAAATGCGGAAACTTATCCCGCTCGAGATTGACAAATGGACCAAGGTCGCAATCGCGGCTGGTATGCCGCGCGACGTCAAATAAATGCTATAGCCGATTCACACCCGATACCCGGCATGCCGGCCCATAACGGAAGAAGAAGCCCAACAGGCGTAAACATGATTAACCGATTCTCAGCGGGATACTGGATGGCTGCACTTTTGTACACCGTGCTGGCTGCCGGCGCCCGAGCACAGACTTTATCGCCCCGCGCACTTAACGCTTGGCCCGAGCGCCCGATCCGCCTGATCATGCCGTTCCCGCCCGGTGGCGCGACAGACGCGAATGCGCGCGCGCTGGCAAAAGAGATGGAAAGCTTTCTTGGGCAGCCGCTGGTCGTTGATAACCGCGGCGGGGCGAACGCCATTATCGGCAGCGATATCGTGGCAAAAGCAGCACCGGACGGCTACACCTTGATGCATATCTCGGTTGCATTTGCGATCAACCCCAGCACCCACAAGAAGTTGCCTTTTGACTCGATCCGCGACTTTACGGCGATCACCAACCCCATCGTGGGTCAGGGCGCGCTACTCGCTGTCCATCCGTCGGTGCCGGCGCGTTCGGTTAGCGAATTGATTGCTGTGGCAAAGAAGCAGCAACTCAGCTACAGTTCGCCGGGCATCGGCAACGTTCTGCACTTGATCGCCGAGGCCTTCAGCCTGCGCGCCGGCATACAGATGTTGCACGTGCCCTACAAGGGCGCCGGGCCGGCAATGATTGCACTGCTCGGGGGCGAAACGCAGGTGATGGTGGTGCCACCGTTGATAGCCATGCCGCATGTCAAGACGGAACGCCTGCGGGCATTGGGCTACAGCGGCGCGAAGCGGCTGGATGCGATGCCGGATTTGCCAACCATCGGCGAAGCCGGTCTGCCCGGCTTCCAAATCGACACCGGCTGGCATGCCTGGTTTGCGCCTGCGAAAACCCCCGACAAAATCATCGCTCAAATTTACGGCGCGATACACAAATCGCTGCAATTGCCGAAATTACGCGACTACTTTCTGGCAGCAGGGTATCAACCCACCGCCGACCCGCCAGCCCAGTTTCAGAAAAACGTTCAAGCCGACATCAAACGCTGGGGCGAACTCGTGCGCTTAGCCAAAATTGCGCCTGAATGAAGCGCGGCACAATTTGTAGGGCGTTACTTTTACCGCGATTACTCGACCTTGATGCCGGTGGACTTGACCACTTTCGCCCACATCGCGGTTTCGTTACGGACTTTCATACGTGCTTCCTCAATCGGTATACCGCCGGTCTCGGAGCCGCCGGCAAGCACCAACTCGTTCACATCGGGTCTGCGCAGGACTTTCACGACTTCGCTGTGAATGCGTTCCAGGATTCGCGGCGGCGTTCCCGAGGGCGCGAACATGCCGACCCACCCGTCGACTTCAAAGCCGGGCACCCCGCTCTCGGCCACGGTTGGAAGATCGGGCAGCGCCGCGGAACGTTTTGCGCTGGTTACAGCGATGGCTTTCAGCCGGCCGGACTTCACATGGGGCAAGGCCGATGGGGGCGTGGCGAACGAAAGCTGGGTTTCATTGCTGACGATGGCGACTACCGCCGGACCGCCGCCTTTGTAGGGAACGCTAATAATATCCACGCCCGCCATCATCTTGAAGAGTTCTACCGCGAGGTGATTGCCCGTGCCTACGCCGGGATGGGAGTAGCGCAATTTGCCGGGTTGCGCTTTTGCCCTTGCAATCAGGTCTTTCACCGAATTGACCTGGATTCCTGGATGAACCGCAACCACGTTGGCGTATTTGATCAACTGCGTAACGGCTGGTAAGTCGCGGATCGCGTTATACGGCAGCACTGAATAAACGCTGGGATTAATGGTGATCGGGCCTTCGGCGGAGAGCAGAAATGAGTAACCGTCAGGTGCGGCCTTGGCTACGATGTCGCAACCGATATTGCCGCCGCCGCCGCCCCGGTTATCGACGACGATGGTTTGACCGAATGCCGCGGGCAGATGCTGCGCAAGGATGCGCGCGGTGAAATCGGTTGATCCGCCGGGCGGGAAGTTAACCACGAAGCGTATCGGTCTGTCGGGAAAATTTTGCGCCAGCGTGGCAAACGATGCGCTCAGCGTGACGAGTAAAAATATAACATAAGCTATTGATTTCATTTATATTATCCTTCCAAGTCATATTGGAATCTGCTCTGTTGCAGCGCATAGGCATTTTATTTTCTGCGCATTTTGCCAAGGGAAACGTGGAATAAATTATGCGTGGTACGAAGATGTGTGTGGCGAATTGTGAATTTCCTGCTGGGATTAAGTCCTTGCTTCATCGTCTTTTGGCGCCCTGGTGTTGTCCGGGCGTAAGCTGCTGCTCCACACTACCACCACGGCGACTACCAGCACCAAGATCAGCAGAAACAGCCAAGCGGTATCCAGCGAACGTATCCACTCGGCCCATGCGCCAAAATCAAACAGCCCATTCATCACGCCCTCATTCACGCCGGCCAAAACCAACCGTTGCACCATAACGTTATGTCTATGGGAGAATACGTTCTGCGCGGCGCGGTGGGAATTCGGCAATCCACTAAGGAAATATACGTGCTTGGCGCGCGGCAGATGCATCAGCAGGCAAGGCCGATTCGACATTGTGGATGTGGAGCGTGTTGATGATGACGGATTTCCCTGTGATGGGTGCTCGTCGCTCGCTCGCGGCTGACGCCAGAGACGCACTATTATTCGGCGTGTGTTATTTGGCCCTCGACTGGGCGAGCACTATTTACCCGCTCGGTCCGTTCCACATTACGCCCTGGAATCCGCCGCCGGCATTGAGTATCGTCTGGATGTTACGTGGCGGATTGCGTTATGCACCGGTTGTATTCGCGGCCACCCTCGCCGGCGACTTGCTATTTCGCGACGCGCCGGGCGGCTTGCACATGTCGCTCATAACCTCTTTGATCCTCGCCGCAGGCTACACCGGGATCGTGGCAGTGCTCAGGTTGCGCTTCCAGTTCGACGGCCGGCTGCATGATACAAGGCAACTGTGGATCTTCGTCGCGACGACGGCGGCGGGCGCTGCGATCATCGGTATTTTCTATGTGGGCGCACTCTCGACCGCGGGTTTTAGTTTTAGAGATTCTTTTATCGCCGTGGCCTTTCGATTTTGGCTGGGGGATACGGTTGGGGTACTCGTCACTGCGCCGCTGCTGATGGTTGCCGCGGATCCTGAAGGGCGCCGGCGCCTGATGCGGTCCTGGCGAAAACCGGAAACCGCGCTGCAGTTCGCCACCCTGCTCGGGCTGATTTTATTTATGTTCCAGGGCGGCGCCAAACCGCAACAGTACTTCTATCTTCTGTTCCTGCCCCTGATCTGGATTGCCTCGCGCAACGGGCTGAGCGGCGCCGTGGCGGCCTCGGGCATCGTTCAGTTTGGGGTGGTGCTGGGCGTGCAGATGGGCTCCCTGCAAGCCCTTGCCATCGTGGAATTGCAGGTACTGGTAACCGCACTTACACTCACCGGTCTGGCGCTGGGAATCATCGTGGACGAGCGGGAGCGGGCGCTGGAAGATCTCAAGCGTTCGCTGCGGCTGGCGGCCGCCAGCGAAATGGCGGGCGCGATCGCTCACGAAATCAACCAGCCGCTTTCCGCGATGCATAACTATGGCAGTGCCTGCCAGATCATGCTGCGCCGGGGCAAGGACGCTGCCTCGCATTCCGAACTGAGCGCCACAGTCGATAAAATGCTTCAGGAATCAAAGCGAGCCGCCGAAGTGGTGAGACGGCTGCGGGATTTATTTAGACGAGGAACGATACAGCTCGAGCCGCTTAAAGTCGCTATACTCCTGGAGCGCGCAAACGCCATCGGTCAGGAACTCAACGTGTCCCGGGACGTGACGTTCCGCGTGGACAGTAATGATGGCGCGCGCATACTAGTGGCGGATCGGGTGCAGATCGAGTTGGTATTACGCAACCTTATCGCCAACGCTTTCGAGGCGGTGGCGGGGATGCCGCCGGGAAAAAAGGGAGTTACGGTGTTGACCCGAATGCTGCAAGGAGGCCAGATTATGTTTCGCGTCGCCGATACTGGAAAAGGTATGTCGCCCTTGGTGCAGCAACGCCTGTTCGAGCCGCTTTCCACCAGCAAGGTAAGCGGCATGGGAATCGGCCTGGCCATCAGCCGCACCATCGCCGACGCCCATGGCGGCTCGCTCACTTTGAGCGACAGGCGGCACGGCCAATTTGATCTTGTGTTACCGACGGAGGGCGATGATGAGTGACGCAACCGACAGCGGTTGTACCGTCTTCATCGTGGATGACGATGAACCCATGCGCGACTCGTTAGCGTTATTGCTGGGGCTTCTGGGCTACCGCGCGGCTTCCTTTGCCAGCGCCGAAGCGTTTCTTGCGGGCTATCAGGACAAATGGACCGGTTGTGTGGTGGCTGACCTCAAGCTTCCCGGAAAGAGCGGTATCGAGTTGCAGGCAGAGCTGCGGGCGCGGGGAAGCCACCTGCCGTTTGTGATTATTACCGCGCACGGAGGCGTGTCGTCGGCACGCGCGGCATTCCAGGCGGACGCCGTGGATTTCCTCGAAAAACCATTTGATGAGGCTGATCTGCGGGCGGCAATTGAAAAAGGTTTGGCGAAGGAGTTGGGGCGAGTTCAGCGCACGGCCGCGGACCGCGAGGAGGCTCTGAAGCTGGAAAAGCTAACGCACCGCGAACGGGAAGTTCTGGAGCTGGCCGGAAAAGGGCTGCATGCCAAGGAAATCGCGCGTGCGCTCGGCATCAGTCCGCGGACGGTCGAGGTTCACAAGGCGAGCGTGATGAGCAAGCTCGGCGCGCGCAATGTTGCCGAGTTGGTACGATTCGCGATGTCCGCAGAAAAACGCACTTGAAAACCGCGAGTCTTATGTTGCGTGCGGCGCCTAACGGATGGCTGCGGCTTGGTTAACCTGAAGCTTGACGTCGCGCACGATCTTGCCCCATTTGGCGAATTCGAGATTCAGTTCAACGTGGTAACGCGTGCGCGATGTGCATCTTACCCGCTACCCTATTCGGCTTTCACACCCGAAGCCCGCACCACCTTACCCCACTTCTCAATAGGGGATGGCGATCATCTTTACGTGGTTCATCAGGTTGAACAGCTCGCCCGCGAGATGCGGCAAGTCGCCGAGACTGGCGGCGCCGTAGTTAAGCTGGCCGGGCCGTTTGCGCGCTAGTTCCGCCAGTTCACGCACATTTTTCAGCGGCAGGCTGGGATGCACCACCAGTATGAACGGCGCCTCCGCGATCAGACTCACATGCGTCAAATCGCGCAGCGTGTCATACGGAATTTTCGGGTAGAGCGATGGATTAACCGCGTGCGTCGCCGGCGCCATCAGCAAGGTGTAGCCGTCTGCCGGCGATTTCGCCACCAAATCCGCACCGATCATGCCGGCAGCGCCAGGCCGGTTATCCACGATGAACTGCTGCCCCGTGCCTTCGGAAAGTTTTTGCGCGACCAGGCGGCCGAGGATGTCGGATGGGCCGCCTGCGGGATAACCGACTACGACGCGCTCCGGCTTAATCGGGAAGCTTGCGGGCTTGAGTGCCGGTTGCGCGAGGGCGAGTGCGGAGGCAAACGTTAACGCAATGGCAATACACATGCACTTAGCGCTTACGGCAATCTCAGGAACTCCAAACCCCTTTCCCGGCTTCGCCCCCCTCGCTACGCTCTCCCCAGCCCTTCTGCTCCGCTGCAAGTGTTCCCTTGTCCCGAAGGGAGAAGGGTGAAAAGCCCCGTCTCCCTCCGGGCTGGGGTGAGGGAAGCTTTTGACGTTGCTTTTATTCAATGCGTATCCCCGCTGTTTTAATAGTCTTTGCCCAACGCGCGGATTCTTCGATCATGTAGCGACGCAATTCATCCGGTGTGCTTGGCGCCGGGTCGCCACCGTTGGCGACGAAACGCTGATTGAGTTCCGGCGCGGCAAGACCCTTGACGATTTCGCTGTTAAGCCGCGTGATGATAGTCTGCGGCGTACGCACCGGTGCGAAGATGCCGTTCCATGCAGTGTATTCGTATCCCGGAACGCCGCCTTCGGCGATGGTCGGCACATTGGGCAGCGCAGGCGAACGCCTGGCGCTGCCTACGCCCAATGCATTGAGGCGCCCCGCCTTGATATGGGGCAACACCGCCGGAACGCTGCTGAACGCCATGTGTATCTGGCCGCCGATTAGGTCGGTTATTGCCTGCCCGCCGCCCTTGTACGGCACATGCACAATGTTCACGCCCGCCAGCCCCTTCAGCAGTTCCGTGCCCAGATGGTTTGGCGTACCCACGCCGCTGGAACCAGCGTTGAGCGATCCGGGCTTCGCCTTCGCCAGCGCAATCAATTCTTTCACGGTCTTGGCCGGTAACTGCGGATTGGTCACCAGCAATTGCGGCAAGATCATCACTTTGCTCACCGGCGCAAAGTCCTTCAGTGCGTCGTATGGCAGTTTGCTCGACAACAGCGGATTCAACATCATGCCCGCCGAGGTGCCGAGCAAGATGGTGTAGCCATCGGGAGCGGCCAGCGCGGTGATCATGGTGCCCAGCACGCCGCCCGCGCCGCCGCGGTTATCCACCACCACCTGCTGCCCTATCAACTCCGAAAGTTTGCCCGCTACCGCACGTCCGACGAGATCAGCGTTGCCGCCCGGCGGGTAAGTGATGACCATGCGTATCGGTTTGACGGGATAAGCGGGAGCCTGCGCCCAGCCTATCGCCGCGTTCACCACACATAATGCGGCAGCCATCAGCGAATTACGCAGCACAGGCATCAACGGAATTCTCAATTCAATCTTCGCCATCAGAGATTTTGAGATAACTCGAACGTCCGCCATCCGCGGCAATAGTCGTTCCCGTCAACATGCGCGAATCGTTTGACGCCAGAAACACCGCGATAGCCGCGATATCCTCCGGATTACCGTGCGAATAGGGATACAATTTTTGCATCAGCATGCGCGTACGGGCCGCGGCGGATGGCTTCTCCGCCAGCATCCAATCCTTGTTTTCATAACGCTTGATCTGCCGCTCGGTGCGTATTGATCCGGGCGCGATGGCGTTGGCGCGTATGCCGTACTGCACATATTGCGCCGCCAGTGTCTTGGTGAACGAAATAATGCCGCCCTTGGTTGCAGCATAGGCCGGCTTCATCGACCCCATCAGTCCCAGATGCGAGGTGATGTTGATGATGGAACCACCGCCCGCTTTGATCAGGTGCGGTATGCCATGGCGGCAACTCAGGAACGGATGCAACAAATTAAGATTGACGGTGTGATGCCACACGGCGAGATCCATCTCATGCACCGGCACGTCCTCCTGCAACGAGCCGCCCGCGCAATTCATAATCACATCCAGCCGGCCAAAATGCGCGATGGTCGCATCCATCGCGCGCTTCATGCTGTCATCCTGGGTCACATCGGTCTCGACGAATATCGCGTCGCCGCCCGCCGCGCGGATTTCGCGTTCGGCGGCCTCACCAGCCTCGCGGTTCAATTCGATAATCGCCACCTTCGCGCCCTCGGCCACGTACGCTTTGGCTGTCGCCTTGGCAATGCCCGCCCCTGCGCCGGTCAGAAACGCTACTTTGCCTTTCAGTCTTTCCACACCCATTCCCCCTATCAATTCGATTTGATATCCAATGGTTTTACCACAACGCTCACTCAATCTTCAACCTCGCCTCGCGCACCACTTTCACCCAGTCTTCGTATTCTTTTTTGACGCGAGCGGCAAACGCCGCAGACGTACCGCCCGAAGGCGCCATGCCCTGTGCTTCGAGCGTGTTCTTGATGCCACCGTCCTGCAATATCTTGTTCACCTCCGCGTTGAGGCGAGTTGCGATCGCTGGCGGCGTTCCTTTCGGCAGGAACATGCCGTAGTAAGTGCCGCTGTCATAGCCGGGCAAAGTTTCAGCGATCGCCGGCAGGTTGGGCAAACTGGGCCAGCGTTTGGCAGTGGTCAC
>JANMXV010000094.1:0-10064 GCA_031381325.1 Betaproteobacteria bacterium | reverse complement strand
CTTTCCAGCACGCGGCTATACGGCCAATAACCCTGCGCGGTTCGGGCTTGCTGCGAGCGATAAAATGGCTCCACGCGCGCCAGCAAATGCGCGCTCATCGGGTCTTTGAAATCGCGGGCGTTGTAGCTTAACGGGTCGTTCGGCTCGGCGGCGTTTGCTTCTGCTGAATTTAAGGCTCTAATGGCAGTCATACTATAAGTCATTGATTTTATGTAACTTTTACACCTTTAGCGCCACACCCTCGTCGGCCACAATGGCCAGCAACGCATCGACTGAGGCATTCACTTGCGCGCCCATCTTGGTGAGTACCGCGCCGGCCAAATGCGCCATCGCCTCGGCAGTCGCCACGGCCTGCTCAAAGTTCACAACCTTGTGCAGCGCACGCTTTGCCGCCTGAATGGCAGCCAGAATACGGGCCGTCAGCGCGCCAACGCTGGCCTCCAGAAACGCAATGCCACTGCTGCGAAAAATCGCCACAATTTTGTCGATGCGGTCTTCGCATTGCTCCAGAATGCGTGCCTCTCTATCCGTCAACGACGCACGCTTTTCAACACGCAAATCGAGGATGCGCGCCGAGGCTTGCGCAAATTGATCGGCGACTTCCAGCGTTTGTCGTAGCGTTAGCGGGTATTCAGCAAGCATTGCGACGTTTCCCCATGCACACGCCTGCTCGCGCTAACAACGGCACCCGCCCCGATGCGATTTTTCATTGTGCCCTGGGTGACAACCATCCTTGGTGTGGTAGACCTTGTTGCAGGTCGCGCCGGGCGCAGTTGGCTTCGATTCGGGTTTGGGTGCAATCGCCACGGGTGTGGGCACGCTCATTCGCGCAGGCGCAACGGGACCTGGCGCAGTCAGCATACCCGATAGCGAGGGGTGAAACTGCGGTTGCGGCAACGGTGGCTGCATGGCAGCGTCGTTGGCTGCCTGTTGGGCCGCTGCGCGATCACGGGCGGCGGCGTCATTTTGTCTGGCCGTAGATTCGAAATCCGCGCGTCTGCGATTGCGTTGATCAAGCAGATCGACATAGAGACTCTGCATCGGGTGATTGTTGAACGTTTGCCCCTGGGTTATCGCGGCAAGTCCATCCATGACCACTTGGCCTAGTCCCGCCCCGTCGGCAATGCCGGTTACAACGCTGTCCAAAACGGCACGGCCCGTCGACCGATATAAGGTTTCACCCGTGGGTTTCCCGTCCGCTCCAACAATCTGATAGTCAGCCCCGGCGTCCGCGTGTCCGTTAACCCTGCCGACATGCTCGCCTCGCGCACCGACAAAATCGCCCTCACGTACATGATTGATTATCTGAGCGCCACTCTGTCCCGGGCACGTCTGCTCGGCACACATGCGGTCCACGGTCTGGCGCATCCCCGGCGCGTTAAACGTCTCGGCTGCATATCCAGTGCGCGCGGCTTCAACCTGGGCAATCGCGCCGCCGAGCGAATGCCCGGTAAACGAGATAGTACCGACGGACGCCTGCCTCCAAATTCTCGATGTAAATTCTTTCGCTTGCGTGAGTTGCCCGCTCAATGCAGTGTCGCCCACGGCACTCGCTGTGGTACTGATTGCGGCATTGGTTACACTGATAGCGGCGTTGGTGATGGGAATTCTGGGATCCCCCGGAGACATAGCAGAATTCACAGGAGGTATTCTGGACGGCGCAACAATCTCGTTCATGCCGATGCCGGCGATGTCGGCGAAACCCAGATCGTTTAACCTTTCCCGGCCACCCCGGCCTAGCTCGGTGCCACGAATCGCTATGGTCGTTTTTCCGGAACCATCGGTACGCTGATAAGCCATGGCTTGAAAACCTGATGCCGGATCATTTTGCGCACCCACGATCCTGTAGCCGGGCGGCGCGTACAGGTTTGCCGCGCGAGCGCGGGCTTCGTCGGTGTATCCCGATGGCAGCTCAGGCTTGCCGTCGTTGTAGCTGCGCCATGACAAGTGGGCCGCCTCCACAGTGCTGGTCGCAGGCACCGCCGAAGACATCGAACCGGGTGGAACAGCCTGACCATAGGCCCCACTCGTTACCAAAACAGAAAATAGGAACCGCGCCATATTTTTACACATGATGACTCTCTCCATGAACTTCCCCGCGCGAGCGGGGACTCGACGCTCCCTTCTCCCTTCGGGACAAGGGAACACTTGCAGCGGAGCAGAAGGGCTGGGGATGAGGGAAGAGACGCCATGTTCACGACCGCAATTCACGACGCGCGCGCCGTGGCGTCTCTCCCTGCCGCACAATCACAGAAACCTGAAAATGCAATAGCTACCGTTTGCTCCGGGCCGGGGCCGGAAAAGCGTCCTTGATCTCCGACATCGTGTCCAGGGCAAGCGTGCGCCCAACATCCTCCAGCGTAACGACATGCTTCATCTCCACCCGCGTAAACCCCCTGTCGGTGGCGCGATACTGCGCCGGTATGGGTGCCAGGACAGGCATCGCCCTCGAATAAAACGAAGCGAGCATCCTTCCCGATTCAATATCCCTGAGCATTCCACGGAAGCCCCAGCCTATGGGCGCCTCTTGATCACGTGTCAGCAATACTTCCAGCATCAATTCGGCCTTTCCCATCAGTGCCTGTGTCTCTATCGTGCGGGAGTCTCCGCCACCACCCGCGTTAGCCGCCGTGGTGCGCATGATTGCGGCACGGTCAATAAACTGCACACCGCCGTCGCGCATGGATTTCATGAACGCATTCTCCAATCGAAATGCATCGCGCTCCTGCAGTGGCGAGCCACGATTGGCATTGTTGGTTGTCCGTGTGGTGCGGTCTATCGTCATGTCCGATACGCGCTTGTCGTCGCCCTCTCTCAACCGGGCGCTGCCGGCATCACCCGTGGTCGTCTTGTCGATTGAGCTGCTGCTACCGGTTGTGCTGCGCTGGACGCGGGTACTCTGAACCCTGTCGTCCGCCAGTTGGTCGGTCAACGCCACGTTCCAGAACAGAGCAACTCTGGGCAGCCCTGCCGTCTTGTATGCAGCGCTGAACGCGTTGATAGTTTGCGCTGAATTGTCAGGCATCAGCTGTGGCGTTGGGCGCTCAAGCACTGGTGGCTGATCGGCCCGGTATTGCGCAGCCGCAGCAGTGGGCAGCGCACAGAGGATGAGCAGCGTTGCAACCGCAGGCAGTCTACGTACTGTCATGGCATTCCTCGCTAGTATTCGGAAGCGATTTCAATAAGGTAATTGGCGACTTCGCTGCGGCCTGTGCTGTTCTCGGTGTAGGTTCCCGTAGCTCTCGGCCTGAGAATGACGGTCTGCCATGCGGAAGTGGGTTCGCTCGGCGCCTGACTGGTTCTCATAAACGAGGTTCGCGCCCTCACCGCGACCACGCCATCGGAGCAATTGACGAAACGTGCCGTCACCTGAACGGTTTCCGTGGGAGTACGTGCAGCGTGCAGCGCCTGTACGGCCACGGTGTTCGCGATACGTTGATCGGTAAACTGCACGGCGTCCAGCGGAATCGCGCTCATCACCAAACCATATTCTTGCCCGACCAGCGCCGCGCCTTTCGGCGCGGAGCGGCCCGCAGGCACGCCACATTTCACAACCGCATCGGGAACACCCGTTTCCATGGTCGCACAAGCACTGATTCCAATCGCCGCGGTCACGGCAAACGCTGACATCCAGTTTGTTTTCATGCTGCGCCTCTAGAAAGTCTGAAAAAGCTGCGACCGAAAAATACCGTTCTGCTTTTCGCGTCCGCTATCCTCGAACTTTGGCGTGGAAGAAACGAGCGCCGTACCGCCGTCGCCAGGCATTAACGCCGAACGCGTGCGTGCCCATGCAAGGCCGCAGTTAGCGCCGGTGATCATCAGGACAGGCTCGCGCACCTGCTTGCCAGCAGCCGTTTCGTATTCGACCTTGATACGCGGTTCGGAGCGTTTCGGTTCCGCCACTTTGACTACGGCAGGCTTCAATTCTGCAGGCGCCGCGTCACCCGTTTTTTCATCATTGGTTTTATCGTCGGCGGCCTGCACGTCTGCAGTTCCCGGTTCGCTCGCTTTTTCGCCGCCGGGTGCCGCTTCGTTCGGATTGGCCTTGGCTGGCACGGGGGTAAGACTAGCCGCGTAAATGAGATTCGGAAGGGATCCCCATCTGCGGGTATCTGCCGCCGGAGTCATCGCGTTTGCGGCCATGGAGGCAAACATGCCGAGCAGCCCTATGATAGCGCCCGCGCCGCCCACATCGCGATTGTTGCTGGCCAGGCCTACTTGCATCGCCGCCAAACCAACATTTGTCGCAACCTTACCGGCAGTTTCCGTGTTTTCTTTCCATTGTGCCTTGCCGTTCAAAATCCCGTCTATAAGACGTCCACCCCGGGTCTCGGCCTGCATCTGCACGTCGCCGACCTGCCAGGTGCCGGACACAGCGTATTCGTCGGGCTCCATAGGCACCACCTTGAGCGCCGTATCCCGCCCGGCTTCCGGCGCTCGTATTTTAAGAATTTCCTTGTACTGGCCTTCACCGTACTTCACCGGAGCGAGTCCTGAATCCACCAGCACCAGAAACTTCATTTCGGGCGAAAGTGCAGCCACAGCCTTGTCCTTGGAAACCGCCAGTTCGTACAAGTCTTTTGCAGTGGCAGTATTTCCGCGACAGCTTTGTGACCATGCCGCCATGAAAGGCATCAAACCGAAATCACCCTGATACTCCTCCCGTTCTGCCTGAGTGTCCTGATAATCGGCCGCGCGAAAAGCCGCAGCCGCATTGTCGAACTCGCCGTCTTTCAAATAGAGCAGCCCGCGATAGTAGTACGTCATCACGCGTTCATACGGCTCGCCCTTCCAATCCTTCACCTTCTCCTCATTCCAGATCGACTTGGCCTTTTTCGCATTTTCGTCACCGGCATAAATCGCGTCGATGCGAAGTATTGCCTGATCAAATGCCTTCTTTGCGATATCCCATTGGCCCGTCTCCATTGCCGCAAGGCCCAAGTGATTAAAATTCAGTACGGCGTTGCGCTCACCTTCAAGAAACAGCGCCTTGAAAAACGGTTTTAGCTGCGCGGGTTTACTTCCGCCAAACTCTTCTGCCTGCACTTCTGCCTTTTTTACGGCGCCGTCTGTGTCTGCGGCGCCGAAAAATCCGAACTGTGCGTGCGCGCCAACGGGTGCGATCAACGATGCCGCAGCCAACGCAACAGGAAGTATGTGTTTCATCGTATTCTCCTGAGAAAGACGCTTTATTTCAGCGGTAAACGACGTCATCGGCAGCCGTGCGGGCAAACTCGTATAGGCCCGACCAGACCAGCACACCTGACTCCAAATCCATCATTTCAAACGTCACCTGGCTATAGCGTTGCTGGATGCCGGTGCGCGCATTTCTGGCATCGGCGGAAGAAATTCTTCCTACCAGCCGGAAGTCTGCAGCCGCTTGAGCCTTGGTGAGACCCGTGGTGCCCACATCGACTACGCCTTGTCGCTTGAGCTCCCGTTCCTGCTGCACCGCTGCCGCAAACTGGCGTCCAACAAACACCATTCTTCCATTGGACGAGCGGTTAAGACCCACGCGCAGCCGATCGGTAATCGCGTTTTTATTGATGGGTTGTGCGGATTCATTGATAAAGTATTCTGCGTCCACGATGATGCGTGGCGCGGTACTGCGTCCCGCCAACTGCTGATTGGTCAGCATGTCGCGCATCATCTGATCCGTCATTGAGATGATGTCGCTACCTTCGATACCCACGCCGCCCACCGGACCGCGCTGACTCGGATCAAGCGTTTGCGGCGCGATTCCCGCCGCGTTCGGGGGAATCGCAACGCAACCTCCGATTACTGTCAGCACAAACACACTGACAAGAAAATTTCGGCTACATTCAGCAAGCTTTAAAGACTTCATTGTTTTCTCCCGGAAGTAAAACTGTTGCGTGCGCCCTGCACGTGATCCTGTTCGCGACGGATGACCAAGCCATGCATATGATCAACTTGACGTGCGTTTGGCCTTTCAACCGCTTGGGAATAGACTCTAGTGATATGCGCACACATCGGGCGGTAAATACTTCACGGGGATTCTGTGAACTATTTACGTTGCGGCACGGATCGTTTTTTAGAAACGCAGTTTCAATAGGGTCAAGGCTTACTGTTCACTAAAGCAACGCCGTAGGATGCCGGTGACGAAGGAACCGCATCGGTCGAGTGGCTCACCCTGCGCGACCGTGACCCCGATTGATGCGGTTCGCTGTGCTCACCGGCATCTACGTTCCGTGCTTTGGTAAGCAATTACGGGACGCGCGCCCATGCTGCCTTAAAATAGTGCCATTGATGTCAGCCATCCCAAGGGCGTGACAAGCGGCAAAATGACTGGGGCTTCTACGCTTAAAATCATTGCATCCTCGACATTTTTGCGGCTGCTACCTGTTCGCATTTGCGAACACTTTGCCGTTCACCTTCATGAGCGTCCTGGCGAATGCGCCCTGGCTTCCGTCCCGCGTGGGGCTACCTTCGACGGTAATTTTGTCGCCCGCTTTCAACTTACCGCGAGTATTTGAAACACGATAAGCGTTAGACCAACAGTGAAGACAATCACGCCGTTGGTACGAAAGTTGAGGAGTTCACGCTTGAAGCGGCTGATACGCTTGTCGTTCATGGTGAGACTCCTATGAGATAGATGCGTAAGAGGGGGCCGCACGCGGCGAAGCGAGCCTTCGGCGAGCGTTGCAAAGTCAGTGGCGACGTTCGCAATCATGCACATCTCCTTGATTTAGTCAGGTCCGCAACCACGATCACAAGATGCTCGAATTTAAAGCAACACATTTCGACACTCCGACTAACAATATGAAGGCAGTGTAGAAAATCAGATGCTCGAAAAGTGGTAAAAAATTCCCTTGGGATTTGTGAACTATTTACATCGGCTGATACGGTCGCGGTCTTGCAGCATCGTTTCCCATCATCGGATGCAGGCTGTTCAAAAGGGGTTGGAAACAGTCGACGCGGTGAAGCGCTCGACAGGGAAAGCGCTGGTTCGATGGGACGCTATCCATCTCAAACTCAGCCACATCAACGGCGGCCTTGCGCATCTAAAAAAACAGATTCTCGGCGCGGGGCGCAGCACTCAGCTTTGTTCGAGTAAAATTCCTGTCAGTCCCCATTAAATAGCCTGAAGGAGAAATAACCATGCCGGTTTCAATGTCCCAGATTTCGCTGCCCGTTTTTGTCCGCCACCTGGAGGGACTCGCCATCGTGCTGAAAAAAGCGCAGTCCTTGTACGCCGAAAAGAAGTATGACGAGTCCACGCTGTTGAGTTACCGTCTCTCTCCCGACATGTTCAGTTTCGCGCGACAAGTGCAAGTTGCGACCGACCACGCGCGCAATTGCATCGCGCTACTTGCGGGCGTGGAAGCGCCCAAGGTCGAGATGAATGAAAAAAGTCTCGCCGATCTCGCGGCTCGGGTGGAAAACACGATCACGTGGCTGAACGCCATCAAGCCGGAGCAGGTCGACGGCACTGAAGGCAAGAGTGTCACTGTAAAAATGGGGGATCGTGAAACGAATTTCACCGGACTGGATTTGCTGCTAAAACGATCACTACCCAACTTCTACTTTCACGCGACTACGGCCTACAACATCCTGCGTCACAACGGCGTGGAGATAGGCAAGCGCAACTTCATGGGAATGGCCTGAACCGGAGATCACGATGTCCGACTCGCAGAAAGAAGTGCGCTATGCGCTGGCCCCCGTACGCTTGGGGCCCATCCCCGAAGACAAGATGACGGACGCGCAGAAAGCAGCCGTCGCTGCCGTCATGTCCGGGCCTCGCGGCCATATGGGCGGGCCATTCAGCGCGCTGCTGCGCAGCCCCGAGTTGATGAACCGCGTGCAGAAAGTCGGCGAATACCTGCGCTTTCAATGTCCGCTCGACAAGCGGCTCGGTGAATTCGCCGCCATCATCGCCGCACGCCACTGGTCGCAGCAATTTGAGTGGTGGGCGCATTACAGGCAGGCGCTTGAAGCCGGACTCAAAGCGGAAATCGGCGACGCGGTTGCCGAAGGCCGCCGTCCGACGGGCATGGCGGAAGACGAAGAAATTCTCTATGACTTTCTCACCGAAGCGCTCAACAACAAGGGTGTCAGCGACACCACCTACGCGCGTACGGTTAAAAAATACGGCGAACAAAGCGTGATCGACCTCCTCGCCGTTGCCGGCTACTACGGGTTGCTGGCGCTGGTGATGAATGTGGCGCACACGCCGGTGCCGGAGGGACACGCACTGCCGCTGCCGGCGCTGCCCGTGCGTGCTATGCCGATTTGAAAATGGATAATTCTCAAAACACTTCCCTCACCCTCGGTCCCTCTGCGGAGCAGAAGGGCCGGGGATGAGGGAGGCTTTCGAGATGCGCTGAGATTGCGAAGCGAAATCATCAGCGGCATACCGCGGGTCGTGCATGGGCTATTGCTACTGACAGCAGTGATAGCCGCGAACGTACAAGCGCAGGATTTTCCCTCACGCACGCTACGTTTCGTTGTGCCGTTTCCGCCGGGGGGCGCGACCGACATACTGGCGCGTGCGCTAGCACCGCCGCTTAACCGCGCGCTGGGGCAGAGTGTGGTGGTGGACAACCGCACGGGCGGCAACACGGTGATCGGCACCGAAGTCGTGTTTCGCGCGCCGGCCGACGGTCACACCCTGCTGGTCATCGCGCCGAGCTTTTCGATCAACCCGTTCGTGCGCTCGAAGCTGCCGTACGACACGGTGAAAGATTTTTCTGCGGTGGCGCGCCTGGCGGTGGTACCGCTCACGATCTCGGTACATCCATCGGTGCCGGCAAAAGATGTGAAAGAATTGATTGCGCTCGCGCGTGCGAAGCCGGGCGAGCTCACCGTCGCTACCTCCAGCATCATCGGCGGCCAGCGGCTGGCGGCGGAGTTGTTTTTTCGCGAACGCGCCCAGGTCGATATCATCAGCGTACCCTACAACGGCGGCGCACCCGCATCCACTGCCGTGATGGGCGGACACACCACTATACTGGTATCCAATCTCGCGGAAGCAGCGCAACAAATCACGGCCAACCGATTGCGTGGCATCGCGGTCATGTCGCTCGCACGCACCCCGCAGTTGCCGAGCCTGCCGACCATCGCCGAATCGGGTTATCCCGGATTTGAAGCGGCAAACTGGTACGGCGCGATGATTCGCTCGGCCACACCGCGCACCATCACCGAACGCTTGAGCGCGGAAATCGCCAAGGCGTTGCAAGCCGCCGAACTCCGCGACAATCTGGTGCGCGCAGGACTGGATCTCGCTTACCTTGGCCCCGCTGAATTCGAGACCTACATTCGCGGCGAGATGGCGCGTAACGAGAAAATATTGAAGAAGCTTAACCTGAAGCTGGATTGATTTTTCGCAAATTAATTGTCGCGCATCACTCACCATCGCGCAGCGGTGGGTTACGGCGCAAAAGGCGCGCCTAACCCACCCTACCAAACCTAAATCACCCCGTCAGCGCGCATCGCCTTGATGTCATCCTTGCTGTAGCCGAGCTCGCCCAGCACTGCATCGTTGTGCTCACCGAATCCCGGCGGCGCGCTGGTGACCTGCGGGCCGCCGTGTGCGAATTTGAACGCCATCACCGGCACGGTCAGCGAGCCGGTCAGGCCCGGCAAGGTCTCATGGGTGTGCAGCAGGTTGCGTGTTTTCAATTGCGGATCTTTGACTGCTTCGGAAATTTTGCGTGTGCGCGTGGCTGGCACGTGGCGGCTCTGGAAGAAATCTTCCCATTCCTGCGCAGGCTTGGTGGCGATGATGTCTTCGACGATTTTGGTTTGCTCTTGGTATTTTTCGCGGCGCTCTTTATATGAACTTTGTGCCGCAATATCCGGGCGCCCGATGGCATTAAAGAAACGCTCGTGCTGGCCCTTGTTGCTCGCCGCGATCGTCAGTTGTTCATCCTGCGCCTTGTAAGACTGGCTGCTGGCGTGCTCCATGCGATTGCCTTTGGGCGTGGGCTCTTTGCCGGTGCGCATGTAATTGGTGATGTGCGAACCCATCAGAATCAACGCCACGTCGAACATGGCGCTGTCGATATACTGGCCTTTGCCGGTGCGCTCGCGCTGAAACAGCGCGG
>JANMXV010000084.1:0-6901 GCA_031381325.1 Betaproteobacteria bacterium | reverse complement strand
CTGGACCGGCTTACGGTCGATGCCGGCGGCGCGCACACGCTAATCATCGCCGCGGGTGATCTGGCGTGGGTGCAAATTCTCGAAGGTGCGGCCACGCTCACGCACGCAAATGCGACCGAACCACTCACACACGCGCACATTGTTTTTCTGCCGCCGGGATTTAGCGGCACGCTCGCGACGAAAACGGGTGTCACCCTGATTTACGCCACCGTGCCCAATGCCGCGCGCTTCGATGCGGCATTCACGAAATCGCCGCCAAAATTCAAAATCGTCGATTGGACGCGCGAGCCCATGCTCGACTCCGAGCACGACGCGCGCAAACGCATTTATGTGGTAACGCCAAAACTCTTCGGCACCAAGGCGATCAAGGGCGAGATGATTATTTATCCGCCGGGAACGCAAGCCTCGAATCACCATCATGAAGGCGCGGAACACTTCATGTATGTGTTGAAAGGCAAAGGCACGGCCTACGCCAACGAGTCGCCGATCCCGGTACGTAAGGGCGATCTGATTTACTACGGCGACCGCGAGCGCCATTACCTGCGCAGCGAAGGCAGCGAGGAAATGGCCTTCGTGGAATTTTTTGTGCCCGGCGAATACAAGACCATCTGGGCGCCGGGTGCTGCAATCTGCACCTGGACGCCCACCGGACGCAGCGTCAGCGGCGAGAAACCTCTGCGCGAAATCGCCAAACACAGCTCAGCCGAAGTGGCGAGTCCGGTAGATGTTTAAATCTCGCTCACATCAAATGTATCAAGGTCGGCGCGAAAAATCCGATCATCGCAAAAGCCACGCCCAGGGCGCCGAGGCCTATCGCGCCCCACAACAGAAACGCCGCGCCGGTAATCACGTTGGCTGAAGCCAGCACAATAGCGATCTGCAGCGCGCCTGAGGCCACTTCGTATTGATGGTAGGCCGCCAGTGCGCGGTCGCGTTTTTTATCGGCATCGGCGGCGCGCGCGGCCAGTTCCTTGCGGCCTTCTTTTTTGTCCGGTTCGCTCTCGTAACGCGCGGCGGTCTTGCGCCATGCCGCGATGCGTTTTTCGATCAGGGCTTTCGCCTCTGGCGCTGCGGCCTGCGCCAAATCAACCTCCAGCGTTTCCGCCGCAGTTTGCAGCGTGGTCAAGCGTATGCTCTTCGCCTGGAAAAACGACCACAAATTTGACGCTTCAATATTGCGGCTCAGCGCCTCGGTTTGCGCACTGCTGCCCAGCGTTTCCGAGAACGCCAGAAACGCTGCCAGCACCGCGATCAGTAACGCAATCTTTTTGTTCGATGGATCAATGTGACCTGCTGCGGACATGGCTTTCTCCTGGTGGTTTGACAAGCGGCTTTACGTCGAGCCGTAGCTTACCGCAGACCGGCTAACGCCGGGGTCGCACCCGATCAGGAACCTCAACTACCCGAACGCAGCTCTGCTGAACACTGCCGCAACAATCGCAATAGCGCATTGGCCTTGTCAAAGCTTTCCTGATACTCGGATGCCACCTCGGAATCGGCAACAATGCCGCCGCCTGCCCAGAAACGCACCGTGCCGTGTGACACGGTGAGCGTGCGTATCGCGATGCTGGTATCCATGCCGCCATCGAAGCCGATGTAACCGATGGCGCCGCTATATACGCCACGCCGGTAGCGTTCGATTTCTTCGATGATTTCCATTGCGCGCAACTTGGGCGCGCCGGTAATCGAGCCGCCGGGAAAACAGCCGCGCAACAGATCAACGGCGTCGCGCCCCGCGCGCAACTCCCCGGTGACGGTGCTTACCAGGTGATGCACCGTGGCGTAACTTTCCACCTCAAACAAACGCGGCACTTTGATCGAGCCGAGTTCACAATTTTTGGATAAATCATTGCGCAGTAAATCAACGATCATCACGTTTTCGGCGCGGTCTTTTTCGCTGATGCGCAGCGCTTCGGCCAGCTCCGCGTCGAGCCGTGCGTGGCCTGCGCGCGGGCGCGTGCCCTTGATCGGTTTGGTTTCCACCTTGCCGCGTTCGACACGCAAAAAGCGCTCCGGAGATGACGACAATACCTGCGCATACGGTGTTGAAATGTACGCTGAAAACGGCGCGGGATTGATCACGCGCAGCGCCTGATACGCAAGCCACGGATCGCCGCTGGCCGTAGCGCTAAAGCGCTGCGCGAGATTGACCTGATAGCAATCGCCTTCGCTGATGTATTGGTGAATGCGCCGGAAAGCGCGCCCGTACGATTCGCGCGTCAGACTGGACACCACGCTGGAGGTCACACGAAACGGCGCACGCGCGCGCTCAGGCGCCGGATGCGTAAACCGTGCCACCAGCGCGTTCCATTTAATGTCGGTCTCGGGATCGCGGCCCTGGCCCACCAGCCAGCTTCGTTGCTCAAGGTGATCCACTACTACAGCCCAGTCGTAAATACCGATCGCCATATCGGGTATGCGTTCCACGGCAGCCGCACGTAAGGGTAAGCGCTCGATGCGCCGCGCAAGATCGTAGCCGAAGTAGCCGATAGCGCCGCCGCAAAACGGCAGTTCGCAGGACAGCGCCGCATCGATTTCCAGATGGCGTTTCAGCAAGTAAAACGGATCCTCGCGCGAGAGCGCGATGCCATCGGTGTGAATTTCAGTGAGATTGCCGCGCGTAATCAGCCGCACGTACGGCTGCGCGGCAACGATGTCGTAGCGCGACTGACCGGGATGATGACGGCCGCTGTCGAGAAACACGGCCCATGGCAAATCAGCCGCCATCTCGAACAGCGTTGCGCTGTCGGGGCGATAGGGCAATTCAGTAAGCAATGGCGCGGGCATGGCGTGGTGATCGAAACCGCTATGGCATGAGATTCAACATGAATTGTGCCTGATTCCACAAGCCGTGATTAGAACCGCGAACCCGGCTGCTTCAGAAATTCGGTTTCTTCCGGCGTAGACTCGCGCCCGCACAAGGCATTGCGGTGCGGAAAGCGCCCAAAACGCTCGATGATGTCGTAGTGCTTCTGCGCCCACTCCAGCAAATCTGCGCGGCCCAATGTCCCGAACAACTGCAAGGCGGTGCGCTGCGCCTCGATGTCTTCGGCGTGTTCGAAGGGCAGATACACAAAGCCGCGCTCGACCGGATGCAGACGCTGGTCCCAGCGCAACGCCGTCATGCGCCGCGCGCAATCCAACGCCATCGCGTCGGTAGCAAACGCCTGGCACGAATCGCGGAACATATTGCGCGGAAATTGATCGAGCACGATGAGCAGCGCCAGCAGCGTAAGCGGACTCGTGCGCCAATGCACCAGTTGGCCGGCAGTGGCTTGTTCATGCAAACACAGGAAGCGGCTGCGAATCTGCGCATCAAAGTCAGCGGATTTGCGAAACCATTCCGCGCGCGACTTATTGTAGTGCGGCGAACCCGGCGCACCAAACCAGAAGTCGAGTACTTGACAAGCCACGGCGGAACGCATCGCGACGCTCAGTACACCACTACGCTGCGTATCGAGGCGCCGGCGTGCATCAGATCGAAGCCCTGATTGATGTCCGTGAGTGCGAGCTTGTGGGTGATGAGATCGTCAATGTTGATCTTGCCGTCCATATACCAATCGACAATTTTCGGCACGTCGCGCCGGCCTTTCGCCCCGCCGAACGCAGTACCTTTCCATACGCGGCCGGTCACCAGTTGAAACGGCCGCGTTTTGATTTCCTGCCCCGCGCCCGCAACGCCGACGATCACCGATACGCCCCAGCCTTTGTGACAACATTCCAGCGCCTGCCGCATCACGTCCACGTTACCGATGCACTCGAAGCTGTAGTCGGCGCCGCCCTTGGTCAAATTCACCAGATACAGCACCAAGTCACCTTCAACTTCTTGCGGATTAACGAAATGTGTCATGCCGAACTTGCGCGCCAGCGTCTCGCGCGCGGGATTCAGATCGACGCCGACTATCATGTTCGCACCCGCCAGCCGCGCGCCCTGAATCACATTCAACCCAATGCCGCCCAGCCCGAACACCACCACATTCGCGCCGGGTTCGACTTTCGCGGTATTGATCACCGCGCCGATGCCGGTAGTCACACCGCAGCCGATGTAGCACACCTTGTCGAACGGCGCATCTTCGCGGATTTTCGCCAGCGAAATTTCCGGCACCACCGTGTAATTCGAAAACGTCGATGTGCCCATGTAATGAAACAGTTTTTTGCCATTCAGCGAAAAGCGGCTGCTGCCGTTGGGCATCACACCCTGCCCCTGCGTCACGCGTATCGACTGGCACAGATTAGTTTTCTCGGAAATGCAGTACTCGCACTGCCGGCATTCCGGCACATAGAGCGGAATCACATGGTCGCCCTTTTTCAACGTCGTCACGCCCGGCCCCACATCCACCACCACACCTGCACCTTCATGGCCGAGGATTGAGGGGAATAAGCCCTCAGGATCCGCGCCCGACAGCGTGAATTCGTCGGTATGGCAAATACCCGTGGCTTTGATTTCCACCAGCACTTCGCCGGCCGCCGGGCCTTCCAGGTCAACGGTTTCGATAACCAGCGGCGCACCCGCCTTGTGTGCTACTGCGGCTTTGACTTTCATGGCTTCTCCTGAATAGTGCAACGCATTTAATGGAATTTACACTATCACTGCCAGCAATAGTGTCACGCCGATGTTACGGGGATCGCGTGTTACGGGGATCCCGTTGCCGCCCGCTTACACCAGTGATAGGATGAATCGTTTCCTTCCGTTCGACGATAGGATGGCTTATGCGCCCGCTGTTGTTGTTGTTGGCGGTATGGGTGGCCGGCTGCGCATCCACGCCGCAAGCCTCGGTTGAGCGTGATGCCGAGGCCAAGCGATTCGGCAGCAGTCCGTCGGTATCGACGGTTTATGTGTACCGGCCCGACACCGGGCAGGACGATACGGTGTTGTGGATCGATGGCCGGCTGATTGGAGCAACGCTGCCGCGCACGTTCTTTCGCGTGCATCTCGATCCGGGTCGCCATGTATTCACGGGTATGGCCGTCGACAACGGACGACTGGAACTCGAAACCCGGCCCGGCGAGGTTTATTTTATTGCGCAGATAGTTTCCGCCGGACGGTCGCATTTCCAGCCTGTGCCCGAAGCATTTGGTAAAAAAGTAGTCACTAACTGTTGTAGTTTGCTGGAAAACTGGGCGCCTGGCCAAAGACCCTTGCTTCGCTAGCCAAAATCGTTGATAATTCGCCCCTTTTTCGCGCCCGGACAACCCGGCAGGATGCTCCCATGAAATCCGAAATTCACCCTGAATACAATGAGATAACCGTAACTTGCAGTTGCAGCGCCAGTTGGAAGACCGGCTCTACACTGGGCAAGGACCTGCACGTTGAGGTGTGCTCTGCGTGCCATCCGTTCTACACCGGCAAGCAGAAACTCGTCGACACCGCCGGTCGCGTTGAGAAATTCAACAAAAAATACGGCCGTCGTACACCGGCAACTCCGGCAACCGTGGCAGCGTCAGATACGGCTGCCGCGTAGTATCACTGCCGGCAGGTTAACAAGGGCAGCCTCGCGCTGCCCTTTGTCTTTGTGCATGGCTGCGCA
Organism: Betaproteobacteria bacterium; assembly: GCA_031381325.1. GTDB lineage: Bacteria > Pseudomonadota > Gammaproteobacteria > Burkholderiales > SG8-41 > UBA5216. The sequence goes on along the minus strand of JANMXV010000084.1, from coordinate 1,373 downwards.
GTACGTCACAACAGGGAGTCATCCATCATGAAAAAATTTCGCATCGCAGTTATCCCCGGTGATGGTATCGGCAAGGAAGTAATGCCCGAAGGTTTGCGCGCGCTTGAGGCGGTCGGCCGCAAGTTCGGCATCGAGTGGCAATTCGACGAATTCGACTGGAGTTGCGACTACCACGCCAAGCACGGCGTGATGATGCCTGACGATGGTCTTGAACAGCTTAAGAAGCACGACGCCGTCTACTTCGGCGCGGCGGGCTGGCCCGCCACCGTGCCGGATCACATCTCGCTGTGGGGGCTGCTGATTCCGTTTCGACGCGGCTACGATCAATACGTTAATTTGCGCCCGGTGCGGCTGATGCCCGGCATGAAATGCCCGCTGGCCGACCGCAAACCCGGCGACATCGATTTCTGGGTGGTGCGCGAAAACAGCGAAGGCGAGTACTCGTCGGTGGGCGGCCGCATGTACGCGGGCACCGAACGCGAGTTTGTCACGCAGAACGCCGTGTTCTCGCGCCTGGGCACCGATCGTATTTTGAAATACGCGTTCGACCTCGCGGCCACGCGCCCGAAAAAACATCTTACCTCGGCCACCAAGTCCAACGGCATTTCGATCTCCATGCCGTATTGGGACGAGCGCGTCAAAGCGATGTCGGAAAAATATCCCGCCATCAAAGTCGATCAATTTCACATCGACATCCTGTGCGCGCATTTCGTGATGCACCCGGACTGGTTTGACGTGGTGGTCGGCTCCAATTTGTTCGGCGACATCCTTTCCGACCTCGGCCCCGCCGCCACCGGCACCATCGGCATCGCACCGTCGGCCAACATGAATCCGGAAAAGTTGTTTCCGTCGCTGTTCGAGCCGGTGCACGGCTCTGCGCCCGATATCTATGGTCGTAAAATCGCCAACCCGGTCGGCATGATATGGGCCGGCGCCATGATGCTCGACCATCTGGGCTGCCCCGAAGCGGGCGCCGCCATCGTCAAAGCCATTGAAAACGTGTTGCAGGAAGGCCCCAAAACGCCGGATCTTGGCGGCAAGGCCAATACGACTGATCTGGGCAAGGCTGTGGCGGAGATGCTGAAGTAAGCCCTTGTTTTATTGGCGCGCCCGGCAGGGACGACTGGCCAATCTATTGGCTGCCCTCCAGCCAATCAACGATAGTCAATCCCTTGATACGAGAAAATTCCCGGGTGTTATTGGTGGCGAGCGTTACGCCTTGGGCCAGGGCATGCGCCCCGATCATCATGTCCAATGAACCAATGGGCGTTCCCTTTTTTTCCAGCATCGCCCGAACTCGCCCGTAAACTCTGGCCGCTTCGTGCTCGAAGGCGGCTATCTCCAGCGGCAACACGAACTCGTCGAGGGCTGCC
>JANMXV010000390.1:0-4152 GCA_031381325.1 Betaproteobacteria bacterium | reverse complement strand
GTATCGCCATCAGTTCGGCTGCAGTGTAGTCGATTGCCGTCATAGGCCGGCCGCGCGCGTGGGCTGCCGCCATTCGAGCGGCACGAAGCGCTCCACGTAATCGTCGTGGTCACGCACGCCGCGTACATAGGTCTGCAAGTATTCCTCGAAAGACGCGTCGTCTCTTGCCGCGATAACGTACTGCCGCATGTGAATCTTGTCCGGCGCGTATAAACCAAAGCAGCCGGCCGGATGCGCGCCGAACGGCGCATGGGCCACGGCGTCCACGTGTATGGATGGAATGAACGCGCCTTTTGCTTCCTTCTCCGTCAGCCGGTCCACGATTTTCTCGGCAGTGACGATTACGTGCTTCGACGCTTCCGCCAGCATCACAGCCTCGGTTTCGTAGCCGCACGATACATTGCCATGACGATCAGCCACTTGCGCATGAAATACTGCGACATCGGGCCGCAATGCCTTGGCCACAACCGATCTGGTTTTGCCGTCAAATGGATCGACGGCAATCACCATGTCATCGCGGCGCTTCAGAATATCCGTTCCGACCAAACCTACGATGGGCACGTAGGGCACTCCCATAGACCCAGCCTGGGCCTGTGCAAAGAGCACCCCTCAAGTGTTATCGAGTGCTCTGACTCTGCCGTCGAGCACGTAGCGGACGAAGTTGGGGCCGGTGCGGGCAAACTCGCCGAGGGTGACGCTGCAGGTATCGACCGCGCGCGCAGCGCCCGCGCCGACCAGAAAATCGATGTTAATCTCACCACCCACCACACCCACCACCCGCAAGTCGCGTGTACCCTGGCGCACCAGTTGCCGCAGCAAAGCCATCGGCGCGCGATGCATGTTGGCGCTCATCACCAACTGAGCGCCGCTTTTCACTGCGGCGGCGGCCTGTTCCAATGTAGTCAGCTTTTCCCGCATACCATTCTCCTTGGTCCAGCGTTCAATCGAAAAATCCGTTCGTACTTCGTAATCGCAAACACTCGCAGTACGCGAGAACGACCGCCATCAATCATGCGCTTTGCAGGACTCCTGCGTCAATCCACCGTTAGTACACCTTCGCACCTGCCTGCGCCGGTGCGAAGGTGCGTGTGTGGTAAATTTGTATCTACAGCTTATGCGAAAGAGGTTGCCTCATGCAATACATCTACGGATATGACGAACTGAACACCGCGCCGGATAATCCGACCAGCGCCAAAGTCGCGCCGCGCCGCGTGCTGTCGGGGCCGACGATGGAAACCGGGAAATCTTCGACTGTCGGTGCGGTACTTTACGGCGAACACATCGCCGTGGCGCTGGCGGGGCAGACCGCCGGTTCCGGCGCGAAAGCGCATACGCATCCGAACGAGCAGTTCAATTACATTCTGCAAGGCGTGATGGTGTCGGATATCGACGCCGAGAAACAAACTTTCGGCAGGAAGGGCACGATCGTACACACGCCGTCGATGTCGGTGCATACCGGACAGGCGTGCCCCGACGAAGACATGCTGTTCTTCGCCATGAAAGATACGCGTCACGGTATCACCGGCCCGCCGCTGGATGGCAAGTACGACGGGCCGTTTTTTCTGCCGGGCTTCGGCAAGCGCGCGCATGAACCAAAAAGAACCACCGCGCAGATGATGGCTGAATCAGGTACCGATGCCGAAGGTGAGAAAACACGCTATATATATGATTTTAATCACCTTATAGAAAAAGCGGGACGGGCGACCAGCGCGCGCATGGTGCCGCCGCAAGAAATGCAATTGCCCGCCGGCGTGAAAGGCGGGCTGCTGATCAGTGAAAAACTGCAAGTCGCCGTGCTTGATCTGGCGCCCGGTGCGACCTTGCCCACGCACGTGCATGAGAACGAACAGTTCACGTTAGTGGCCGCAGGCGACGTGCATGCGTACGTCGCAGGCAATGCGCATCGCGTGCGCGAGCGCTTCGTGATTCATGTGCCGGTGAAGGTGTCGCACGGCATTATTGCCGGCTCAAAAGGCGCGCGTATCGTGACGGTGCAGGATACGCGGTTTGCGTTTGCGGGGTGACGCGTAATCCGCGATTTTTCAAAGCGGGCAGCCGCTGGGGTGAATGCAGACGCCGTGGGTGCGAGAATGACCCGCACGCCCAATCGGCGATTGGCGGCGGCTGCCAGGGACAGAGGCCGCGCAGCGAACCTGCAAGGGCAGCTTGGAGGCGTTCAACTACATGCCGGGCGCGACGCCCACGCTTCACACCCGCAGATCGCGCGGACCTATCCCAGCTTGCCCAGTTGCTGGGAAAAGAATTCCTGCATGTACTGGTCATAAGCGCGGCGGTTTATTTCGTCCATGGACACGATTTTCGCGCCGGTGCCCATGTCGTTGCTGTGGCGAATTTCGATCTTGCATTCGATAATCTTGCCGGGGGCCAGTTGCAACCGGAGACTGGTGGTCGTGCCGGGCTCGAATGCCTTGCTGCAAACCAGCGAGACGCCGTTGTCGCCGACATCCTGAATCAGCGCTTTTACCCACACTGACCCATCGAGAATATCGCCTTTGAGCGTGCCTGCAAATCGTGGCGCGCGGGGCGGGTTTGATTTATCTGAGCCAGCAGCCATGTTTTCTCCTGAAAGGGAATGTCAGCGAGGCTTATGCGCCGGCTAATCAGCGCCCCAAAACTCGATCCTGACCACGTATTCTACCAAGTTAATTATTTTTCTCGCCCGTCGACACATACGACCACAGCGCCTCAATGTCGTCGGGCTTGAGTTGTCCGCGCCATGGCGGCATTGAATTTTTGCCGTTGGTCACCGAGTTGATGAAGCGCGAGCGTCCGTCAGGCGGAAACTTTTTCAGGTCGAACAACTCCGGGTTAGTCATGCGCTCGCCGTGGCACGGTGTGCAGAAGGTCGCAAAGGTTTCCGCGCCCTTCTTGATTTGCTCGGGTGGAAATGCTTCGCCAGCAGGGCTTTGCGCCGAGGCAGGCGCAAGGATGAATGGGGCGAATGCCGCGGCGAGCAGTAATAGTGTTTCTCTCATTTGCGTGGCGGTCCGCCGCATCAATCCGGCATCAACGCAAACGTCCACATCGACCCGCCGGTCGGTACGGCGCCTTTGGCCATGCCGCGTGCTGAATTGCCGCCCAGCCCCGATGCAATGCTCACGTATTGCCGGCCCTTGTGGGTGTAGGTGATCGCCGTGGCATTAATGGCGGAACTGGTCTGGAATTCCCACAACGTCTTGCCGGTGGCTTCATCCAGCGCGATGAATTTTCCTTCGACCGAGCCGGTGAATAGTAACCCGCCATCAGTGGCCAGCATGCCTGCGGAACTGGCGCGATCAAGCAACGGGATTTCCCATTTTTTCTTGCCGGTGATCGGGTCCATGGCGATGTGATGACCCACCACATCACCAGGCTTGATTTCAGGCGGACGTGTTATCACGCCGGTAGAGCGTGCGCCGATGACCTGATTAACGGGCACCGGTGCGAGTTTGACGATGCGGGGGATCTGCCACGAACTGGTGTAGATCAAACCGGTATTGGGATTGAAAGCTACGGGCACGGCGTTGACGCCGCGCTGCGGGTAGATGAACACTTCCTCGCCCTTATTGACTAATTTGTCGTGCAGATCGGTCAATACGGGACGGCCGGTCTTCAGATCAATGTGCGTGGCCCAGTTTACCTTGGTGAACGGATGTGCGGCGAGCAGCTTGCCGTTGGTGCGGTCTATCGTATACATGAAGCCGTTCTTGTTGACCTGGAACATCACTTTGCGCCTCTGACCCTCGAACATAATATCGGCCAGCACCGGTTCATCGGTGGCGTCTACGTCATACACGTCGTTCGGCGTGTATTGATAATGCCAGACGATGTCGCCGGTTTTCGGGCGTATGGCCAGCACGCTGCTGGCGTAAAGACTATCGAGTCCGCCACGATTGGCGGGGTTCCAAGGCTCTGCGTTACCGGTGCCCCAATACACGAGGTCGAGTTCGGGATCGTACGAACCGCTGCGCCAGGTGGGTGCGCCGCCATATTTGTAAGCGTCGCTGTCCTTGGGCCAGGTTTCGGCGCCGGGTTCACCCGGCGCGGGTATTGTGTAACGGCGCCACAGGTGCTTTCCGGTATCCGGATCCCAACCCTTGAGAAAACCGCGCGTGGTGTATTCGCCGCCCGCCCAGCCGGTGATCAACACCC
>JANMXV010000073.1:0-12001 GCA_031381325.1 Betaproteobacteria bacterium | reverse complement strand
CAGGTCGTCGATATTGCCGGAATCCTGCAATGCTGAAGAACCGCCGAACATCTGATCCAGCGTGGTAATGAATTCGCGCTGGGTGGTGACGCGGTAGACGATCTTGTTTTTCGGATAAACGTTGGCGACCATGCGGGACGTGCGCGTGCGCTCCACGTCAGGCGTCATCACCACGATGCCCTCTTTGGTATCGTCCAGCGGCACCCACTGATTGGTCAGACAAAACTCCCGGCTCATGTTGCGCAGCAGATCGGGGGGCTTGATGCGGTCTTGTTTGAACGATTCGTAAGCAACGCCAAAAAAAGCAGCGAGCGCGGCGCCCAGTACCGGGACTTTTACCTGGAACTCGTCAATCAGCACCGTTTCCAGATCGAGATTCTTGCGCCGCGATGAACGTTGCGCGAGCTCAAGTTCTTCCGCGGAAATCACCGCATCGGTCACCAGGGCATCGTACTTGCCGCGCACCTGCATGGCGCCGCCGCCTTGCCGTTGCCGGAAAGCGATAGCCAGCGTTTCGCACAAATGCAGGACGCCTTCCTCCATGTATTGCGGGAAACCCTGTCCGCTCTTGGTATTGATGATCTGAATGATGCCGATCAAGTCGCGGGTTTTGGCCTCCGCGATCGGCGCCACCAGCATCTGCTTGGTACGGTAGCCCGTTTTAGCGTCGACCGCCTTCAAGAAATTCAACTGCGGACTGTGCGCCTTGAGTTCCACTTCGTCGTACACATCGCGAATATTGATCACGCGCTTATTGACCGCGACAAATCCGGCGACGGATTGCTCATTAATCGGAAGCTTGATGTCCTTAAACGAATTCAGGCCGATCTTGACCTTGGAAATGATCGAACCCTTATCTTCGCTGGTCAGATATATCGTGAGCCGGTCGGCGAAAAACAGGCCGCAAAGTTCCGTCGAAAGATCGGTGAGGATTTCATCGATGTTCTTTGACGCGTGAACCTTGTTCGTCATCCCCTGCAGCCGTTGCTGGAATCCGAGCTTTTCCGCCATGGGATCCTGCGCCACGGGTTTGCTCTGGAGTACTGAACTCATATCGCCCCCACAACAATGATTGCTTTCAACAAAAATCCATCCTGTCTAAAAATCGAACACCTGCTGGTGTTGCAGCATCTTCGGGCTCCAGCGTGACGCGCCCACTGCGATCTCTCGCATGATCTTCTCACCTTCACCGGGCTTAAGGTGCGTAATAAAAACTTCCACTTGTTGCGCCAACATCGGTTTCAGCATCGCCAACTGCTCCATCAGCAAACTGGGGCACAAATGCCGAGCCCGAACCGCCAATTCCCGCTCGGCGTCGGAAAACGCGGTTTCGATGATGAGATAGCGAAGATTACCGATATTATTGACCGCACGCCACAATTCATCGCTGCTGCAGGTGTCGCCGGTGAATACCAGGCTGCTTTTGCCGGAATCCAGGGCATAACCTACCGCCGGCACCACATGATTGGCTGGAACGGGGGTTACCGTTCTGCCCGAAAGAGTGACTCCACAGCCCACCGATACCGGCGAAAATTGCAACGCTGGCCTATCCGCGGAAGGTATTTCCGTAAAGTCCGGCCACAGCTTCCAGTTGAAAAGATGCTGCTTCAGGTCCGCGATGGTTTCCGGCAACGCATGCACGGTCAGCGGCTTGTTTCGCAGTCCACCCACGGTATCCACCATGAACGGGATCGAGGTTACGTGATCCAGATGCGAGTGCGTGACAAAGACATGATCGATACGCGCAAGGGCATCGATAGCCAGATCTCCGACACCGGTGCCCGCGTCGATCAGTACGTCGTGATCCACCAGCAGCGACGTGGTGCGAAGGTCTCCACCGATGCCGCCGCTGCAACCGATGACTTTTAGCCGCATCGCTATTTCGTTTCGAAGGTGAAGGCGCCGTCCCAATCGGGGCCTAAATTCTTTTCCCGCAACACGGGAATACGCGTCAAAAACAACTCGTAGAGCTTGTTCCCCGGTGACGTGTCTTTAAGATGCTGCAACAACGTCTCGGCCTCATCCCACGCCTGCCTGCGATACGTCATCAGCGCCTGCTGAAACACCTCCAGGCGCTTGATGGTGTCTGCACTGACCTCGCTACGAAGCCCAATGGGTTGGTAAATCGTGACCGCATTTTCCTTGCCTTTGACGCGCACTCTATCCAACTCACGGAAAACCATATCGGGCGCGGCCTTCATGGTGTCCTCGCCCACGATGATATCAGCGCCGTATTCCTTGGTGATGCCCTCAAGGCGCGAGGCCAGATTCACCGCATCGCCCATCACCGTGTACGCCCGGCGAATCTTGGAGCCCATGTTGCCGACACTCATGCGACCGGTATTCAATCCCACGCCGATTTTTATTTCAGGCCAGTTTTTAGCTTTGAATTTCGGTTGTAATTCATTCAGAACACGGTGCATTTCCAGCCCCGCGAGTACGCCGGTCTGCGCATGCGCGGGATTGGCAAGGGGCGCGCCCCAGAACGCCATGATGCAGTCACCCATGTATTTATCGATGGTACCGTGATACTTGAAGATCACCTCGGTTAGCGGCGTCAAGAACTCGTTCATGAGCTCCGACAGCGCCTTGGGATCCAGCCCTTCAGAAATGGTGGTGAATCCGCGTACGTCGGTAAACAACACAGTACACTCACGCGAGGTCGGTTCAAAAGAAACTGTACTAGGGTCTTTCGCTATCTGTTCGGCGATTTCCGGCGGTATATATTGCCCGAACTGCGCGGTAATCTGTTTCTTGCTGCGCGTTTCCGTGAAATAGCCCCACACCGTATTCATAACAAACAGGGCCAGAATCAAAAGCACGTTACCTGCAACGGGCAAAACAAAGTTACCGTATTGATACATGGCGAAATTTGCGCCCGTCACAGACGCTGTCACCAGCACGATCAGCACTGTGGCGCTGACGATGCTCAAAAATGGCAGTAGAATCGCCAACACCACGCCCAATAGAATAATCACGATCAGTTGCAAACCATCCGCATAGGCTGGATCACGCTTGAGTTTTTCGTCCAACATGCCCGCGACCAGATTGGCATGCGCCTCAACCCCCGGATAGACTGCATCGACCGGCGTGACGCGCAGGTCTAGTAATCCTGGCGCCGAGGTCCCCACCAGCACCAGCTTTCCACGCAGTTCAGAAACGTCAACCCGGTCGTTGAACACATCGGCAATCGAAATATACTTAAAACTATCGCGGGGCCCGCGGTACGGGATCATGGCGCGCGCTTTGCTATCGACCGGAATCTTCAGGCCGCCGACGGAGAGTTCCTCAAGTACCGAGTCGCCGCCGGTGTAGTCCGCAAACACCCACTTGACCGGCGGCATTCCCAGATAGCTGCGCACCATCGCCAGCGACAAGGACTCGTAATACTTGCCTTCGAACAGGATCACCATGGGCACTTTACGCAATACACCATCGGTTTCATTGTCCGGATTGAAATGGCCGCCACTGGCTGCGTTTTTCTGCAGAATTTCAATGTTGGCACTCACCCCTGGACGCACGTCTGAGGAAATCTTGTGCCCGCGCAGGTCGGCCTCGGTAAATACCGGCGCAGGCAGCATGCCTTTCTTTCCCGGTGTGGTGTTGAATGTATAACCCAGCACGACCTTCCGCTCACGCAATTTGCCGGCAAAAATTGCGTCGTAGTCCAGTTGCGGCCGCAGCTTCGCGAGCGCGTTCTGAAATTGTGGCGCACTCAATTCTTTGTCCACCAACTTGTCCAGCACGCGCAGGCCGGACGTTTCGTCGCGCTCGGCGAACACCACGTCAAAGCCCAACACCTCGATCTGATACTTGTCGAACAGCTTGTCCACCAGCAGCGCTAAGCGATCACGCGGCCACGGCCAGCGCCCCTCACCGCCTTGCTCGCGTTCTTTGAGACTCTTTTCGTCGATATCGAGTATGACAATTTTCGGATCAACGCCGCCGGGCATGGTGAGGCGCAGGCGCATATCAGAAACGATGTTCTCGAGATTGCGGACAAACGGCAGTTCTAAGTCGCCGCGTTCATAAAAAAAGAACGTCGCAACAATGCACATTCCCACTATGATCCGCAGCAGGTGTTTTTTCATGTTGATGCTTCGTTCAAACCTTCAGCACGGACGTTGCACCCCATCGAGTAACGCCGGACAATACCGGTTTGCCTAGCCTGCAACCCTCATGATTGCTTGAAGAAAAACTCCATTTTGACACCGGCAATTTCAATCAAATCGTGATCGCCCAGCAGGTGTGCCTGGGTGTCCAGTTTCTTGTTGTTCAATACCGGAAAATTGGCGCCTTCCACATGCGTGATGAAGTAGCCTTGCGGTCGCCTGGTGATAACCGCGACCTGCACGCCCGGCTTGCCGAGCGTGGTGAGATTTTTCGTCAAGGGCGCCTCTTTGCCCACGCCCGGTCCGCTCATAATCTGGATCCACGCTTGCTGTCCCGTGCCACCTGCTGCAGCAGGTGCAGGACCTGTCGCCGGTTTCGGCGCCGGCGCAGGAGCCGCAGCAGGTGCGGCCTTGGGCGCGGTGGCCGTCTTCGGCACCGTCTCGGACCTGGATTCCGGCGCGGGCGCGACCGGGGGCCGCTGCGCGGCAGGCGGCGCGCGCAGCACCATGGTACGCTCGAAGTCTTCAGCCGAAGCCTGACTCGCCACGGGCGAGTCGCTGATGAACTTCAACGTGTATTTGCCGATCTCGATGACATCGTTGTTCTGCAGGATGTGTTTCTTGATCGGGTTGCCGTTGACCAGGGTGCCATTGGTGGAACCCATGTCCTCCAGGAACGAGTCGTTCAGTATGGTCACGATGCGTGCGTGCTCGCTGCTGACCGCCAGATTTTCGATCTGGATATCATTCTGCGGCTTGCGACCGATGGTCACACGCTCCTTGTCCAGATTCATTTCCCGGATCACCGAGCCTTCAAGACTGAGTATCACCTTCGCCATGATTATTTCCCCAAAACTTATTTAAACCAGTTTTTCAAGCGTGCGAAAAATCCCGTTGGCGCCTGCGCCACCTTGAGCACATGCACCAGTATTACCGAAATATTGTCGCGGCCGCCGGCGTCGTTGGCCTGCTGCAACAATTGCTGCGCGGCCAGCGGCAGATTGGATTTCAACGACGACACGGTCAGATGAATATCCTCATCGGGCACCATGTCGTAGAGGCCGTCTGAACACAAAATATAAATGTCGCCCGGCGCCACGGCGTGCGTATGAACCTCGGGCACCACATTCGGATCAATGCCGCAGGCGCGCGTGACCAGATTTTTTTTCTTGGAGGCGCGCGCCTGCTCGTAGGTCATCAGGCCGGCGTCAATCTGCTCCTGTATCCACGAATGATCGCGCGTCAGTGCCGTGATTTCGGGGCCGCGCAACCGGTAGCAACGTGAATCACCGAGGTGTCCCACCGTCACCCGATCCTCATGCCAGTAGGCAATGACCAGCGTGGTGCCCATGCCCGAGTACTGTGTTTGGCTTTGCGCGGCGGTGTATATCGCCGTGTTCACTTGTGACGCTTGCGCGGCCACCACCTTTTGCACCGCTTCATCACTCAGGCCGTCCAAGGCCTGGCTGGCGGCGAGCTTGCGCATTTCCGCTGGCACCATGGCAACCGCGATACCGCTGGCCACCTCACCCGCGTTGTAGCCGCCCATGCCATCGGCGAGGGTTGCCAACCCGATATCCGGATCGGCCGCGATACTGTCTTCATTATGCGCGCGCACACGTCCCACGTCGGTTGCGCTTGCCACGTCGAATTGTTTAATCACAGGGGTCATTTTTAAGTTCTAGGCTCGGGCCGCCTCAACAGTGGATTTATTCGTTGCCTTGAGACTACTCAGACACAGGCGCAACGCCTTGGCCATTTGGTCGCAGCTTTGATACCGCTGTTCAGGTTCTTTGGCAAGGGCTTTATTGGCAATGGCCGCAACGCAAGCCGGTACCGCCGGGGTGTGCTGACGAATATCCTTATGAGCTTCGTTTGCAATTTTGAACATGAGCTGCGCCATGGAATCGCCCACAAACGGCAAGCGTCCACTGACCAACTGATAAAGCGTCACGCCTAGCGAAAACATGTCCGAAGCCCCTTCGACTTTTTTGCCCGAAAGCTGTTCGGGCGACATGTATGAGGGTGTTCCGAGTACCATGCCGGTCTTGGTTTTCGACGAATCGGTAATCCGCGCGATGCCGAAATCCGTAACTTTTACACTGTCGGAGGCCGGATCATACATGACGTTGGCAGGCTTGATATCACGATGCACGACGTTGTTTTTGTGCGCGTAACCGAGCGCCTCGGCAACACGCGCTACTATGGAAATGGCGCTCGGCAGACTCAGCAAGTTATCCGGCTTGGTATAGGGGGTCAAGTCGCGGCCCTTGAGGAACTCCATTGCAATAAACGCCAGGTCGTGCTCTTCGCCCGCGTCGTATATGGTGACGATATTGGGATGGGTGAGCCTGCCTGCGGTTTCAGCTTCGCGGAAGAAACGTTCTTTGACTTCGACCAGTTCGTCGGCTTCAAATTCCTGTGACAAAGCCATGGTCTTGATCGCGACCACGCGACCGATCTTCGGGTCTTTGCCGAGGTACACTACGCCCATCGCGCCTTTGCCGAGCTCTTTTTCAATCTGGTAACGGCCCAACATCGGCTTTTCCCCCCCGCTGCCCGCCAGCGCCATGGCGCCGCCGGGATGGCTTTGCCCGGCGCCGCCCAGAATCACGGTTTCCGCCATATTGTGCGCACGTGATAGACGCTGTGCCAGATCGCGGAATTTCGGGTTGTAGGCATTCATGTAATTAAAAACGGATTCCGCCTTGTTGAACTGGCGCTTGCGCTCAAAATCAAGCGCAAGGTTGTAGAGTATCTCCATCACGCCGTCGTCCATCGCCAGCTTGCGGAATTTGTCAAAAGCCATGTCGAGCTGCCCTTGCCCTTGAAACGCGAGACCCAGCATGCGGTTGGATTCCGCGGACTCAACATCGGCTTTTTCCTTGCCGCGTTCAGTCACGATAAAGTGTTTAGTCACCAAAGCCGCATGTCCAATCAGCAATAACGTCGCCGCCGCCATCAGTTGTATCCACATCAGTTGTGAAGTCATCAGTATGAAGTGTACCGAAAGCAGCGCCACCAGCAGGGCTGCGGTTGCGACCGCACCCATGCGCGCCTTAAGCCGCGGCAACAGCACTATCAGATACAACGCCACCGCCACCAGCACCCCACGTTCCACCCACAGGCCCCACGAGGGCGCCACAAAAAAGTGTTCGCCCAGAATACTCGATACCGTATGCGCCATTGTCAATACCGGCGGCGTCGCCGGTGAAATCGGCGTCACCTGGGTCGCGCCTAGTCCAGCCGCCGTCGGCCCGATGAGAACGATTTTGTCCTGATACTTTGACGCTGGAATCTTGCCCGTATAGACATCAAAAAAGGAATCCACCGGAAACGCCGGCGCGCCGTCTTTACCGGAGTAGAAAAACGTATTCATGCGCATGCCGTCGTCGGTTCTGATCTTCAGGCGCCCAATTTGCACGGCCTCATCGGCCAGCAACTTGATATCGGAGAGTTTGAGGTTCAGGCTGCGCGCGGCGACCATCACCGACAGCGACGGAAAAGCATGCTCGTAATGGCGCACCAGCAAAGGCTCGGTGCGTACGGCGCCATCGACGTCCAGCAGCGTATTCAGGTGTCCCATGCCTGCGGCAGCCATAGCCAGCGCGGCCACCGGAAAAGTCGGATTTATGCCATGGGTCAACTTCGGCACGGCAGGCAGACTTTGGTCTAATACATATTTGGGCAACGCTTTGTCCGCATTGCCCAGCGGTTCAGCGAACTGCTCGAACACGAAGGGCAGCAACACATTGCCTGCTTGGGTAAAACTCGCCGCCAGCTTGCGGTCGGCGTTGAGCGCAATTTCCGCTTCGCGCAGAACGGCGCCGAAGCGGTCAAACTCCGCGCTGGGCGAAGCCTCTGCTTTTGCCGCTGGCGCCGGCACGGCAACGGGCGTGTTGGCGCTGTTGTAGATTTCCAGCAGCTTATTGATATACGTCAGACCGGGATCGATCTGCGGCTCGAAGAAGAAGGCGTTATTGGCGATGACCTTGGCGCGTGCGCCGGATAGAATATCGGTCATCTTCGCATGCACATCGCGCGGCCACGGCCAGCGCCCAATGTTGTCGATGCTTTGCTTGTCGATAGCGATTACGGCGACTTTGTCCGAAGGCGTGCGCGAAGCTGCCTTGACGCCAAGATCGTAGGCCTTGCGCTCCAAGCTTTGCACCAGGTCGCTATTGACGGCCGCCAGCACCAAAAGCGTCACCAGGACGCCGAGAAACCAGTCAGCCTTCCAAAAATCGTATTTCTTCATGCTGCTGAAAATATTTAATATTTATCATGAGCAAGATATCGCAATTCACTGATTTAGTTTACTCTTTTTTAAATTACACCGATTTTTTGGGCTGATTTGATGCGCGCCCGCAACGCATTCCGTGCCGGTTCGATGTACTCGGTCGTAGCACAATCCGCATGCCCTTCGCGGTAGCGCGTTCAACGAAATTAAAATAACTTAATAAAAACAAATGCTTAGAATAACTTCACGGCAAACAAAAAAAGGCCATGGAAATCATGGCCCTTTTCAAAGGATCGCGCCAAAAATTGGAATCAGGTGTCGCTCAGCTATCAAATACCATGCCATTCGCAATCGTGTTGGTCTTGGCAAAGTCACCGCCGGAAAGCTTTTTGCCATCTTCGCCGCGCGCGCGCAGCACTTCAATAGTGCCGCCTTGCGCGGTTATGCGGAAGCTTAGCTCGTTGACTGCTGAAACTTCACCCATTTTTCCCGCGACATCGGCAAAACGGCGAAACAGGTGCTTGCGCGCGTCAAATATCTGCACCTTCTTGCCATTGAGCATGGTCCACGCGCCGGGCGCAGGATTGCAGCCGCGAATCACGTTGTAAACCGAATCGACATGGCTGGCCCAATGAATGCGTGATTCGGCAGCGCGGCACCACCCTTCGTAGCTCGCCTTGGACTCATCCTGCACGGTTTCGGTGTGCTTGCCTGCAAACACCAGGTCGGCCGCCTCCAGCATGGCTTTCACGCCCAGCGGAAAAAGGTGGTTGAAATAAACATCACCCAGCGTGTCATCGGGGCCTACCGCGCATTCTTTTTGGAGTACCACGGGGCCTTCGTCCAAACCTTCATTCGGACGGAATATCGTCAGGCCGGTTTTGGTGTCACCGCGCATGATCGCCCAGTTGATCGAAGACGGCCCGCGGTATTTCGGCAACAGCGAGGGGTGATACTGAATGGTGCCCAAACGCGGCAGATGCACGAAGGTATCCGGTGCGAACTGCAACACGTAGGCCATGATGCCCATATCAACGTTCAAGCTTTTCAGCGCATCGTGCGCGTCCTGCTCGCGCAGCGATTTGAACTGGAACACCTTGAGTTTTTTTTCTTCCGCAGCCGCGCGCACGGGATCAGCCTTGGCGCCCGGCTTTTCCGGCGCACAGAAAACGCCGGCGACGTCATCGCCGCGCGCGAGAAACGCGTCGAGCACTGCTTTACCAAAATCCTGCTGACCAATAATTGCGATTTTCATGAAATATAAATCCTTTAAAATCGAATACTTAATGCAAAGGTTATTTCTTCGGCGGCAGCGAAAACGCGCCCGCCGTTTTCATCTGCGCAACTTTGTCGTCCGCATAGCCCAGCACCTCTTTCAACACCTCATCCGTGTGTTCACCCAGCGTCGGCGAACGCGTTATGACGGCAGGTGAAGCCGACAATTTAATCGGCATACCGACATTCCACCACTTGCCGCGCTGCGGATGATCGAGTTCGACATACATGTCGCGGCCGCGCACATGCTCGTCGTTAGCCAGATCCTCGGTGGACATGATCGGCCCGCACGGCACATCCAGCGGATTCAGTATCGCCATGAACTCGCGCTTGGTAAAGCCGGATGCAAATTTTGTGATCAGCGCCCACATTTCTTGCTGATTCTTTCGGCGATCGGCAATTTTGGCAAAGCGCGGATCAGTCGCCAGGTCGGGCAATCCGACATCGGGGCCGATGCGTTTGGCGAGCCCGTCCCACACCGCCTCTTGCACCACCACATAGATGTAATCGTTAGGCCCGCCCGGTTTGCAGTGAATGGCGTTGCCCAATTGCCCGCCGCCGGAATCATTGCCCGCCCGCGGCACATCGCCCATGTCCTGCTGTGTGGGCACGGAATACTCGGACAGCGACTGCCGCGTGAGCCGCTGATGATCGCGCCATTTCACGCGACATAGATTCATCACGCCATCCATCATCGCGACTTCAACATACTGGCCTTGGCCGGTGCGGTTGGCTTGATGCAACGCGGCCAGAAGACCAATCGCCAGATGCAAGCCCGTACCGGAGTCGCCAATCTGCGCACCGGTGACGAACGGCGGCCCTTCGGGCACACCGGTGGTGCTCATTGAGCCGCCCATCGCCTGCGCCACGTTTTCGTAGGCCTTGAAATCCGAATAAGGCCCGTTGGAACCAAAACCCTTGATCGAACCCATCACGATCTTCGGATTAAGTTGGTGTATTTTTTCCCACGGGAATCCGAAACGATCGAGCACGCCGGGCCCGAAGTTCTCCATGAGGATGTCGCACTTCATTAACAGATCAATGAAAACTTTCTTGCCCTCCGGGTTCTTCATGTTCACCGTGATGGAGCGCTTATTGCAATTCAACATGGTGAAATAAAGACTGTCGGCGTTGGGCACATCGCGCAATTGGCCGCGTGTCGCATCGCCCTGCGGCGGCTCGAACTTGATCACGTCCGCGCCCATCCACGCCAGCAATTGCGAGCAAGTGGGGCCCGCCTGCACGTGCGTCATGTCGAGAATTCGCACTCCCTTTAAAGCTTCCATGCTGATCTCCAAAAATTCTGCGGCAGATGAAAGGCTGCGTGCCCGTTGCATTCGCCGCAGTTTACGGCGCTTCGTACGGCAGTGAGGCCGTCCGCAATATATCCCATTGTACGATGATGACTTTAAACCACTACTCAAAATGCAGTTACGCCGCGCCACCCATAACCCGTTACCCCGGCCAGAGGGCGCAACTATAGGTAAAGGCGACCGCCCCAGCCTTGACCGGAGTCAAGATTCCACCCCAAAAATTAACTAATAAACAAATAGTTATACAATCCAATTACCTGATTTCATCCGACGCCCATGACCCAGCTTGCGCTGCACCCCCAGTTCAAAATCATTCGCCTGCAACTGCGGCAAAACATGGTTTTGACGAACCTCAGCGCATCGCAGTGGCAGGAGTTCGAACCGCTGCTGGACATCACCGACTACGCCAAAGGCGAAACACTGGAGCTTCAAGGCACGCACGCCATGGAGCAATATTTCGTCATCGATGGCATTTTGAAACGGGCCGTTTCCAATGCCCAAGGCAAGGAAATGATTTTGCGCTTCGCTGCCGAAAGTGACATCGACACCAGCTACGCCGCATGGCGCTTAAAGATGCCGATGCCGTATTCAATACGCGCGGTCACGCGCGTGCGTGCAGCCAAGTTGTCGATGCTGCAGTGGGCTGCGTTTCTCGAACGGCATGCCAAAATCAAGGGTGAGTTCGAGCTTGAAGTGATGAAGCTGATGAGCGAAGTCATGGCGCACACCATCACCTTGCATCTGCTCAATGCGCCGGGACGGGTGCAACGCTTTATGCGTAAACACACCGCGCTCGCCGACCGTCTGCCGAAAAAAGAACTGGCATCTTATTTGAATCTATCACCGGAAACGCTGAGCCGGTTGAAGCGGCGCGGGAAGATTTAGGTCAAGACCAACACCCACCGCAAAGGCGCAAAGACGCAAAGGAAACGCAAAGAACAGCAAAACAAAAAGTAGTTCTTTGCGGGGGTTCTTTGCGCCTTTGCGGTGGGCGTTGATTTAAAACTAAATTTTCCCGCGCCGCTTCAACCGGCTTAACGTTTCCGGCGACAAATTCAAAT
>JANMXV010000027.1:0-1815 GCA_031381325.1 Betaproteobacteria bacterium | reverse complement strand
GCGCCGCATTTGATCGGCGAAGTATTCCGCTTGCGGGCGGGTGCGGAATTTTTGCACGTGCCTTATAAGGGCAGCGTGCCGGCGAAAATCGATTTGATGGCCGGCCGCGTGCAAGTGTTTTTCACCGGCGTGCCGTCCGTTGTTTCGGAACTCAAAGCCGGCACGCTGCGCGCGCTGGGCGTCACCAGCGCCAAGCGTTCGGCGTCGCTGCCCGACGTGCCGTCGATCGCGGAAGCGGGGCTGCCGGGATTCGATGTAAGTCCGTGGTTCGGCGTGCTTGCACCTGCGCGCACGCCGCCGGCTATAGTTTCGCGGCTGAATGCCGAGTTCGTCAAAGCCTTGCACGCACCCGGCGTGCGCGACACAATGCTGCGCAACGGCTTCAACGTCGTCGGCAACACTCCCCAGGAATTTGCGACGTTCATCGCGTCCGAACGCACGCAGTGGGCAGAAGCGATTCGGATTTCCGGCGCCAGGGTAGAATAATCTGGGTCGCCGGCGCGGGGAATTTTTGAGTTTTTTGGGGAGAAGTTTTATGCATCGCGTCTTCCTCCCTCTGGCCATGCTACGCGCACTACTCCCGCTTCAACCCTGCAGCGCGGATCATCTTCGCATTGCTGTCGAGTTCGGCGCGCAGGAACGCGGTGAGCTGTTCCGGCGTACCCGGAGACAACGCGCCGCCTTCGACGCCGACGCGCTTTTTGACTTCGGCATCATCCGTCGACTTGAGCAGCGCCGCGTTCAATGCCATCACGATGTCGCGCGGCGTTTTCGCGGGGGCGAGCAGCGCATACCATTGCGTGAATTCGTAGCCCGGCAACCCGGCTTCCGTCATGGTCGGCACATCGGGGAACAACGCTGAGCGCACGTTGCTGGTAATGCCTAGCGCGCGCATGCGGCCCGGCTGCACATGCGGCAGCACCGTCGTCGGCCCTGCAAACGCCATATCCACCTGCCCCGCGATCAGTTCGGTGGCAAACAGCGACGTGCCCTTGTACGGCACATGCAGCACATCGAGTTTCGCCATCGATTTGAACAACTCGCCGGCCAGATGCGACGTGCCGCCTATGCCGGACGAGGCATAAGTGAGTTTGCCCGGCTGCGCGCGCACGATAGCGATCAACTGCTTGAGCGTCTTCGCCGGCACCGACGGATGCACCACCAGCACGTAAGGGATTTTCGCGAACAGGCTCACCGGCGCAAAATCACGCAGCGTATCGTAGGGAACCTTGGTGTCCCACACCGGGCTGATCACCAGCGGACCGGAACTGCCCCACAACAGCACGTGGCCGTCGGGCACTGCACGTGCAACTTGATCGGTGCCGATGCGGCCGGAAGCGCCGGCGCGGTTGTCGATGATGAACTGGTGGCCCAGCAACTCACCCATGCGTTTGCCCGCCGCGCGCGCAAACGAGTCGGTGGCCGCACCCGGTGGAAACGGCACCACAATGGTCACCGTCCGGCGCGGATAATTTTGTGCCACCGCTTGCGACGTGAATGCGGCGATTGCCGCAACAGCAACCATGCCCGCCACAGGGGACTTCACATAAATATTTGATTTTGTTGATAATTTTTTCAACACCCTAATTTCCGTTCCGCCGTATGCGTTCCGCGAAATCGCGCTCGAATACGCGCTGCTCGTTTTCAAAAGCTTCGAGCCGCGCGGTGACGATGAAGTCGCGTTTATCGCTGGCAACTTTCGTGCGCATTTCTGTGCGGATGTTCCAGCCGGCGCGCTCGAACAGCCAGGTCCAGGTGACTTCAGCCTCACAGGATAGCGGATCGTTTTCGACGATGCGATAACGCTCGGTCGAA
>JANMXV010000869.1:0-3401 GCA_031381325.1 Betaproteobacteria bacterium | reverse complement strand
GGTCGGGCTGGGGCGTCAAGCAAGATCGTGATGAAGCGCTCGTCTGGCTGCGCAAGGCTGCTGAGCAGGGCCATCCCGACGCGAAGCTTAGTTTGAAACAGGCGGAGCAGATCGGACAGAAATAGCCATCGCCCATCGCTTATGCGCGATCTTCGAGCATCGCACATGGCTTGCGCGGCGCCGCGTTAGTGTCACAATACCCCCAGTGAATGACTCAGCGTTCAGGTATTTTTACACCGTAACCAAATTACAAATAATTCAATGAAAACAAATAGTTACATAATATTTTTTGCGCTCTTTACGGGCGTGCTCGCCACTCACGCCACGGCCCAGCAATTCCCCGCGCGCAACGTGCAGATGGTCGTGCCATACGCCGCTGGCGGCTCAATCGACATCATGTCGCGCACGGTCGCTGCCAAGTTGACCGAAATCTGGGGCCGCAACGTCGTCGTCGACAACCGTCCCGGCGCTTCCGGCATGATAGGCACGGAGCAAGTCACCAAAGCCGATCCCGACGGCCACGTGCTGCTCGGCCACACCTCGTCCTACACCGGCACCGCCGCGGTGCGCGCGAAACTGCCGTTTGATCCGGCGCGCGCGATTATTCCCGTCGGCGGCATCGGCAAGTCGGCGCTGATACTGGTGGTGCATCCCTCGCTGCCGGTGAAAACCGTGCGCGAGTTAGTCGAACTGGCGAAGAAGAACCCCGGCAAACTCAACTACGGCTCGTCTGGCATCGGCGGCAACAATCATTTTTCCGGCGCGCTGTTCGACATGGCGGCGGGCACGAAGATGACGCATATCCCGTATAAAGGCATTTCGCTCGCGATGACCGCCGTGGCCTCCGGCGAAGTCGAAGTGGTGATTGCCAGCGCGGCTGCGGTCAACCCGCAACTGCGCGCGGGGCGCGTGCGCGCGCTCGGCATGAGCGGCGCCAAGCCTTCACCCCTGATGCCCGGTCTGCCGTCCATCGCCGAATCGGGTGTACCGGGATATAGCTACGAGCTGTGGTGGGGCATTTTCGCACCGGCAGGCATGCCTGCGGAACGGCTCAACTTCATCAACGCGTCCATCAACAAGGCGCTGGTCAGTCCCGAGTTGAAAAAATTTCTCGACAATGAAAGCGCGGAGGCGTGGATTGCCACGGCGCAGCAACTGGCCAATTTGCTGCCGACAGAAATCGAGCGCTATCGCAAGGTGGCGAAAGCGGCGGGCATACCGCCACAATGAGCGCCGCAATAACGCACGCACGTGTTCACGAAACCGTGACTTGAGAGGAACACCATGGATCAGAATAGCAGCGCATTGCCACCCGGCGTAGAACTCAAAAGCCTGTCGGAAATGCAATGGGAGCCGACAAAATCCGGACGCTGGCAGACTTATTTGCTGGGACATCCCGGCAAGCCCGGCCCGTATATCTACGCCGTGAAATGGCCGCCGCACAGTAAAGCGCTGGCACACAAACATCCCGACTCACGTTACGCCATGGTGATCGAGGGCGTACATTACATCGGCTACGGCGAAAAATACGATGAAGCGAAACTCCATCGCCACACACCCGGCGCCTGGTTCACCGAACCGGCGGATCAAGGGCATTTCGGACTGACCAAAGACGAAGGCACGGTGCTGTATTTTTACGGCATGGGGCCGAGCGCGTTTGAGCCGTTGGAGTAAGGTGTCACCACGGAGCAAGTAGACAACATTGGAAAAGCCCATGACCCAGGCGCCCCTGCACATCAACGGATTCTGCGATGGGCAATTCGCAAAAGTACGCGAAGAATTTGAACGCAACTTCAACGAGCGCGGCGAAGTCGGTGCAGCCGTCTGCGTCTATCAAGACGGACAAAAAGTCGTAGACCTGTGGGGCGGCTACAAAGACACGGCGCGTACCGTGCCGTGGGCGGAAGACACCATCGTCATCATGAATTCCGTGGCGAAAAGCATGTGCGCGCTATGCACGCACATCCTGATCGACCGTGGCCTCATCGACTTCGACGCGCCGGTGGCGCGCTACTGGCCGGAGTTCGCCGCCGCCGGCAAAGAAGGTGTGCTGGTGCGCCATGTGCTCTCACACACCTGCGGTGTGATCTACTGCGATCACGCGCCGCCGGGCTCGTGGTTCGACTGGCCGGTGCATATCCGCGCCCTCGAACAGCAGGCGCCCGCGTGGGCGCCGGGAACGAAGGGCGCCTACAATTCGATCAACATCGGCTACATCCTCGGCGAAATCATCCGCCGCGTCACCGGCAAAACCGTGGGCACGTTCCTGCGCGAAGAAGTCAGCGGCAAATTGGGGGCGGATTACAACATCGGCCTCAAGCCCGACGAAATCGCGCGCGTCTCCGACATGCATCCCAATCCGAAAAACGGTTTCTTCAAAATCGCCGGCGACGACTCCACACCGCTGGGCCGCGCGTTTCGCTCTGCGCCGAAGATGGGCTATTTCCAGAACTGCCGCGAGATACGCGAACTCGAAGTAGCGTCTTTTGGCGGTCACGGCAGCGCACGCGCGATGGCGCGAATATACGCCATGCTCGCGGGCAATGGAATCATCGACGGCGTGCGCCTGTTAAGTCCGGAGGCGGTCGAACGCGCATCGCAACTGGTGTGGGAAGACGATTGCATCATGACCCAGCGCCGCATCCGCATGGGCTACGGCTTCATGCACAACGAACCCGACACCGTGCCCATGGGCGAGAACCTGAAGGCCTTCGGCCATACCGGCACCGGCGGCGCGTTTGCATGGTGCGATCGCGAGCGCAATCTGTCGTTTGCTTATTGCACCAACTTCCAGCGTGAAGGACCGGGGATTGGGCCGCGTGGGGCTGCGTTGGGTGTGGCGGCGGGTGGGGGTAGGCGGCCGGATTGGCTTAAGTAGGGGCGTGCGACGGTTGTGTGTTGTCTGTTACCCGCACGCTGTGGGCCAATGCCGGGCTTGAGGTTGTGTGGGGCGATTTCACGCGAGTTGTTGCTGCCTTTGGAGCGCTCGATATTTCAAGACCTCAATAATTCGACTCGGCCTGCGCGATTCCTGTAAGCGAACGACTGTAAGTAAGCGCTTCTCGCATGCGCCCCTGCAATTCACGGGATTTTTCCCAGAAATGCGGAGCGCGAATCTTCTGTCCACGAAAATTCGTTAACAACTCGATTCCAGAAGCACGGTCACTTTCTTGTAGAAAAGTGATGGTTTCGTCATCAACTGCGATTTGCAGGGTAGGCTCGATGATGAACCGTCGTGCATCGAACAAAGTATGATGGTTGGGACATAATGACAAACCATTCCAGACCTCGTCGCTACTGTGTTGGTCATTTACGGGAATGATATGCGCCGCCTCCACGATCTCTAATTGTACTGCACAGACAGCGCACGAATAATCAAACTGTTTCTTGACGCGCGGGGC
>JANMXV010000375.1:0-13996 GCA_031381325.1 Betaproteobacteria bacterium | reverse complement strand
GGGCCTGGGAGCGCCGTTACGTGCAGGGGGCACCTATGCCGCCACGCAAGGCCCGCGCCTTGAAACCGCAGCCGAGATCCGCCGCCTTGCGCGCGATGGCGCGCACATGGTCGGCATGACGGGCATGCCGGAGGCCGCGCTGGCGCGTGAACTCGGTCTGCGCTATGCGGCGCTGGCGCTGGTGGTTAACGCGGCTGCCGGCATCGGTGCGAGCGAGCAGACCATTGATTTGCCCGCTGCCGACGCGCTGGCGCGCACGGCGATGACGCGCGTGGTGCGCATACTGTTGGAGTTGGCGGCCGATGGCGATTAAACCGGTGCTACGTATGGGCGACCCCCGGCTGCTGGAGCCGTCTCGTCCGGTGAAGAAATTTCGTACCGCCGAATTGAATGAACTCATTGCCGACATGCGCGACACCATGATATCGCTCAAGGGCGCGGGCCTCGCCGCGCCGCAAATCGGCGTGAATCTGCAGGTGGTCATCTTCGGCGTTGAAGCCAATCCGCGGTACCCGGATGCCGAGGCGGTGCCGTTCACCATTTTGATCAACCCCCAGCTCACGCCGATGGACGACCAGATAGAAGAGGGTTGGGAAGGCTGTCTTTCCGTGCCGGGGATGCGCGGATGGGTGCCGCGTTTTCTCAATCTGCGGTATCAGGGTTTTGATGAAAAGGGCAAGAAGATCGATCGCACCGTCGGCGATTTTCATGCGCGTGTGGTGCAGCACGAATGCGATCATCTGGCGGGAATTCTCTACCCGATGCGTATACGCGATATGCGAAACTTCGGCTTCACCACAGAGTTGTTTCCCGGCGAAGACATCGCCGACGATTAGTCCGTCAGATTTTCAGCGTTTCGATCAGTTCGCTTTCCATGCGCACGACTTTTTTGGGGTCGTTGAGCGCATCGCCGGTAATCAGAAACGTATCTTCGGCGCGCGCACCCAGTGTGTTGATTTTGGCGGTGTGAAGATCGATGCCGTAAGTCAGGAACACGCGTGCAATGCGCGATAACAGGCCGGGTCGATCACCGGCGATGATGGAGAGCACCTGATAGACGCCGCGGTCGTCTTTTTGAATGTTGACTTCGGGGGATATCGGGAAGTGCCGCAACTGGCGGCTCAGACGCGGTTTGGTCAGGGGTGGCAGCGGCGATTTTAGCCGCAGGCGCTCGCCCAATTCGTGTTCGATGTACGCGGTGAGACTGCGGTAATCGATACTCGCGTTGCCCGCATCCTGCACCTGGAAGGTGTCGAGCGCGTAGCCGTATTGTGCGGTGTAGATGCGTGCTTCGTGAATGTTGTAGCGCATGCTCTCGAAAAATCCGCAGATGCGCGCGAACAGTTCTTCCTGATCCTGAACGTAGACCATCACTTGCAAGCCTTCCCCCGCGCGCGAGGGCCGCGCCTTGATCACCGGCGCGGGGGATTGCGCGCGGTAGTAGAGCGTGCGCGTGTGCCAGGCGATTTCCTGCGGGTCGTGGCGCAGGAAATACGCGGTATCGAGCTTGCCCCAGAATTTGTCGATGGCGGCATCGTCGATGGCGTAAAGCCGCAACGTGGCGCGTGCTTCGTCCTGCCGCGCGCGCTGGCTGTTTTCAACGGTAGGCGCGTTGCCGGTGAGCTGGCGTTGCGTAATCAAAAATAAATCTTCAAGCAGCTTGCCTTTCCAGGCATTCCAGACTTTGGGACTGGTGCCGCGAATGTCGGCGACGGTCAATAAGTACAGCGCAATCAGCCGCCGCTCGGTGATAATTTTGGCGGCAAACGCCTGGATCACTTCGGGGTCGGACAAATCCTGTTTTTGAGCGGTACTCGACATCATAAGGTGCTGTTCCACCAGCCACACCACCAGCGTGCAGTCTGTGGCGGCCAGGCCATGATCTTTGCAGAACTTGGCTGCATCGGCTTTGCCCAGCGTGGAATGGTCGCCGCCGCGGCCTTTGGCGATGTCGTGAAACAATCCGGCGAGATACAGCACTTCGGGTTTGTCGAACTCCGACAGCAGCCGGCTGCACAACGGAAATTCGTGCGCCAGTTCCGGCACTGCGAAGCGGCGCAGATTGCGGATGACGCGCAAAATGTGCTCGTCAACGGTGTAGACGTGATACAGATCATGCTGCATCTGCCCGACGATTTTGCCGAACGCCGGCAGATAGCTGCCGAGGATACCCAGTTGATTCATGCGGCGCAGTTCGCGGATCACGCGATCGGGGCTGCGCAATATGCTCAGAAATTGCTCGCGGTGGCGAGGATCCCGGCGGTAAGCCGGTCCGATCCCTTTGCGCGCACGCCACAGCGCGCGTTGGGTATTTGCGCCTATGCCTTTGATTTCAGGGTGTTGTTGCAGCAACAAGAAGGTTTCGAGTATGGCCTCGGGATGTTTTTCGTAAACATCATCACGCCGCATCGACAGCATTTCATTGCGCACGCCAAAGTGGTCATTGATCGGTTGCAGCTTGATGGCGCGCACGCCGGTAAGCCGCGCGCGCAGATTCTGCTGCACGATGCCGTCAATCTGCGACACCGCTTTGGCGGACTGGTAGTAGCGTTGCATCAGTTGCTCGCTTGCCAGACGGTGCGCGCGATTGGATAACCCGAACTGTTGGGCCAGCGCCGACTGTAAATCAAATATCAAACGGTCTTCGCGGCGGCGCGCCAGATAATGCAGACGGATGCGCACGGTATGCAGAAAGCGTTCATGGCGCTGGACATCGCGCGATTCGGCATCGGTAATGACGCCGCGCCGCACCAGATCGCGCCAGCTTTTGCCGAAATCGGCAGCGCGTGCGATCCATAAAATATGGTGCAGGTCGCGCAAGCCGCCGGCACGTTCCTTGACGTTGGGTTCGAGATTGGTTTCCTCAAAGCGCGTGTGGCGCTGCTGCTGCTCCAGGCGCTTGGCCTGCATGAAGGAAAGCGGATCAAGTGCGGCGAGCGTTTCGTCCACAAACTGCCGGTAGAGTTTGCGATTGCCTGCGAGCAGCCGCGGCTCCAGCATATTGGTTTGCGCGGTGATGTCCTGACGGGCGATTTCCACGCATTGGTCCACCGTGCGCACGCTGTGGCCGGTTTCAAGGCCGATGTCCCACCACGCGCCGACCAGCGCTTGCAGTTTTTCCTGCAATGCCTCGTCGGCGGGTTTGTCCAGCAAAATCAACAGGTCGATGTCCGAATAGGGAAAAAGCTGTCCGCGGCCGTAGCCGCCCACGGCGACCAGTGCATGCCCGTCCGGCACTGCGTGCGCTTGCCAGATTTCGCGCAGCAGTTGATCGACCAATGCACAATGCCTGCGTAACAGGTCTGGCGCAGCCGGCTTTGCCTCGAACGCGGTGCGCAGTTGGATGCGCCCGCTTTCGAGTATCTGCTTGAAATGTTCCAGTGGCGAAGGTTCGCCGCTTTCCGCTGTGACCGGCAACGCGCCAGACATGGGCTTTAAGCGGGCGCGGGTTCGGCGGGCATGCCGGGTGAAATCGTGAGCACTTCAAAGCCGCTTTCGGTCACCAGCACGGTATGCTCCCACTGCGCCGACAAGCTGTGATCTTTGGTGACAATGGTCCAGCCGTCGGCGAGACCGCGAATGTCGGCTTTGCCGGCGTTAATCATGGGCTCAACGGTAAACGTCATCCCGGCGCTAAGTGGCACACCGGTGCCGGGGCGTCCGTAATGCACCACTTGCGGTTCTTCGTGGAATTTTTTGCCGATGCCGTGGCCGCAGAATTCGCGCACCACACTGAAGCCGTTGCTTTCGGCAAAGCTTTGAATGGCATGACCCACGTCCCCCAGCCGCGCGCCGGGCGCGACCTTGCGGATGCCGCGCCACATGCATTCGTAGGTAATTTCGCACAGGCGTTTGGCCTGTATCGACGGCATGCCGACATAGAACATGCGGCTGGTGTCACCGTGCCAGCCGTCCTTGATGACGGTGATGTCGATGTTGACGACGTCGCCGTTCTTGAGCTTTTTCTCGCCCGGAATACCGTGGCAAATCACGTGGTTAACCGAGGTGCAGATTGATTTGGGGTAGGGCGAATAGCCGGGCGGACAGTAGTTGAGCGGGGCGGGCACAGTTTTTTGTTCGTTCACCATGTAGCCGTGGCAGCGCTGGTCGATTTCATTGGTGGTAGTGCCGGCAATGACGAAGGGGGCGATAAAATCGAGCACTTGCGCGGCGAGTTTGCCCGCGATGCGCATCTTTTCGATGTCTTGGGGAGATTTGATTTCGATAGGCATGCTGTAGTTGTGCGAACGCACGATAAGTCCTTGTTTTTACAATAAGCGCAACGGGCGCTATTGTAATTCAGGTTCCCCCGGCTGAATAAGGCGTGCGGGCTTTATCGCTATCTATTTGTTTTTTTAAAAATATTTTATTGGGCGCCTAGCGAGTGCGTACAGTCATCGCTTGAGATGTGTGTGATTTTCATGTTAAAATAATGGGTTAGCTGATTTTGGCATTGCTGATGGCGGTCATCGGCAACCGAGGTTAGTTACAAATACCCACATCCGCCCCGTTATGGGTGCTCGAAGATTGTTTTTGGAAATCTTCGGATATTGGTGGATGGAGGCTCAACCCAAACAGGAGCAGTATCATGTCAGTCACCATGCGTGAAATGCTGGAATGCGGCGTCCATTTCGGGCACCAAACCCGTTTCTGGAACCCGCGAATGGCCCCGTATATTTTCGGCCATCGCAACAAGATACACATCGTCAATCTCGAAAAGACGCTCGAAATGTATCAGGCGGCGATCAAGTTTACGCGCCAACTGACCGCGAATCGCGGCACCATACTTTTTGTCGCCACCAAACGCCAGGCGCGCGAAATCATCCGCGAGGAAGCGTTGCGCTGCGCCACGCCGTTTGTCGATGACCGCTGGTTGGGCGGCATGCTGACCAACTACAAGACAGTCAAGCAATCGATCAAGCGCCTGAAGGAAATGCAGGCGATAGTGGCCGACGGTTCCGTCGAGAAGCTGATCAAGAAAGAAGCGCTGATGTTCCAGCGCGAGTTGACCAAGCTGGAACGCAGTCTCGGCGGCATCAAGGATATGGATGGTCTGCCCGACGCCATGTTCGTGATCGACGTGGGCTACCAGAAAAACGCCGTGGCGGAAGCCAACAAGCTGGGCATCCCGGTGATCGGCGTGGTGGATACCAATCACACGCCGATTGGCGTGGATTACGTGATTCCCGGCAACGACGACTCGAGCCGCGCCATTCGCTTGTATGCACGCGGTATGGCGGACGCGATTCTCGAAGGCCGTAACGATAGTCTGCAGGAAATCGTGGCGCCGGCGGGCGGCGAAGAGTTCGTCGAAGTAGACGAGGGCGAAGGCAAGTAAAACGCTGAAAAATTCAATAAGGGGCGGCTCGGGTACATGGGCGCCCCTTTTTTTTAACGGATGGAGTTTGTGATGGCGGAAGTTACCGCAGTTATGGTAAAGGCATTGCGCGAGAAGACCGACGCGCCGATGATGGAATGCAAGAAGGCGTTGACCGAAGCCGCCGGCGATTTGCGCAAGGCCGAGGAAATTCTGCGTGTGAAATTGGGCAACAAAGCGAGCAAGGCAGCCTCACGCGTGGCGGCGGAAGGTGTAGTGGTCATCCACATCACGGCGGACGGCAAGCTGGGCACGATACTCGAAATCAACTGCGAGACAGACTTCGTGGCGAAGAACACCGATTTTCTGGCGTTCTGCGGTGCGCTGGCGGGTCTGGTCGCGGACAAGAACCCCGCTGACGTGGCAGCGCTGTCGGCGCTGGAGTTGAAAGGCGCATCGGTTGAAGAAACCCGCAAGACGCTGGTGGGCAAGCTGGGCGAAAACGTCAGCCTGCGCCGTTTTGTGCGCGTGGCGGCGAAAGGCAAGCTGGCTTCGTACATACACGGCGGCGCGAAAATCGGCGTGATGGTGGATGTTGCCGGCGGCGATGAAGCGCTTGCCAAAGACCTGGCAATGCAAATTGCCGCCAGCAAACCGAGTTGGCTGACGAAGGAGGAGGTGCCCGCCGAATTGATCCAGAAGGAACGCGACATCGCGGCCGCCAAGGAGGCGGAGTCGGCGGCAGAGTCCGGCAAGGCCAAGCCAGCCCACATCGTCGAGAAGATTATCGAAGGGTCGGTGCAAAAATACCTGAAAGAAGTGGCGCTGCTCGGCCAGCCGTTCGTCAAAAACGACAAGCAAACAGTGGAGCAACTGCTCAAGGCGAACAACGCCTCCGTGGCTTCGTTTGCGCTTTATGTGGTGGGCGAAGGGTTGGAGAAAAAGAAAGATGATTTTGCAGCCGAGGTGATGGCAGCAGTCAGTGCTGCAAGTAAATAGCATTTAAAAACAAATACTTAGGAAATTTTTGAACATGTCTGACAAACCCGTCTATAAACGCATACTCGTTAAGCTGAGCGGCGAAGCGTTAATGGGCGAGGACAGTTATGGCATCAATCAGGGCGTGATTGAGCGCATCGTCGGCGAAATTGCGGATGTGGCAAAGCTCGGCGTCGAAATAGCGGTGGTGATCGGCGGCGGCAATATCTTTCGCGGCGTGGCGCCGGCGGCAGCGCATATGGATCGCGCCACCGCCGACTACATGGGTATGCTGGCAACGATCATGAATGCGCTCGCCTTGCAGGATGCGATGCGCCGCGCGAACATTATCAGTCGCGTGCAATCGGCCTTGAATGTGGAGGCGGTGGTTGAACCTTACATACGCGGCAAGGCCATGCGTTACCTGGAAGAAGGCAAGATCGTGATTTTCGCGGCCGGTACCGGCAACCCGTTTTTCACCACGGATACGGCAGCGGCGCTGCGCGGCATGGAAATAAACGCCGAACTGGTGTTGAAGGCGACCAAGGTGGATGGGGTGTACAGCGCCGATCCGAAAAAAGACCCCACCGCGGTGCGCTACAAGAAACTGACATTTGACGAGGCCATCATTAAAAATCTCAAAGTGATGGATGCCACGGCGCTGACGCTGTGCCGCGATCAGAAGCTGCCGATCAATGAGTTCAGCATTTTTGAAGCGGGTGCGCTGAAACGGGTGGTGACGGGCGCGGACGAAGGCACCATGGTGGTTGCGTAATCTGCAAAGTTTGCAACAGCGGAGGAAATCATGATTGCCGATATCAAGAAAACTGCCGAGCAAAAAATGAAAAAATCGCTTGATTCGCTGAAAATGGATCTGGCGAAGGTGCGCACGGGCCGCGCGCATGCGGGCATACTCGATCACGTGATGGTGGATTATTACGGTACGCCGACGGCAATTCCAGGCGTGGCCAATGTGACGCTGATCGATGCGCGCACGATAGGCGTGTCGCCGTGGGAAAAAAAGATGACCAGCACCATAGAAAAAGCGATACGGGATGCCGACCTGGGCCTGAATCCCAGTACCACGGGCGACATCGTGCGCGTGCCGATGCCTTCGCTGACTGAAGAGCGCCGGCGCGATCTCACCAAAATCGTCAAGGGCGAGGGCGAAAACGCGAAGGTGGCGGTGCGCAATGTGCGTCGTGATGCCAACACGCACTTGAAAGACCTGCTCAAGAAAAAATCCGTGGCCGAAGATGAAGAGCGCCGTGCGCAGGACGAAATCCAGAAGCTTACCGACCGCCACATCGCCGAGATCGACAAGGCGTTGCAGGCCAAGGAAGCTGAACTGATGGCGGTTTGAGCATCGTGCCCAACGTGCCCATCGTGCCCCGCGCACCCAGCTCCACGCAAGCAGTACCCGACGCGCCGCATATTCCACGCCATATCGCCGTCATCATGGACGGCAATGGACGCTGGGCGAAGAAGCGGTTTCTGCCGCGCATTGACGGGCACAAGCGCGGCGTCGAGGCCGTGCGCAGCGCGGTGCGCTCTTGCGCCGAGCGTGGCGTGGAGTACTTGACGTTGTTCGCTTTCAGCAGCGAAAACTGGCGGCGTCCCAAGGAAGAAGTCAAATTCCTGATGCAGTTGTTTATGCACGTACTCGAAGACGAAGTTTCCAAGTTGCACCAAAACAATATCCGCTTGCGCATCATCGGCGACCTGTCGCGGTTTGATCCGCAGTTGGTGCGGCTGGTTCAGGAGTCGGAAGAAAGAACTGAACAAAATAACGCACTTACGCTGACTGTTGCAGCGAACTACGGCGGGCGTTGGGACATGCTGCAAGCGGTGAATCAGATGATTCGCGCTAATCCCGCACATGCCGGAAATTTCAACGAGAGCGATCTCGCACCCTATTTGTCGATGCGTGACGCGCCGGAGCCCGATCTTTTTATCCGCACCGGCGGCGAAAAGCGCGTGAGCAATTTTCTGCTGTGGCAATTGGCCTATACCGAGCTGTATTTCACCGACATGTTGTGGCCGGATTTTGATGCGGCTGCGTTGGACGCGGCGATTGCGTCGTATCAGCAACGCGAACGCCGCTACGGGCGTACCAGCGAGCAATTGCAGGTTGACCTGCCGCAGCGCGGTGTTGCGGGTGCCTGATACGCTGCAGGGTGTGGACGGTATGCACTGCGGCCGTGCTGAATGCTGAAGACGCGCGTTTACACGGTTCTTGTTCTACTGCCGTTATTTGTCGCGGCATTGTTTTATTTGCCGGTTGCCGCTTGGGCGCTGTTTCTTGTGCCACTCATGCTGATCGGCGCCTGGGAGTGGGGCGTGCTGGCCGGATGGCGCCTCGCGGGGCGCATCGTTTACGTGTGCGCGATTGCGGCCGGCGGCATTTTGCTTTGGCAGTTCGGATACAACCCGGCCCACAGCGCCCGCTGGGTCGCGCCGGCAGTTTTTGCCGTTGCCTTGGTATTCTGGCTGGTGGTGGCGCCGCTGTGGCTGGCGAAGGGCTGGCGCTTGCGTGCGCCGCCGATGGTCGCGGTGAGCGGCGCAATTCTGTTGCTGCCGTTATGGTTTTCGTTGATACAGTTGCAGGTGCAGCCAAAGATTCTTCTCATGTTGATGGCGATTGTATGGATTTCAGATACCGCGGCGTTCCTGTGCGGCCGACGCTGGGGCCGTCGCAAGCTGGCCGTGAGCATCAGTCCGGGCAAAACCTGGGAAGGGGTTTTCGGCGGGGCAGTTGCCGTGGCCGTATATTATTTGCTGATAAACGCTTTGGGCATGGCTGAGCATGCAGTCTTGCAAGGCGTCACCGGATTCGCGGTTTTTCTAGTATTGATGGCACTCGGCATAGAGGGTGATTTGTTTGAATCCTGGATCAAGCGCAGCGCCGGCGTGAAAGATAGCGGCGCGATTTTTCCCGGGCACGGCGGCGTGCTCGACCGCATCGACGCTTTGACCGCGAGCGTGCCGGTGGCGGCGCTATTGCTGGGTGGAATCGCATGACGCCGCAAATGCCACGTAAGCCAAGCGTTCAGAATCTCACCATACTGGGGTCAACGGGCAGCATCGGCGTAAACACATTGGATGTGGTGGCACGCCATCCACAGCGGTTTCGCGTGGTGGCGCTTACGGCAAAATCGCGCACCGACGTGCTGCTGCGACAATGCAAACAGTTTTCACCGCAGTTCGCGGTATTGATGGACGCGGATGCGGCGAAGTCGTTTGAGCAAAGCGTCATGGAAGCGGGATTGTCCACGCGGGTTTTGTGCGGTGTGGAAGCCCTGGAAAAAGTGGCGAGTCTGCCGCAAGTGGACGCGGTTATGGCCGCGATCGTGGGCATTGCGGGTCTGCGGCCTGCATTGGCGGCAGCCGGTAGTGGCAAGAAGGTGCTGCTCGCGAATAAGGAAGCACTGGTGACCGCGGGCGGGCTGTTCATGGACACGGTGCGCAGCCATCACGCCACGTTGTTACCCATCGACAGTGAACACAATGCCGTATTTCAATCCTTGCCCCCAGATTTCAATGATGATCTCGATCAGTCGGGTGTGCGTCGCATACTGCTCACGGCTTCGGGCGGACCCTTTCGCACTTTGCCGTTGGATCAGTTTGAAAACGTTACCCCCGAACAGGCTTGCGCCCATCCCAACTGGGTGATGGGGCGCAAAATTTCCGTGGATTCAGCCACCATGATGAACAAGGGGCTGGAAGTGATTGAAGCGCATTGGTTGTTCAGCGCGCCGCCCGACCGCATTGAAGTGGTGGTGCATCCCGAAAGCATTGTGCATTCGATGGTGGAATATGTGGATGGTTCGGTGATTGCGCAATTGGGCAATCCCGACATGCGTACCCCCATTGCGCATGCGCTGGCCTACCCGGAGCGCATTACCAACGGCGTGAGTTTCCTGGACCTGACTTTGGCGGGTGCATTGCGATTTGAAAAGCCGGACATGGAGCGATTTCCCTGTCTCGCCTTGGCGTTCGAGGCCCTGCGTGTGGGCGAGGGGGCGGCAACCGTACTCAATGCGGCAAATGAAGTGGCGGTGGAGCGTTTTCTCGAACAAGGTTTGAACTACCTGGATATTCCACGAATGATCGAGACTGTTTTGGCGTCGGTGCATGCGCAGGCGGCACACACGCTTGACGACGTGCTGAACCTCGATCACGAAGCACGCGAGCGGGCGTGGCAATGGCGCGGGCGTTCCGGGCGCTCCGGTCATCGCGACGCCGCGGGAACCATCGCCATGACCGCACGGTCATAGTGGGCTGAATATCATGAGCCTCTTCCTCTATAAGCTCGCGGCTTTTGTGCTTGCGCTGGGCGTTCTGGTGGTGATCCATGAACTGGGGCACTACTGGGTCGCGCGCTGGTGCAAGGTGAAAGTGCTGCGTTTTTCCGTGGGATTCGGCAAGCCGCTGAAAACCTGGGTGCGCGGTGTCGATAGAACCGAGTGGGTACTGGCCGCCGTGCCGCTGGGCGGCTACGTCAAAATGCTGGATGAACGTGAAGGTCCGGTCGCGCCCCATGAGTTGGCGCGCGCTTTCAACCGTCAGAATGTTTGGAAGCGTATCGCAATAGTAGTGGCGGGGCCGCTGGCGAATCTGCTGTTGGCGATAGCGTTATATTGGGGACTTTTCATGCACGGCGTTCCCGGTGTCCGTCCGGTGGTGGGCGCGCCGATCGCTGCCAGCGCTTCGGCAAAAGCGGGTTTTACCGCTGGTGATACGATTGTAAGTGTGGGTGGCGACCGCGTTTCCACCTGGCAAGATGCGCGGTGGGTGCTATTGAAAAGCGCAGTGCATAAGCAAACCGTCGCAGTGCAGGTGATTACAGATAAGGATGAAGCGGCAACGCGCAATCTGGACATGTCGGGATTGACGGCGGCCGATCTCGATGGCGATTTTCTCAAGACGCTGGGCGTTACCCGGTTTCAACTGAAAGCGCCGCCGGAAATTGGGCGCGTCATGGCGGGCAGCGCGGCCGAGCGCGCGGGCCTCAAGGCGGGAGACGAGATCGTGGCGTTGAATAACGTGCGCGTCGATTCCGTCGAGCAAACGATCAAGATCATTCAGGAACATGCAGGTAAGGCGCTGCTGGTTGAGATCCGGCGAGACGGCAGCGCACAGCCGCCGTTGCAGGTTACGCCCGAAGCCGCGACGGAAGCGGATGGCCGCACCATTGGCCGCATTGGCGCCCTATTGCAACCGTTGCGGCAGGCATTCGACAAGTATCGCGTGGAAGTGCGCTACGGACCCATCGATAGCCTTGGGCAGGCTATCATGAAAACCTGGGACACCTCAATTTTTAGTCTGCGAATGTTGGGCAAAATGCTGATCGGCGAAGTCTCGCTGAAGAATCTGAGCGGCCCCATCACCATTGCCGATTACGCCGGCCAGTCGGCGCAACTCGGCTGGATAACCTACCTTGTTTTTTTGGCTTTGATTAGCATCAGTCTCGGCGTGCTGAATCTGCTGCCGATCCCCTTATTGGACGGGGGGCATTTGATGTATTATATCGTTGAGATTTTCAAGGGTGCTCCGGTATCGGATCAGGTCATGGAAATCGGGCAGCGTGTAGGCATGGGCTTGTTGTTACTCATGATGGCATTTGCGCTCTACAACGACGTTAATCGACTGATAAGCGGCTAGTTCATGGCTTTTAGCGTTCCGCGCTCCCGGTGCATTGCTTCGTGCCTGATTCCTGCTGCAATTTACGCTTCCGCCGCGCTGGCGATTGATCCGTTCGTCATCAAGGACATACGTGTCGAAGGCTTGCAGCGCACCGAGGCGGGAACGATTTTCAGTTACCTGCCGGTGCGGGTTGGCGATACACTTAACGATGAAAAATCTTCCGAAGCCATCCGTTCCTTATTTGCCACCGGATTTTTCAAGGATGTTACGCTGGAGGTGGATGGCGACGTTTTAGTGGTGGTGCTGCAGGAACGGCCGTCTATCGCGCAGGTTGATTTTATCGGCGTCAAGGAATTCGACAAAGAAACCTTGAATAAAGCCATGCGGCAAATTGGTCTGGCCGAAGGCCGGATATTCGACCGGGGCATTGCCGACCGCGCCGAACAGGAACTGAAACGTCAATATTTGACACGCGGCAAATATGCGGCGGAAGTCACCACCACCGTCACACCGCTGGAGCGCAACCGGGTATCGGTTAATTTCACCGTGGCGGAAGGCGATTCGTCGAAAATCCGCCAAATATCAATCATCGGCGCCAAAGCATTCACCGAGAAACAACTGCTCGGCTTGTTTGTCTTACGTGAGCCGGGGCTGTTTACGTGGTACAGCAAGCAGGATCAATATTCCCGCCAGAAATTATCCGCGGATCTGGAAACCTTGCGCTCCTATTATCAGGATCGCGGCTATCTGGAGTTCAATATTGATTCGACTCAAGTGTCGATTACGCCGGATAAAAAGGACATCTACATCACCGTCAGCATTTCCGAAGGTGAAAAATACACGGTGTCCGAGGTCAAGGTGGATGGACAGTTACTGGTACCCGAGGCGGAAATTCGCAAGTTGATCACGGTTAAACCGGGCGAAGTGTTTTCCAGGGTAAGACTCAACGAATCGACGAAGAAGATTACCGACCGTCTGGGCAATGACGGTTATGCCTTCGCCAACGTAAACGCCGCGCCCGAGCTGAACAAGGAAAAGCGCGAAGCGGCCTTTACATTTTTTATTGATCCGGGCCGCCGTGTGTATGTGCGCCGGATCAACATCGCCGGCAATACCCGCACGCGCGACGAAGTGATACGCCGCGAAATGCGCCAAATGGAAAGCGCCTGGTATTCGGGCGGCAACATTGCCCTCTCCCGCCAACGCGTGGATAAGCTGGGGTACTTTACCGAGGTCAATGTCGAGAATCCCGCGGTGCAGGGCGCCACGGATCAAGTGGACGTCAATGTCACCGTGGTTGAAAAACCCACGGGCAACGTTTTACTGGGCGCCGGGTTCGGCAGTGGATCGGGCATCGTATTGTCGGGTTCCATAGCGCAGAACAATATATTCGGCTCCGGCAAGCATGTGGGCGCCCAAATCAGCTCCAGCAAACTCAACACGATTTACTCTCTATCCTTTACCGACCCCTACTTCACCACGGATGGCGTTAGTTTGGGATATGATATATATCATCGAAAAATAGATGCGCAGAGCAGTAGTCTGGGTCAATACGTAACCAAGACCACCGGCATCGGCGCGAAGTTCGGTGTGCCGGTTACTGAAATTGATACCATTCAATATGGTATCGGCTTCGAAGAAACATCGATCACCACGTTTGCAACAAGCCCCCTGTTTTATATCGATTATGTGAATACGTTCGGGCAACGCAATACCGCTTTTACCGCCAACATCGGGTGGGTACGGGACGGCCGCGATTCGCTGATCTATCCAACGACCGGCACCCTGCAGCGGGCGTATGTCGATGGCGGGTTGCCGGGTGGAACCTTGCGCTACTATCGTACGAATTACCAATACCAACGCTATTTCCCGCTTAGCCGTGACACCACAATTATGTGGAATGGCGAGATCGGCTACGGCGGCGGTTACGGTGGCAAACCTTTGCCGTTCTTCAAAAACTATTTTACAGGCGGCGTGTCGTCGATACGGGGTTACCGGCTGAATACGGTGGCGCCGCGTGATGCAAATGGCGATCCGCGTGGCGGCAATCGCAAG
>JANMXV010000374.1:0-11489 GCA_031381325.1 Betaproteobacteria bacterium | reverse complement strand
TTTCACCATGTCGAAAAGCTACAACATGGCCGGCTGGCGCGTGGGCTACATGGTGGGAAACCGCGACTTGGTGAACGCGCTGGGCCGCATGAAGAGCTATCACGATTACGGCACCTTCACGCCGATACAAGTAGCGTCGATTATCGCGCTCGAAGGCCCGCAGGAATGCGTGGAAGAAGTGAGGTTAACCTACCAGAATCGCCGCGACGTGCTGTGCGCGGGGCTGCATGCGGCGGGCTGGATGGTGGATATTCCGAAGGCGACCATGTATGTGTGGGCGCCTATCCCCGATGCCTACAAAAAAATGGGCTCGCTGGAATTTTCCAAGAAGCTGTTGTCGGACGCCAAAATTGCTGTCGCGCCGGGCACCGGATTCGGGCATTACGGCGATGGTCATGTGCGCTTTGCCATGATTGAAAACGAAGCCCGGACACGGCAAGCAGTACGGGGCATCAAGGAAATGTTCAGAAAGGACGGCTTGTTATGAAACCGATCAACGTCGGTCTGCTCGGCATCGGCACCGTCGGCGGAGGCACCTTCACCGTGCTGGAACGCAACCGCGAAGAAATCTCGCGCCGCGCGGGCAGGGCCATCGCGATTGCGGTGGTAGCGGACAAGGATACGGTCCGGGCCAATAGCATTGTTCAAGGCCGTGCAAAAGTCATCGACGATGCGCTCAAGGTGGTCAACGATCCAAACATCGATATCATCGTGGAATTGATTGGCGGCACGCGGATTGCCAAGGACCTTATGCTTAAGGCCATTGACAACGGCAAACATGTCGTTACCGCCAACAAAGCATTGCTCGCGCAGCACGGAAATGAAATTTTCGCGGCGGCGCAAAAAAAGGGCGTGATGGTGGCGTTCGAGGCGGCGGTGGCCGGCGGCGTGCCGATCATCAAGTCGTTGCGCGAAGGCCTGGCCGCCAACCGCATCGAATGGATAGCCGGCATCATCAATGGCACCTCGAACTTTATTTTGTCGGAGATGCGCGAAAAGGGCGCCAGTTTCGACGACGTATTGAAACAGGCCCAGCAACTGGGTTACGCCGAAGCCGATCCCACGTTCGATATTGAGGGCGTGGACGCCGCGCACAAGCTCACCATCATGGCGGCTATCGGCTTTGGCATTCCCATGCAATTTTCCGCGGCGTACACCGAAGGCATTTCAAAGCTCACGCGCGAAGATATTCAATACGCAGAGGAACTCGGCTACCGCATCAAGCTGTTGGGCATCGCCAAACGCATGGCCAACGGCATTGAATTACGTGTGCATCCGACCTTGATTCCCGCCAAGCGCCTGATTGCCAATGTCGAAGGCGTGATGAACGCTATTCTGGTCAAGGGCGACGCTGTGGGCCAAACCATGTTCTACGGTGCAGGGGCCGGCGCTGAGCCTACTGCGTCCGCAGTGGTGGCTGATCTGATAGATGTCGCACGCACCCTAACGACCGATCCGGAACACCGCGTGCCGCATCTGGCCTTCCAGCCCGATCAGTTGTCGGACATCGCCATCCTGCCGATAGGCGAAGTCGAAACCTCGTACTACCTGCGTCTGCGGGTCCACGACAAGCCGGGTGTCTTGGCGGATATCACACGCATCCTCGCTGATCTGGGTATTTCTATCGATGCGATGGTGCAAAAAGAGCCGCACCAAGGCGAGGCGCACGCCGACATCATCATGCTCACACATCGCACGCTTGAAAAGTATGTCAATGCTGCCATTGCCAGGATTGAAGCGCTGCCGGTGGTGGCGGGTAAGGTGACACGGATTCGGCTTGAGACGTTGGATCGCTAAGGGTGGATGCACTTTGCACAGTCAGTAGTTTCCCTCACCCCCGGCCCCTCTCCCGGAGGGAGAGGGGAGATATTGGGCGCTGATGCGCTCTATTCGTATGCGTTACATCAGCACCCGCGGCGGCATGCAGCCCCGCACTTTCCGCGAGATTCTGCTTGAAGGTCTTGCCACCGATGGCGGGTTGGCGATGCCGGAGTCGTATCCGCGTTATACGCCTGCGGATCTCGCGCGGCTGCGCAAGTTTAATTATCCCGATCTGGCGTTCGACGTTTTGTCGCGCTATATCGATGATATTCCCGGAGCCGATCTCAAGCGTCTCATCGACAACACGTACACCGCAGACGTTTTCGGCAGCGACGACATCACGCCGCTGAAAACACTGGAACCCGGGCTGCATCTGCTGCAACTGTCAAACGGGCCGACCCTGGCGTTCAAGGACGTGGCGATGCAGTTGCTGGGTAATTTGTTCGAATACGTGCTGTCGCAAAACCACGGTGAACTGAATATTCTCGGCGCGACCTCGGGCGATACCGGCTCCGCCGCCGAATACGCAATGCGCGGCAAACGCGGCGTGCGCGTGTTTATGCTGTCACCCCATGGCAAGATGAGCCGCTTTCAGACGGCGCAGATGTATTCTCTTTGTGACCCCAACATTTTTAATATTGCGATCAAGGGCGTGTTCGACGACTGTCAGGACATCGTCAAGCAGGTATCCAACGACGAAGCGTTCAAGACCCGCCATCATATCGGCACGGTCAACTCGATCAACTGGGCGCGTGTGGCGGCGCAGATTGTTTACTACTTCAAGGGCTATTTTGCCGCCACTACCAACGATACGCAGCAAGTGTCGTTCGCCGTGCCTTCGGGCAATTTTGGCAACATACTTGCAGGCCACATCGCGCGCATGATGGGGCTGCCGATACGCCGGCTGATATTGGCCACTAACGAGAATAATGTGCTGGACGAATTTTTCCGCAGCGGGCGCTATCGCCCGCGCAGTTCGGCTGAAGTGCATCAAACCTCGAGTCCGTCGATGGATATTTCCAGGGCGTCTAACTTCGAGCGCTTCATGTTTGATGTAGTGGGTCGTGACGGCGCGGCGTTG
This sequence comes from Betaproteobacteria bacterium, assembly GCA_031381325.1. Lineage (GTDB taxonomy): Bacteria > Pseudomonadota > Gammaproteobacteria > Burkholderiales > SG8-41 > UBA5216. The sequence continues at coordinate 8,587 of JANMXV010000374.1, read as the reverse complement.
CGCGCGTTATGGCAGGCTGTTGATCGCAATGGCGGATTCAATCTCGCGGAGTCGCCGCTGATGGAGAAAATGCGCGACTTCGCATTCGTTTCCGGTTCCAGCACGCACGCCAATCGTATTGCGACCATTCGCGATATCCACCAGCGCTTTGGCGTGATGATTGACACGCACACGGCCGATGGCGTCAAAGTGGGTCTGGAGCAGCGCGAGACCGGTGTGCCGCTGATCTGTCTTGAAACCGCGCAGCCGGTGAAGTTTGCCGATGTGATCAGCGAAGCGCTGGGCCGTGAACCGCCGTGTCCCGCGAGTTGCCGCGGCCTCGAAACATTGCCGCAGCGCGTTGAAGTCATGGCGCCGGATGCGGCTGCGATCAAGCGCTACATCGAGACGCACTGCACCTAAAACACAGTTTCCCCAGCCGATGCATTCCATGCTTTCACGACAGTTGCGCCGGGCATTCAAGGCCAACACGCCTGAAGAGGCCGATGCGCTTGTCGAGGGTTTGTACGAGCTCGCCGCACGCGATGACGCCGACCCCAAGCATGCTCAGGCACTGCACGGTCTGCGCAAGCTGCTGGACATGGTGGGCGAAAGCTACCAGCAGTTTGACCGCGCGCAAGAGCTGCGTCTGCGCAGCCTGAGCGTCAGTGCTGCCGAGTTGCTACAGGCCAACGCACGCCTGAGGGATGAAGCCGAACGCCAGCGTGCCCTGATCGACGCTATGCGCATGATGGCGAATCGCATGCTGGCACGCGGGGCGCGTGATCCGATACCGGCGGATGAAAAATCCGCCGAACGCCTGGCCCAGCTTATGGGTGAATTGATCAGCGAAAGCGAACTGGCCCACCAGTATATGATGGAGAGCGAAGCCCGCTATCGCGGCTTGACCCGCCTGTCATCCGATTGGTACTGGGAGCAGGATGAACATCAGCGCTTCACCCTGATGTCGCAAGGGATCACTGCGGTCACCGGTCAAGACCCCGATGATTTCATAGGCAAAACGCGGGCGCAAGCCTTTGCCGGTGATTCCGCACCACGGGGTTCAGGTGCGCATCAGCGACTCTTGCAACAGATGCTGACACGGCAGCCGTTCCGCGATTTTGAAGTTCGTTTCACGCCGCCCGGACGCGACACCGTTTACGTCAGCCTCAGCGGCGAGCCGCGCACCGATAGCGGCGGCCGCTTCCTGGGTTATCGCGGCATTGCCAGAAATATCACGGCGCAAACGCGCGCTGAACTCCATTTGCGCGAAGCGTTGACGCTGACCGACACGCTGATTGAGTCGATGCCCATGCCGGTCTCGATCAAGGACCGCGCGCACCGCTATGTACGGCTCAACGCGGCCTATGAGCGCGAATTCGATGTGCAGCGCGACATCGCTCTGGGCAAGACCGCAACGGAAGTCCTCAACGATCCCACCCGCGGCGGCCGTGAGGACGAAGAAGATATGTTGCTGAATCCGGGTGTGCGCTCGTACACCCGCATGCGCAAGACACGCGCCGGCGGCGAGAAGTATTTCGTTATTACCAAGGCGACGATACACGATGAAAACGGTGCGGTGAGCGGCTTCATTACCACGCATGCGGACGTCAGCGAATTCAAGCGCACCGAGGAAAACCTCACGCAGGCCAAACAGGTGGCCGAGCAGGCGATGCGCGCGCGTTCGCAGTTTCTCGCCAACATGAGCCACGAAATACGCACGCCCATGAACGGCGTACTGGGCATGGCCCGCGTGCTGGCGGATACGCCGCTCAATACCGAGCAGAAGGAGTATCTTCAAACCATCCGCGAATCCGGCGACAGTCTGCTGAAAATCGTCAATGACATTCTCGATTTTTCAAAAATAGAAGCCGGTAAAGTGGAAATCGAGCACACTGAATTTGATCTGCGTTCACGCGTCGCCTCGATCCTGCAATTGTTCGCGGCGTCGGCGCGCAGCAAAAATCTCACCCTGGCGAGCACCTGCGGAGAAGGCGTGCCGGAACGGGTTATCGGCGACCCGGTGCGTATTTCTCAGACGCTCTCCAATCTGGTCGCTAACGCTATCAAGTTCACCGAAACCGGCCGCATTGATGTACACGTCAGCGCGCCTGCACAGGCTGGCGATTCTATGATGCTGCGGATTGACGTTCGCGACACCGGCATCGGTATTTCCAATGCTGCCATCGAGCGCATCTTCGATCCTTTTTCACAGGAAGACGCGAGCACCACGCGACGGTTTGGCGGCAGTGGTCTCGGCCTTACCATTTCGCGGCAACTGGCGGGACTGATGGGCGGAGAACTGTTCGTTGAAAGCGTACACGGTTCTGGCAGTTGCTTCAGTTTTACCGTTCAAGTCAGCCGTGGAACGCAGCGCCAGGCAGCACCCGTTACAGCCGCCGTGGCCGCGCCACCGGCGGCCTCCGCGGCAACCGGCAAACCCTCACCGCGCGTGTTGCTGGCCGAAGACAACCACATCAATCAGATTGTTGCAATCGCCATGCTCAGGAAACTCGGCGCGGACGTTACCGTGGCGAAAGACGGTCAGGAAGCCGTGGACATGGTGAAAGCGCGCCAATTCGATCTGATTTTGATGGACTGCCACATGCCGACGCTGGATGGCTTTGCCGCGACGGCGGCCATACGTGAACTGGAGCGGCTCGGCCATCCCCGGCATACCATCATTGCGCAAACCGCGAATGCCATGGCAGGCGATCGCGAAAACTGTATTGCAGCGGGCATGGATGACTATCTATCCAAGCCTATTAGCGCTGCTGCGCTTGCGCAGGTCATACACCGGTGGGCGCCTGCGCGTAAGAACTGAACGCCGGCGCAATGCCTACACCGCGAAGCGCATTGAAAGATCGATCGCTGTCACGTCCTTGGTGAGCGCGCCGATGGAAATACGATCAACGCCGGTCTGTGCAATGTGCCGCACGGTGTCCAGCGTGATGCCTCCCGACGCTTCGAGTTTGGCGCGTCCCGCGGTTAGCGCGACGGCTTGACGCATCTGATTCGCGCTCATATTGTCGAGCAGAATCAGCGGGGCGCCCGCGCCGAGCGCCTCATTCAATTGCGCCAGGGACTCGACTTCGATTTGTACCCAGACATTTTCGGGTGCGATGCGCCGCGCTTCGGTGAGCGCCGCGGTGATGCCGCCGGCAGCGGCAATGTGGTTTTCTTTGATCAGGATCGCGTCGTACAAACCCATGCGATGGTTCATGCCGCCGCCGATTCTCACCGCGTATTTTTCCGCAACGCGCAAGCCCGGCAGTGTCTTGCGCGTGTCCAATATTGCCGCGCGCGTTCCGGCGACGGCATCGACGTAACGGCGCGTAACGGTCGCCACGGCCGACAGGGTTTGCAAAAAATTCAGCGCAATGCGCTCGCCGGTCAGCAGCGTGCGTGCGTTGCCGGTCAGCGTACACAAGGCCGTGTCAGGCGCCACGCACTGACCCTCCTCAACATGCCAGGCAATCTGAACATTCGGGTCGAGCGCGCGAAACACCGCATCGAACCACGGACGCCCCGCTATAGTGGCGGTGTCCCGGCATATCACGCCGGCGCGCGCTTGCACCGCGGGCGGCGTCAATTGCGCGGTCCAGTCGCACGCGCCCACGTCCTCGGCCAGGGCTGCGGCCACGTTGCGTTCGATTTCAGATGCGATGTTCATGGAATTGCTCTATATTTATCGCGCTTATGGAAGTCACCGCAGCCGCGCAAACCGGCGATAATCAGCCATGGTCGGCAAGGTTTTCCGGTTCACGCCAAAGGTGGTTGGAAATTTCCGGTGATTTTAGCAGGGCAATGGAGGCGCACATGAACAGTATGGTCGGTGTAATTTCGTACGGCTTGGGCACGGTCGCCGGGTTGGTGTTTGTCGCGTGGTTGATTATTGCGATTATCCATGACGTTACGCAGAAAAAACACACGGTGCTGCGCAACTACCCGGTGATCGGGCGCTTGCGCTTTTTCTTCGAAGATCTCGGCGAGTATTTCAGACAGTATTTTTTCGCCGGCGACCGCGATGAGATGCCGTTTAACCGCGCCACCCGCGGCTGGGTCTACAAAGAAGCCAAGAACGAAGGCGGCATCATCGGCTTTGGTTCGACCAACGATCTGCGCGAGCCCGGCAATATCCTGTTCGTGAATCATCCGTATCCGGTGCTCGAGGAAGACCGGCTGCCGACGCCCTCGCTGGTGATCGGCGAAGGTTATTGCAAGCAGCCGTTCGAGGCGCGCTCCATCGTCAATGTGAGCGGCATGAGTTTTGGCGCGATATCCGAACCCGCGGTGCGGGCGTTGTCTCTGGGGGCGGCCGAGGCCGGCTGCTGGATGGACACGGGTGAAGGCGGGCTGGCGCCGTATCATCTCGTCGGCGCTTGCGATGTAATCATGCAAATGGGCACGGCCAACTACGGTATGCGCGACCACGACGGCAACTTTTCGCCGGAGAAAGTCAAAGAACTCGCCAAGTCGGTCAAAGCTTTTGAAATCAAACTTTCTCAAGGGGCCAAACCGGGCAAGGGCGGTGTGCTGCCGGGCGCGAAGGTCACCGAGGAAATTGCGCGCATACGCGGCATACCGGCGGGGGAAGATTCGATCAGCCCGAACCGCCACCATGACATTGCTAACGTCAATGACCTGCTCGATAAGATTGCCTATCTGCGCGAACTGAGCGGGCGCCCGGTGGGTGTGAAAACCGCGATAGGCGGCTGGGATTTCGTCAATGAACTGTGCGACGCGATATTGCGCCGCGGTCTCGAATATGCGCCCGATTTTCTTGCCATCGACGGCGCGGAGGGCGGCAGCGGCGCGGCGCCGCAAACCCTGATGGATCACATGGCGTTGCCGATTGCTGAAGCGTTGCCGCGGGTGGTGGATTCGCTGATACAGGCTGATCTGAAATCGCGTATTCGCGTTATCGCTTCGGGCAAGCTCGTCACATCCGCTCGCGCGTCATGGGCGCTGTGCGTGGGCGCGGATTTCATCAACACCGCGCGCGGCTTCATGTTCGCGCTGGGCTGCATACAGGCCATGCGTTGCCACGAGAACACCTGCCCCACGGGGGTGACCACGCATAACAAACGCTTGCAGCGCGGCCTGGTGGTCGAAGAAAAATTCCTGCGTGTGGCCAACTACTGCAAAAACATGAACAAGGAGATCGACATGATCGCGCACTCGTGCGGCTTGCGTCATGCGCGCGAGCTCAAGCGCGAACACGTGCGCATCGTGCAAACGGCAAATTTAAGTATTGCGATGAACATGCTGCACCCGTATCCTGCGCTTGGATCGCGCGGTCCGGCGCGAGCAGCTTAATGGAATAATTATAAATAAATGAATAAAAACAATAAGTTAGATAATACTTCCCGACGGGAATTTCTGGCACGGGTAGCTACGGCCAGTGCCGTTGGCGCGACGATCTCTGCACGTACGGCTTTCGCACAGGAAGCGCCAAAAGTACCCGTGCCCCCTGCAGACCCCGCAGCTACGATCACCAACAGCACCGTCATGGCGGAAAAATTTCCCGGCATGCAAGCGCACTCGGATCGGCCGCTGACCGCAAGTGTGACGGCAGAACAGCACCACTTTGCCGCGACGCCCAACGACCGCATGTTCGTGCGCAACAATTTGCTCACAGCGGATATCGATGCTGCCGGCCATCGTTTGACGGTCAAGGGATTGGTACACAAAGAGGTGTCGTTTTCAGTTGAAGATTTGCGCAGGAATTTCCCGGTGGTGCGCACGCAGGCGATGCTTGAATGCGCGGGATCGGGCCGCACCGGTTATCTGCCGCGTCCCAGCGGCACGCCATGGCCTGTTACCGGTGGTATGGGGTGTCCGGTGTGGAACGGTGTGCGGCTGCGCGATGTGTTGCGCGCCGCCGGCATGATGAATAGCGCCGCGCATATTGCGGGGCAGGGCGGCGATTTTGGCGTGATTGCCAGTGCCACGCCGGTGATCCGCTCGATACCGCTGGACAAAGCGATGGAGCCGCACACGCTGGTGGTGTTCGGCATGAATGACGGCCCGCTACCGAAAATACACGGCCATCCGCTGCGCTTGCTGGCGCCCGGCTGGGCAGGTTCCGCGTCGATCAAATGGTTGCATACGCTCACCGTCCTCGATGCGCCGTTCAAAGGCACCTACATGGATACCAGCTACCGTATCCCGCGAGAGGCCGTGAAGCCCGGCGAAAAAATGCCGCTCGACGCGCGGGTCACCGAAGCGTGGCCAGTGAAATCGATGATTACCTATCCCGCGCCAAATGCCGTGTTCACACTCGGACGCTCGGTGCTGGTGGAAGGCCGCGCCTGGGTGGGCGAGGGCGCGATTGCGCAGGTTGAAATGTCGTTCGATGAAGGCGTAACGTGGCGGGCCGCGCAACTGAACAGCGCGGGCGACAAGTTCGCTTGGCGCATATTCAGTGTTGAGTACCGTCCGGCAAAGACGGGTTACCTGACCGCGCTGGCGCGTGCAACCGATGATCGCGGCAACGTACAACCCATGGTCTCCCAATGGAATCCTCTGGGATATTTCTGGAACGGCGTGCATCGCGTAGGATTTGTGATTGAGGCCTAAGGCGTGAGGCGCGCTGTTGGGGTGGCGTTGCTGCTTGCCGCGTGCGTCGCGTGCAATAGGGCCGGCGCGCAAGACCCGGAGCCATCAAAGACGCTCACGCCGGGCAAGGGTGTTGAACTGACCACCGCGCGCTGCGTGATTTGTCACGACGCCACACACATCACGCGCACCAAGCTCTCGCGCGGTGAGTGGGAATTTAGCATCAAGAACATGATAGAGCGCGGTGCGCCGATAGCGCCGAATGAGGTCGCGCCGATTCTTGAGTATCTGTCGCTTTACTACAACCGCGACGTTGCGGCGCCAGCGCCTGCTGCTTCGACAGGCAGCGGCGATCCCATTGCGAATCTGCTCAATGCGAATGCTTGCGTGGCTTGTCACCAGGTTGACAAGCGCGTGGTGGGGCCCTCGTTCAGGGAAGTTGCCGCAAAATATTCGAGCGATAGCACCGCTGCCAATAAGCTCGCGGCAAAAATCAAACAAGGCGGCAGCGGCGTGTGGGGCGCGGCGCCCATGCCGCCGAATCCTGGCGTTTCGGATGCGGATTTACAGCAGTTGGTGGGCTGGATACTGCGGCAGAAATAGACTACAAGTCCCGCGCCTGAAACGTATTGCATTGATTAATCTGCCCGCTGTCCAGTCCGCGCCGGAACCAGCGCACGCGTTGCGCTGAACTGCCATGGGTAAATGATTCCGGCGACACATAACCGCGCGCCTGCTGCTGTAAACGGTCGTCGCCAATCGCCGTGGCGGCCGCCATCGCGGCTTCTACGTCGCCGCCTTCGAGGATGTGCCGCGTGCGGTTGGCGTGATGCGCCCAGATGCCCGCGAGACAATCCGCTTGCAGTTCCATGCGCACAGAAAGTTTGTTGTATTCGGTTTCGGAAACACGCTGGCGCTGCGCATCCACTTTACTGGCGATGCCCAGCAGATTTTGCACATGGTGACCGACTTCGTGTGCAATGACATAAGCGCGTGCGAACTCGCCCGGCGCTTGAAAACGCCGTTGCAGATCATCAAAGAACGCCAAATCGATATAGACCTTTTCGTCGCCTGGGCAGTAAAACGGTCCCACTGCAGCTTGCGCCTTGCCGCATGCCGATTGCACTGCGCCACGAAACAGCACCAGCTTGGGCACGCGGTACTGCGAACCGCTTTGTTTGAACAAGCCGCTCCAGGTGTCCTCGGTATCGGCTAGTACTACGGAAACAAATTTGGCCATTTGATCGCCTTGCGGAGGCCGTTGCGCGGGCGCTTGCTGGGACGCGGGCGCGGGCGCTTGTTGTCCGCCGCCGCCCAACAAGCCCAGTATCATCGACGGATCAACGCCCAGAAACATTGCCACGACTGCAATCAACACCACGCCGATGCCACCGCCGGCGATGCCGCGGCCCATGCCCCCGCCGCCACTATCCTCGCGTCGATCCTCGACGTTATCGCTTTCTCTGCCGCCTTCCCACTTCATAGCGTATCTCCTGTTTATCCATGCATTTGCATTATCGCAAAGTACATGCGCGTATGCGCGCACGTAGCTACCCCTGTGAAGAATAACCCAATGTCGCAATGTGTCGCGGCATGTTTCACATCCTGAACGCAGGGTCACGGATAGCTGCTCTGCTATACTCAAAATCACATCAAAGTCAAAGGAATAATTATGAAGCAACTGAGACTTCCTGCCGTATTCATGCGCGGCGGCACCAGTAACGCCGTGGTGTTTCATGCCAGGGATCTGCCGCGAGATCGCGCGCAGTGGGATGAAATTTTTCTTGCGGCAATCGGCAGCCCGGATCCCTATGGGCGTCAGCTCGACGGCATGGGTGGCGGCGTGTCGTCAGTATCCAAAGTGTGCGTGGTGGGGCCATCGAGCCGGCCAGACGCCGACATCGATTACACCTTTGCACAGGTGCAGGTGAAGAAGGCTGAAGTCGATTACAGCGCCAACTGCGGCAATATGTCATCGGCGATGGGGCCGTTCGCGGTGGATGAGGGCATCTTCAAAGTAAGCGGGCGCGAAGCCGTGGTGCGCATT
>JANMXV010000862.1:0-13282 GCA_031381325.1 Betaproteobacteria bacterium | reverse complement strand
GTAATCCACACCGCCGCTGAGCGTAAACGGTTCGCCAGCAAGCTGAGTTTCGTGAGTGAGCCGCAGTGCTGCACCGCCGTAACCGCGATCCAGATCAACGACACCGCCGCTATGTGTGCGTAGGCCAGCAACGAATAAATTTTGCGTCGCTACCGGAATCGCCAGATGCTGCGTCACCTGCCGGTCACCGGCATACACGCGCGCATTCAGTTTGGTGCTGGCCCACAAAGATACGTCGTAGGTCAGCCCCGCCTGATTCTGCGCGATACTCTTTCGAGTGTTGTAGTTGTAAGCGTTAGTGCCAGTTGTTGCGGGAGGCGTTACAACGCTTGCAGCATTAAACGCCTGCCTGGGATTTTGCGCGACCTGCGCCGCAGTCAGACCCAGCGGGTCCTCTGTCTCTGGCTGGTCCAGTGCATTCAAAACCAGCGTAAACACACCGGCACTGCCTAAGTCATATTTGAATTTGGCATTCAGATGATCGCGTCGTGCAGAACTGTGATCACGATAGCCGTTGGTCTCAAAGCGCGACGCGTCGATCACGATATTCAGCGGCCCATGCTGGCCGCCGTACTGCGTATCAAGCTTGTACGTGCCGTAGCTGCCGTACAGTGCATTCAGCGAAAACGTCGGTTCCGGGGGACCGTCCGCGGTGAATATCTGCACCACGCCCCCTGCCGCATTGCCATACAGACTGGCAAACGGCCCGCGCATCACTTCTATGCTTTTCGCCGACGACAGATTGAACGTCGCCGCCTGCCCCTGTCCGTCAGGCATGGTGGCGGGGATGCCATCGGCAATCAAGCGCAGGCCGCGCACCCCAAAGGTCGAGCGCGCGCCGAAACCGCGCGACGAAATCTGCAAATCCTGCGCGTAATTCTGCCGGTTCAACACCGCGATACCCGGAACGCGGGCCAGCGCTTCAGACAGATTCACCTGCGGATTCGCTTCACGAATGGTGCGCTGATCAATCGTGTCGATGGATAGCGGTAGATCCATGTTGTCGCGCTCGACACGTGTAGCGCTTACCGACACCTCGGGCAACACGGCGGGCTTCTGGGTCGTCTGCCCGTTAGCGCCGCACGCCAGGCAGGCGAGTGCGGCAGCGGCCGCGTTCGTTATCGATGTATTTTTCACGTTTCCTCCTCTCGCGCCGATTGCCAATTATTACAGTCCCGGCAGAATCATGCGCCATGCAGGCTATTGTGCCATCAATCAGCGCTTATAGCTGATACGATACAGCGCCCCGGCCACATCATCGGAAACCAGCAGCGCGCCATCGGGCATCACCTGCACATCCACCGGACGGCCCCAGTAGTTGTTGCCGTCGGCCCAGCCCTCGGCAAACGGCTCGTACCTCAGCGCTTTGCCCTGCGCGTCCAGCGTCACCTGCATCAGGTTGAAACCGGCCCTGCTGGTTTTGTTCCACGAGCCATGCGTGGCGAAGATGAGGCGGTTGCGAAATTCGGCCGGAAACATTTTGCCGTTGTAGAAACGCATGCCCATCGGCGCGATGTGCGGCCCGAGCTTCAGCGCGGGCGGCGTGAACTCGCTGCATGAGCGGCCCTTGCCGTGCTCCGGATCAAGCGTATCGCCCTGATGACAATACGGATAGCCGAAATGCACGCCCTTCTTCGCCACGCGATGCAGCGTGTCGTTGGGCATGTCTTCACCCAGCCAGTCGCGGCCGTGGTTGGTGAACCACAGATCTTTGGTATTTGGATGGAATGCCATGCCCACGCTGTTGCGCACGCCCTTGACCACTGTTTCCAGCACGCCGTTTTTTGGATCGACGCGTACGATCTGTGCATGCGTATCCGGCGGCACGCAACTATTGCAGGGCGCACCGATGTTGAAATAGAGCCAACCGTCCGGCCCCACGGTCAGATATTTCCAGCCGTGCGGCTCGTCTTTGGGCAGCGCATCGAACACTAATACCGGCTGCGGCGGATTGTCGAGATGGTCTTCAATGTTGTCGTAGCGCAGGATGCGCGACAGCTCCGCCACATACAGTGAGCCATTGTAAAACGCGACACCATTCGGGCGATACAAATCCTTGAATATCGTCTTGACCTGACGCTTGCCGTCTTTTTCGACCACCGCGTAAACGTTTTCCAGCAGACGCGTGCCGACGAACACCGTCCCCTTCGCACCCACCGCAAGCGAACGCGCATTCGGCAGCCCCGCCGCCCACAATTCAATACTGAATCCCGGCGGCAGCTTGATCTTGTCGAGTTTGATTTCCGCCGCAGGTTTCGCCGTCATGCCCGGCGCATGCGGAACCAGCGTTGAATGCTTCATCGACTCGGGCCGCCCCTGCGCCCATGACGGCGGCGGCGGCGGTGTGAGCGCCTGTTGTGCGGGCTGCACTTGCGGCGCCGGTGTAGCTTGCACGGCGGGCTGCTGTGCGCATACCGCCGGTGCGGTTATCAGTACCGCAGCCGCCAAACCAAGCCGAAACTGAAACCAACGCGGTGCCGCGTGTTTGACGATGTGATGCATAATTTATTCTAACGAATAGGTATGAGCAAAAATAAAATTTGCAGGTGATCGACACTCGCCAGCCGCCGCATATACACCGGATGAACGCCATTATGCCGCAAACTCCACACGCATTGAACTACGATTTATTAATTAAAAACAAATAGTTATAATACAATCTGCTTTCTGTATCTCCATCTCTGTCAGCATGAACGCCTACCTTGCTTCTACGCAGTACATAGACTGGCGCCACGCGGCTATCGTCGCCAAAGCACAAGCACTCGCGGCCGGCTGCGTCACGCAACAAGTCATGATTCAACGCTGCTTCGAATTCGTACGCGATCAGATCAAGCATAGCTGGGATTTCAGGCTCAACCCGGTGACGTGCATGGCATCCGATGTATTGCAACACGAGACCGGCTACTGCTACGCCAAAAGCCATCTTCTCGCAGCACTGCTGCGCGCCAACGGCGTTCCCACCGGCTTGTGTTACCAGCGTTTATCCATCGATAGCGCAGGGCCGCCTTATTGTCTGCACGGACTCAACGCGGTTTATCTCAAATCACACGGCTGGTATCGCATTGATGCGCGCGGCAACAAGCTCGGCGTACAAGCGGAATTTATGCCGCCGGTCGAACGGCTGGCATTCCCAGTGCGCGATGATGAATGCGATCTGCCGGAAATCTGGCCAGAGCCGCTGCGGCTGGTGGTGCGAGCATTAACGCAATGCAAAACGGTGGAAGAAGTCGCGGCAAATTTGCCGGACGTGGAGATGTATTAAGCGCAACCAACAAAAAACGGCGCACCAGCGCCGTCTTTTGCCCAACGTTCACCAAACCCTACCCTTTAGTTACCGTAATGGGTTCTACTTCTACGCGGCGATTGGGCGTACCGCAACTGATCATCGCGGCACGGGTCTTCTCTTTGCAAACGGTTACCAGCTTGGTCGACCCCACGCCTTGCGCGTTTAGCCGGTTGGCAGCAACGCCCTTGGACACCAGGTACGCTTTTACCGAGTCGGCGCGGCGCTGCGACAAGGCGCGATTGTAGGCCGCGCTGCCCAATTGATCGGTATGGCCGGTGATCGACACGTTCGCGATCTGCGGATTGCTTTGCATCGCAGCCGCGAAGGTGTCGAGTTCCGCTACCGTCCCCGCGATACGTGCGCTGTTCAATTCGAAAAGCTTGCCGGCATCCAGCGTTATGCGCTGCACCGGTGGTGGGGGAGGCGGAGCCGGTGGTGCGACCACTACCGGTGGCGGCTCCACTCTCACCGGCGCGGGCGGCGGCGCAGCCACAACCCTGGGTGCGGGACGCGGGGCTTCGGCGCCGAATGCCCACATCAGACCCAGATTGAAGTAGTTATTCCCGCTTTGATTGAACCCCCACGCTGCGGAGTCACGCAAATGGCCCTGCACCCGGCGATACTCGGCCTGCATCCCGACGCTGTCGCTAAACATATAGCGCATGCCCACCGCCGCGGCGAGGTAAGGCGAATTGCCGCGGGTTTCCACCGCCGCAAGCGTGCGCCGGTCGCGCTCGGCGCCCAAGCCCATGGAAAAATACGGCCGCCATTCGCTGCGGCTGAACAGATACACCACGTCTACGCCTCCCAGCGTTTGCTCGACTTTATTGCCTGCTTTCGAATGGCGCGCATAGCTGCCCGTCAACTGCACTTCCCACTCGGGGGTTAGTGGTTTGCCAATGCGAAGGCCGACACCTTCACCCGTGCCGCTCACGCCGTAGCCATTGTCCGGATGGAAAGCCGATACCTGCGGCATCAGGTACCACGAGGGCTTGAGGCCGTTATAGGTTGACTCGGCCCGTGCCTGGGACACGCCGGCCAGGAGTCCTGCCGTGACCATCAAGGCGGGTAGGGTGCGCATTCTGATTTGCATGATTTTCTTCTCCTGGAGGAATGATTGGATGGGTATGCTTGTCTACTGCCCGGTTTTGCGGCAGACGATGGACGCCATGGTGCCTGCCTTGCTCCAAACATGTCAAGCCCATAGCGTACATAGGCCGTGGCATCGGATGTTTCATGATCCAATCAAGCAACACCGCTGCTATAACGCCGTAAACGCCGCTTCACCGCACCAAGGTCGCACCCAACATCTGCTTCATTGTAAAGTCTCACCCAACGCCTAACGCAGCATCCCTCAGGCAGACCCGCTTACGAAAGCCTATTCCGCCCGCAACCCTGCCGCCGCAACCACCGCCTGCCACGTGCGCAGATCGCGGTCAATCAAAGCAGCGAATTCCTCACGCGTGGTTGAGCGCGCCTCGCCGCCCTGATTAGCAAAACGCTCGCGCACATCGCTGCTACTCACGATTTGCACCAGCTCGGTATTCAGGCGCGCAAGAATTCGCGGCGGCACGGCTGCCGGCGCGAACACGCCATACCAGGTTGACGTTTCATAGTCCGGCAAGCCTTGTTCAACAATCGGGCGCACGTCAGGCAGCACCGCTGCGCGCTTGCGGCTGGTGACGCCCAGGGCTTTGAGCCTGCCGCTTTTTACCAAGGGCACGGCATTGGTGATACCTGACATCACGAGATCGATCTGTCCGCCCACAAGATCAACCATCGCCGGCGCCACGCCTTTGTAGGGCACATGCGTCAAATCTACTTTGGCCTGATACTTGAACAACTCGGTCACCAGATTGATCACCCCGCCCACGCCCGACGATCCATAACGCAGCTTGCCGGGATTAGCACGCGCAAACGCGATGAGTTCCTGCACCGAGTTGGCCGCTACCGAGGGATGCACCACCAGCACCGCCGGTTGCTCGAACACCAGCGACAGCGGCGCGAGATCGCGCTTTACGTCATACGGCAGCTTGCGATTAACCGCGGCATTCATGGTCAGAGCGGTGGAGCCTATCAACAGCGTGTAACCATCGGGCGTGGCTTTAGCCACAAGCTCAGCGCCCACTGCCGAGCCGCCGCCTTCGCGATTAAACACCACTACGGTTTGGCCGAGGCGCTGACCCAGCCGTTCCGAAACCACCCGCGCCAGTATATCCGCCACACCCGCGGGGGCGTAGGGTACGACCATGCGCACGGGCTTGGTGGGATACGCCGGCGTCGACTGCGCCATCACTGCGCCCGTGGAGCACACGAGCAAGGCCACAAGAAATTGATGCATCGTCTTATTCATGACTACGCTGCCGGACGAAACACTGGCAAAGTAGTTTCGTCATCCTGCTTCTCAAATTCAACCTGCACGCGCAGGCCGATATACACGGCCTCCGATTGCACTTGTATGAGCCGCGTCATCAAATGCGGCCCTTCGGCCAGCGCCACCACCGCCACCACGTACGGCACTTGCTCCGCGAACCCCTTGCTCGGTGCGCGATGCACTACCGTGTAACTGTAGACCTCGCCCTTGCCGCTGACCGCCTGCCACGCAAGCGCTGTCGAACCGCAATGCGGGCACGCGCTGCGCGGATAAAAATGAAACTTCGTGCAAGACTCGCAGCGCGGCAACTTCAATTCGCATTGATGCGCCGCCTGCCAGTAGGGCTCGGTCAGCGGATTAGGCAAAGGTAAGGGTCTGGGGAATGACATACGTAACTATTTGTTTTAATTAAACAAAAGCGTTAGCCACAGAGGGCACAGAGGAACACAGAGAACCCCAGTTTTGATTCTCCTCTGTGTAACTCTGTGTCCTCTGTGGCAAAGGTTTCAATATTTTCAAAACGTGATTTTCATAAACCCAATATCAGCGTGCAATGTATCGCGATGGTGCCGCCGTTGCCATGCACCAGCGCGAGCCTGGCATCAGCAACCTGCCGCGCGCCTGCCGCGCCGCGCAATTGCCGCACGCCTTCGAGCACATGAAAGAATCCGCCGCCGAGGCCAGGATGGCATGCCGACAACAATCCGCCGTGCGTGGTCACCGGCAGTTCGCCACCCAGCGCGATGCGACCGCCTTGCACGAATGCGCCGCCCTCGCCTTTCTTGCAGAATCCCAAATCTTCAAGCTCGATGATGACCGTGATGGTAAAACAATCATACAGCTCGGCCACGTCGATATCGGCATGCGTGACGCCGGCCATTGCAAACGCTTTTTTGCCGGATCCCACCGCGCCGCTGAAGGGCAAGTTGAGCGCTTCGCCCACGTAGCTGTGACTCAAACCATAGCCCTGGCCGAGCAGGCGCACCGGCTTTTGTTTCAAATCGCGCGCGCGGTCGGCACTGGTGACAATGGCCGCCGCCGCGCCATCCGACACCAGCGCACAGTCGAAGCGCTTCAGCGGCGAAGTAATCATCGGCGAATCGAGCACGTCGCGCACCGTAATCGGCTTCGTTTGATGCGCATTTGGATTGAGACTCGCATGCCTGCGCATCGTCACTGCCACCTCGGCCATCTGCTCCTCAGTAGTGCCGTATTCGTGTCTATGGCGCTGTGCGATCAGCGCATAGTTCGACGCCACCAGCGGCCCATATGGCACTTCAAACTGCGGATGCGCGGCGCCCGACTCCGCCATGGTCTGCACCGCCGACGCGCGCGTGCGGTTAGTTAGCAGATTCTGCCCGGCCACGCACAACACGGTGTGGCACTGGCCTGAGGCCACTGCCATCGCCGCATGATGGATCATTGCGGCACCGGATGCGCCCGCAAGATCGAGCGTGGACAGATACGCGGGTTTAACGCCCAGAAAACTCGCCACCACCCCGCACGGCATATTCCATGGCTCCACACGCACCGGCGTGGTGATCAACCCGTCGATATCGGCCAGCGTGAGACCCGCATCGTCGAGCGCGGCACGCGCCGCATCGCTTTGCAATTGCAACGCACTGCGATCCGGCACTTTGCCGCAGCGGCTTTCGCCTATACCTACGATGCGAGTGTCAGCCAGTCTCATCACGGCGTGCGCTTGAGCAAGTCGCGTGCAATCAGCATGCGCTGGATTTCAGAGGAACCTTCGCCTATGCGGTAATGCCGCACGTCGCGATACATGCGTTCGATGGGATAACCCTGCACGATCCCCATACCGCCGTGAATTTGTACCGCGCGGTCGGCTACACGCCCCACCATTTCGGAGCAATAAAGTTTGCACACGCTGGGCGCGGTGCCCACATCCGCGCCGGCATCAATTTGTTGCAACGTCTGATAGACCATGGCGCGCGCGGCCACGAGATCCACCACCGAATCGGCCAGCATCCATTGAATCGCCTGACGCTCGGCGAGCGGCTTGCCAAACGTCACGCGCGTCTTCGAATATTGCGCGGACATCTCCAGCAAGCGATCCGCGGTGCCGATGCAGGAACACGACACCGCCATACGCCCATCGCGCAACGACTCTTTCGCCAAATCAAAGCCCTGCCCCGGCTTGCCCAGCACCGCGCTATCCGGCACCCTGCAGTTGTCGAATTCAATCTCGGCAAGCTTGATCACGTCCGATCCCATGGTGGTATCCACGCGCGTGATGTTAAACCCCGGCGTGCCGCGATCCACCAGGAACGCGGTGACGCCGCCGCGTGTGCGTTTAACGGGATCGGTAATGGCGATCACCGTGATGAAGTCGGCCTCATGCGCGCCGTTGATGTAATGCTTGCGGCCGTTGATCGCCCAGCCGCCATCCACCTTATCGGCGCGCGTCGTCATCGCGGAATTGTCGGAGCCGCCTGCAGGTTCGGTGAGCGCGAACGCAGTACGCTTCGAGCCATCCATCAGACCCGTCAGATATTTGCTGCACTGTTCCGGCGTGCCATGACGCGCAATCGCTATCGGCGTCAACCCGCCGCCGCCACTTGCCAGCAATCCAAAAATGCGGTGCGAACGGCTGAACTCCTCCAACATCAGGCAATACGGAAACATCCCCATGCCCGCACCGCCCACTTCCACCGGCAGGCGCATCGACAGGTAACCGTGCTTGCCCAACAACGGCAGCACGTGTGGCGGCAGCTCGCCGCTTGCGTCTATGGATTTTTCCAGCGGCGCAAGTTCACGCATGACGAATTTACGCAGCGCCTCGCGCATTTGCATTAATTCGGTTGACAGTTGGTATTCCATTTCACTCCCCGCCTGCCGCGCGATACGTCACCATGCCGCGCTCGGCCTTTTCCAGCGCGGCACGCATGGGCGTTCGCATCCACGTCTTGCTGGCAGCGAAGGCACGCGGATTTTTCGCCATCAAGTCGCGCGCCTGTTGTTCGGCCTTTGCGACAACCTCGGATCGGGGCACTACCGCCCGCACCAATCCGCGCCTTTCGCTCTCGGCGGCGCTCAGATGCCGCCCGCTTTGCACCAGGTCATACGCAAGTGCGCCGCCCACCAGCGGATCGAGTATCGCCAGCCCCGCAAGCGCTGGCGTACCCAGATCAATTTCCGGCAGCGCGAACGATGCGGCATCTGCCGCGACGATTACATCGGCCAGCGCCGCAATCATGAAGCCGCCGCCGCTGGCCACACCATTCACCGCGGCAACCACCGGCTTTTCAAAATCAACAAGCGCCATCAGCACCGAAAAAAACGCCGTAGAGCGCGCCTGGCGAAATTCTTCCGGTGGCATGGTTGAAGTCTGGCGCACATCTACACCACCGGAGAACACACGTTCGCCAGCGCCGGTGATCAACACGCCGCGCACCGTCGCATCGTTGCGTGCGATGGGCAAGGCTTGTGCTAACCCGCGCGTCATTTCTATCGTCAGTGCGTTAGCTTTTTGCGCGCGGTTGAGCGTGATGAACAACAAGCCGTCACGGTTTTCTATCAGTAGGTCTGTTGTTAAATTATCCATATAAAATCAGTAGTTGAGCGCCGGCACATAGTCGGCAACACGTTTGCTCGCGCCCGCAGCTTGTTGCGGATTGTTGGTTGCAGTGTCCATGCTCACGCCTCTTTGAAATTATTCGCTGGCTTGAATATTGTGGCTATTCAACTCGAATGTTAGCCTCGCGCACCACCTTGCCCCACTTGGCATGCTCGGCCTTGATATAAGCGGCGAATTCCTCGGGGGTGCTGGCCACGGCAACCGAACCATCACCGGCCAGACGATCGAGCGTATTGGGCGCGCGCAGGATTTTCGCGATCTCGCTATACAGACGATCGATGATGGTACGCGGCGTGCCCGTGGGCACCAGGATGCCGTTCCAGGTGCTGGCGTCGTAGCCCGGCAGTCCGGCCTCGGCGAACGTCGCCACGTCCGGCACCGCAATCGAGCGTTTGTCCCCGGTGATCGCGATGGCGTGTATCTTGCCCGCGCGAATGTGTGGGACTACCGCCAGCGGGGCGCCGAACATCGACTGCACCTGCCCGGCGATCAAATCATTAATCGCCGGCGGTGCGCCGCGGTACGGCACATGCACGATGTTGATCCCACTCATGGCTCGCAGCAACTCCCCTGCCAGGTGACCGGAGCCGCCCGGTCCCGAGGTTCCATAGTTGATTTCCCCCGGACGCGCGAGCGCGAGCGCGATAAACGCCTTCAACGTTTTCGCCGGCAGCGCCGGATGCGTCATCAGCAGCAGCGGTTGGATTGTGGCTAGCGTCACCGGCTGAAAATCGCGCTGCGCATCGTACGGCATTTTTTTATGCACATAGGTAGACAACACCAGCGTGGTGATGCCGCCGAGATAAATCGTATAGCCATCAGGTGGCGATTTCGCCGCGAGCTGGCCGCCGATAAGACCGCCGCCACCGGGACGATTATCGATCACCACACTCTGCCCCCACGACTCTGCGAGTTTCTGACCGATGAGGCGGCCAAGGATGTCGGTCGGTCCGCCGGCCGGAAACGGTATGATCATCTTCACCGACTTGACGGGATAGTTCTGCGCGGCAGCAAGCGGCGCGATCACCGCGATCATCACTGCAAGCGCCGCGCAGAGTCTGGTCATGGTCAGCGCCCGACGAATTTCGCCGCGCGTTTTTCCTTGAACGCAGCAACGCCTTCGAGATGGTCTTCGGTCAGCTTCGCCGTGCCCTGACACAAATTTTCCTGTTCAAGATGCGTTTCAAGCGTTGGCACATACATCGACTGAAACATTTTCTTGGCGAGCGCCAGTGCGAAGGTGGCAGACCCGGCCAGTTCCTGTGCTAGCGCGAGTGCGTTGGATTCCAACTCCGCATCGGGCACCACACGATTGATGATGCCCCATTCGCGCGCGTCTTCCGCCGGCAACATGCGCGCGGTGTACACCAGTTCCTTGGCGCGCGCGATGCCGATGCGCTGCGTCAAAAAGAAGATCGAGCCGCCGTCGGGGACCAATCCTATCTTCTTGAATATTTGGGAGAATTTTGCGTTGTCCGAAGCGATGATCAAATCGCACGCCAGCGCAATCGAAAAGCCGATACCCACCGCGGCGCCGCGCACCGCCGCGATCACCGGTTTTTCAAGATTGACAATCGCATTGATCATCTGATGCCGTGTCTGCATACGTGCGCGGCCCGCGACCACGTCGGAATTTTTCATATTCGTGACATCGCTGCCCGAACAGAACGCGCGTCCGGCGCCGGTGACGATCACTGCGCGCACTTTGTTGTCGGTTTGGAAAGCCGTGAACAACTCTGTCATCCGGCTATACATCTCATCGCTCATCGCGTTCAATTTGTCGGGGCGATTCAGGGTGACGATGGCGACGTTGCCGTCGAGTTTGTATTCAATACTCACTTCATGTACTCCTTCGCGCACGCTTGCGCGCAAACAACGCCATCAGTTCGCCCACAATGCCGCGCCTGAACGCCAGCACGCACACCACGAAAATTGCGCCCATGATGACTTGCACCCACGAACCCACCTTGTCGGCAAGCTGATTTTGCAGTCCGACAACCACGAACGCACCGACGACAGGACCAAACACGGTGCCGAGCCCGCCCAGCAGCGTCATCAACACCACCTCGCCGGACATGTGCCAGTGCGCATCGGTCAGCGATGCGAGCTGGAACACCACCGTCTTGGTCGCGCCCGCCAGACCGGAGAGCGCAGCGGACAACACGAAGGCGAGCAGTTTGTATTTATCCACATCGTAGCCCAGCGAGATTGCGCGCGGCTCGTTTTCACGTATGGATTTCAGTATCTGCCCAAAGGGTGAATGAATGGTGCGATAAATCAGCAGGAATCCAAACAGGAAGATCGCGAACACCGCGTAATATAAGTTCATGGTGTCGGCGAGGTCGATCACACCGAACAGCTTGCCGCGCGGTACGCCCTGCAAGCCGTCTTCGCCGCCGGTGAATTTCATTTGCAACCAGACGAAATAGAGCATCTGCGCCAACGCCAGCGTGATCATCGCGAAGTAGATGCCGGCCCTGCGTATCGCCAGACTGCCGAACAGATACCCCAGCACGCCCGCGAATGCAGTGCCCGCGAGTATGCCAAGTTCCGGGGACAGTTCCCACATCTTGATCGCGTGTCCCGCGATGTAACCTGCGGCGCCTATAAACGCCGCATGGCCGAACGACAGTAATCCGGTGTAACCCAGTAACAGATTGAATGCGCAGGCAAAGAGCGCAAAACACCAGCACTTCATGAGGAACGTCGGATACACCCCCAACTGCGGCGCCAGTACGCCGGCAACGATCAGCGCGATGAAGCCGCAGTGCGTGCGCGTCAACATCATTTCTCGCGTCCGAACAGGCCCGCCGGTCTCACCAGCAGCACGATGGACATGATGACAAACACCACCACCGCCGATGCTTCTGAATAAAAAACCTTGGTCAGCCCTTCCACCAGGCCCAACGCAAGACCGGTGACGATGGAACCCAGTATCGAGCCCATGCCGCCGATCACCACCACCGCGAACACCACGATGATGAGATTGGCGCCCATATTGGGACTCACGGTAAATATCGGCGCTGCGAGTACGCCCGCGAAGCCGGCCAGCGCCACGCCAAAACCGTAGGTCAGCGTGATCATCAGCGGGACGTTGACGCCGAACGCCTGCACCAGACGCGGATTTTCGGTGCCGGCGCGTAAGTATGAGCCGAGCTTGGTGCGTTCGATCACAAACCAGGTCGCAAAGCACACGATCAGCGAAATCATGATCACCCACGCGCGATACTTGGGTAAATTCATGAATCCCAGATCGATCGCGCCGCGCAGCAATTCTGGAATGTCATACGATTTTCCGGATGATCCGTACCACTCGCGAAACAGACCTTCAATAATCAATGCGATGCCGAAGGTCAGCAGCAGGCCATAAAGATGATCGAGTTTGTAGAGATGCCGCAGCATGGTGCGCTCGATGACAATGCCGAGCGCACCGACTACCAGCGGCACCACAATCAATGCCGCCCAATAGTTGATCGCAAAATCCGGCGATCCCAGCCATGGCCCCAACTGCGTCAATCCGATCCACGCGAGAAACGCGCCGAGCATGTATTGCGCGCCATGCGAGAAATTGATGATATTCAGCATGCCGAATATCACCGCCAGACCCAGGCTCAGCAGGGCATAGAACGAGCCGTTGATCAGCCCTACCAGCAACTGGCTGTAGAGGGCTTGGGGGGTGATGCCCAGGAGTTCAAACATGTTTGAATTCGTGAAGGGGTGAAGGGGTGACCCTGTGAAGGAGTGAAAGAGTGAAGACGTGAAAGGGGTACTTCAACCCCGCGCGGGGGTACCCCATTCACTCCTTCACCCATTCACCCATTCACTCCTTCACTGCTTCACTCCTTCACCAAGTCACTTCTTCATCAACGGACATTCACTATTGGCCGCCGGCCCCACCGCATCCGCAGCAGGAATCACCTGACGAACATGGTAAAAATCCCATGGCCCCTTCGACTCTTCCGGCTTTTTCACTTGCAGCAAATAGAAATCATGCACATGGCGGCCATCCTCACGAATCTTTCCA
>JANMXV010000852.1:0-2659 GCA_031381325.1 Betaproteobacteria bacterium | reverse complement strand
GCGTGCAAGATACAAACGCCACGCGCACAGCGCCGCTGCCAGTGCCGATAGCCAGACGGGCAAACGTTCAGCGTGGGGCGCCGCCACCAGCGCCAGCGCAATCGCGAGCCACACGGTATTGCGCAGACTGATGGCGGGCGTCAAGGAACTTATGGTTGCGCTCATGACACTTGTGGAAATTCAAACAATGCCGCCGCCTCCAGGCAGTGCTCGCGCTGTGCGTCGCCGCCGGCCATCGGCAGTTCGATGCCGGGCTTGATTCAGATCAAGAGACGTCAGTACCTCGCCGCGCGCGCCGATATCGGTAAAGGCGCCGCCGCGGTCAATCCGCAATTGCCGGCGGCCAGCGTGTGCTTGTGTATTCATGGGCGCAGAATGCTATCACGCGCTGGGGGCCTGCCGCTGGCGGCTGCGCGCAGGCTGCGTGATGCACGCATCGTTGGGTGAATAGAGAACTGTACGAGACGTTCGCAGCCGAAGTAGCGGGCTTACCCCAGTTCGTCAAAGACGAGTTCGATGCCTATCTCGAATGCGGCATCCCCCGCCTTCGCGGGGGCGGTGCCTTGTTGCCCACGGCCCTTTGACGGGCTCAGGACAGGCTTTTTGCGCCTGCGCTGCGACGGCTGCACGTGCTTCGGAGTGCGGCGGCTTGCCGCCGCTTTTGAAAGCGGGAGCAAGCTCCCGCACTCCATGAAACAGCTACCAACGCTGCTCGACAAAATCATCAACAGAATCTTGAAGTTACTGACTCGCCTGGGTCATCTGATCGAGGAGGAGGGCACTACCTACATGGCGCGCACTGACAGCATCGATCCGGATGACGTGCTCATGCCGCTGCAAGCAGCATCAAGCACTTATCGCATCGCACTGGGGCCGCGCACGGGACGCAAAGTGTTGAGTCTGAAATACGCGCCCCGCCGCGCGGCGCCGGCCACACAAGCACTATGCGCCAACGCCCACGGTTTCAGTCTGCATTCGGGGGTGCACTGTGCCGCCAATCAACGCAGCGACCTTGAGCAACTGTGCCGCCACCCTGGAAACGGTAGTTGGACGGGGTGGAGCGTGCGTTTATGGGGGTGCAGGGAAAGGCGCGACGACGCGGAATGGTTTTTCCATTCCAAGGAGTTGCAACGCCGCCATGCGCCGCCAGAACCGTGCGATCCGCCCCGTAGCGTACCCACAATACGCGTTAGAAGTCGCATGCAGCAGAAGCTTCTTTGCATAGAAAACATGGCGACCTGGCGAGCGGTCAACTGCCGTTTCCAGGGTCAGAACACGCGCCCGGCTGCTGTTTACGATCGGCCAACGAGCGGGTGAGTGTCAACCCCGCAGGGCAGGTGGTGCTCAAGTTAAAGACACCCTATCGCGATGGCACGAGCCACATCGTGATGTCACCGCTGGAATTCATGCAACGGCTAGCCGCCCTCGTGCCGCGCCCGCGCCTGCATTTGATACGCTTTCACGGGGCGCTCGCGCCTAACGCCAAACTGCGCGCTGCGATAGTGCCGATTCCTCCTGCGCACACGACAACCGAACACGCGAGCGATTGCGCGCATGCGCATGGCGCGCGGGTGCGTATGACTTGGGCTCGGTTGCTCAAGCGTGTTTTTGACCTTGATCTTGAACGCTGTGAGCAGTGCGGCGGCAAGCTGAAGATCATCGCGGCTATCGAAGAGCCGGCGGTGATCGCGCGTATTCTCACGCATCTGGGATTAGCGGCGCAGCCGCCGCCACGCGCGGCGGCGCGGCGCTTCGATCTGTTGCAGGCGGCTTGATACGTAAATCCAGAACGGTTCTGTACCGGCGCTGACGGGACGCCTCGGCCTGCGCTCGGGCAAGGGCGCTGAGTGGGAGAAAATTACTCGCTGAATAGCTCTTCGTGCGTTGAGATTCTCGACAAAACAGCGCAGTTCGAGCGAATTTTCATGCGCTTGACTGCTCGGCAGGCTGCGGATAGATTGCTGTTTGGTAAAAAAGGGCGTTTAAAATGACTATCCCCATTCGAGGACATTCAAGATCTATATGAGGTGTTGTGTTTTGATAACGCTCGTTGTCGTGTTGGTGCAAGCTGTGCCGACAAATGCGCAATACCCGAATCGCCCGATACGTCTTATTGTGGCGTTCGGCGCGGGAAGCGCGAACGACGTTGTTGCGCGAATGATAGGGCCTCCGCTTTCCAAAGTACTCGGACGTCAAGTGGTCATTGACAACCGGCCCGGCGCGGCAGGCAATCTGGGCGCGGAGATTGCTGCTAATTCACCTGCCGACGGCTACACGGTAATGATGGGCAATATCTCCCACGCCATCAGCATGACGCTTTACAGCAACCCCGGCTATGACCTGTTGAAAGACTTCGCTCCCGTCGCGGGGCTGGTGTCCAGTTCGTTTCTGCTGGTGGCGCATCCCTCGGTGCCCGTGAAGACAGTGCATGAGTTGATCGCATTCGCCAAGGCGCGCCCGGATCAAATCAATGTTGCTACATCGGGTTCCGGCATTTTCCTGGCGTCACAGCTTTTCAATGGCATGGCGGGCATCCGGATGATGAATGTTACGTACAAGAGTACGCCCCCGGCCATGACGGCAGTGATTGGCGGCGAGGTTTCTGTG
Organism: Betaproteobacteria bacterium; assembly: GCA_031381325.1. Lineage (GTDB taxonomy): Bacteria > Pseudomonadota > Gammaproteobacteria > Burkholderiales > SG8-41 > UBA5216. The sequence continues at coordinate 52 of JANMXV010000852.1, read as the reverse complement.
GGTTTTCCCGGCACCAGTTCGGCACTGCCGCATGTCAAGTCCGGCAAATTGC
>JANMXV010000848.1:0-6459 GCA_031381325.1 Betaproteobacteria bacterium | reverse complement strand
ACGCGCTTGCAACTACCGGCGCACGGCGCGTGCCCTTGTTACCTGATCTTCCGACCATTTCCGAGGCGGGCTTGCCGGGTTACGAGGCGAGTCCCTGGTACGGACTGCTGGTAAAAAGCGGTACGGTCGCGGAGATCATTGCGATGCTGCACTCGGAGTCGCTCAAGGTAATCAGGCAGCCGGATGTGCTTGAGCGGTTCAGGGCCGCCGATCTTGATCCGATTGGGTTGGCGCCCGAACAATTCGGCACATACATCCGGAACGAAATCGCGAAATGGGGGAAAATCGTGAGGGCAACAGGCCTTCGTCCCGATTGATCTTCAATTTTCAACATTAACTGATATGAAAAAAAGCAAGACCACCATCCCATCCCGTTCTGTCAGGCAGGCGCAGGCCGATCCGCTTGCCTGCTACGCGCCGCGCACAGGCGGCCCGTCGCGCGGTTATCCTGATCTTCACGATCACATTCTCGCGCTCAAACGCGAAGGACTGCTGGTGGTGGTGGATGAGCCTATCAACAAAGATACCGAGATGCATCCGCTGGTGCGCTGGCAATTTCGCGGCGGTATCGAGGAAAAAGACCGCAAGGCGTTTTTGTTCACGCAGCCGACTGACAGCAAGGGACGCAAGTATGATTCCGCGGTGCTGGTCGCGGGGCTTGCCGCGAGCCGTGATGTCTATCGTGTCGGCATGGGCATGGCTCTGGATAAGATTGGCCCGACCTGGATACGCGCGCTTGCCAATCCGATCAAGCCTTGCCTCGTGACGAGCGCGCCGTGCCAGGAAATCGTCGTTCGCGGTAAAGACCTTGATCGTCCGGGCAAGGGCCTGGACGCGCTGCCGGTGCCGATATCAACACCCGGCTGGGACAATGGCCCTTATCTCACGGCTGGCCATTACATCACTATAGATCCCGATACCGGCGTCCAGAACGTCGGCAATTACCGCGGCCAGATCAAAGCCCAGCGCCGCCTCGGCATGAATCCATCGCTGGAAATTCGCCCGGGCATCTACATCCATTGGTTGAAATACAAGGCAATGGGCAAGCCCATGCCGTGCGCGGTAGTGGTCGGCGCGCCGCCTGCGGTGTCCTACTGCTCGGTGCAGAAGATGCCGGAGCAACTCGACGAACTGTGGGTTGCCGGTGCGCTGGCAGGTTCGCCAATCAATGTGGTGAAGGCCAAGACGGTGGACCTGCTGGTGCCCGCTGAAGCCGAATTTGTCATCGAGGGTTTCATCAGCACCGATGAGCTTGAGCCGGAAGCGCCTTTCGGCGAATCGCACGGTTACGTCAATCTGAAGGAGTACAACGCCTTTATGGATGTGACGGCGATTACCCGCCGCCGCAACCCGGTTCTGACGTCCTTTATCAGCCAAGTCACGCCGAGCGAGTCGAGCACGATCCGCCGCGTGGCGATGGAGCCGGTATTTCTGAATTATCTGCAATCGACGCTTGGCATCCGCAGTGTCATGCGAGTGTCCATGCATGAACCGCTTACCAGCGTTATCGCTCTTATTGCAATTCAATTCAGGCGCGATACGCCGAAGACGGAGATCTGGCGGGCGCTATACGGCGCGGCTTCGCTGCACCGGTATGCTGGCAAGTGGATCGTTGCGATCAATGAAGATATCGATCCGGAGAACAGCGATGCGCTGTTCTGGGCCATGTGCTATCGCACCCAGCCGCAGTACGACTTGAAGTTACTCGAGTGCAAGGATGCCGGTCATGGGCCCAGGGGGCCGCGCGATGACGGCGAATCGGCGGCGGTGCTCATCGACGCCACGTTAAAAGGCATCTACGCGCCGGTGGCGCTGCCCAAGCGTGAGTACATGGAAAATGCGAGGCATATCTGGGAGCGACTGGGGCTGGGTGCCTTGAAACCCGAGCCGCCGTGGCATGGCTATGACCTTGGCTACTGGCCGGCTGATCTTGCGCAAGAAGCCGAGCTTGCAGTGAAGGGGGAATATTTCAAGACCGGGGCCAAGGCCGCCAAGGCGCGGCGCCGCGACGTAGACATGAATACGCCCATTAGCCGAATTCCGGCTGCCGGTAGCCAGCCATCGCGCAAGCCGCGCTCCAAAAAGGATACCTGATGTCCCCAACGAACCCCGTCTCCCTGCTGCCGGTGCTGCTGGCCGTCGTGTGTACAGTCGATGCGTTCGCGCAAGAGTGGCCGCAGCGGCCAGTGCGTATCCTCGTTCCATTTGCCGCGGGCGGCGTTACAGACGGCATCGCGCGTATCAGCTCGGAATGGCTGGGCCGGCGTCTCGGTCAAAGCGTGATAGTCGAGAACCGGCCAGGCGGCAACGGCGTGATCGCGGTCGACGCCGTCGCCAAAGCGCCAGCCGACGGTTACATCTTATTGATGGCGCCGTTGCCGCAGATGGCAATTCTTCCCGCCATGACCAGGACGCCTTATGATCCGGTGAAGGATTTCGCGCCGGTGACGATTGTCGGCGGCAATATGTTTGCGCTGGCTGTTCACCGGTCATTGCCGGTGGATTCCCTGCCGCAATTTGTTTCGTTTGTGAAGGCGCGTCCCGGTCAGATAAGCTACGCATCTGCTGGCAGCGGATCGGTCAGCCATCTGATCGTGACGCTGCTAACGCAACGCGCCGGGCTGGACATGGCACATGTGCCCTACAAGGGAGGGGCGCCGGCCATGGTTGATGTGGTGGCAGGTCATGTGTCGCTTTATTTCGGCAATCTCGCGGAAGTGCTGCCGCACGCCCATGCAAACAGGATCAGGGTGCTTGCCGTGTCGGGAGAAAAGCGCGCCTCCCAGCTTCCCTCCGTACCCACCGTGGCGGAGTCGGGATACGCCGGTTTCCGCACCGTGACCTGGAACGGAATCGCCGCTCCGGCCAAAACGCCGCAATCCATCATCGAACGGATTTCCAAAGAGATGCGTTCAGCGCCGAACGACGCAGGCTTTGCCGGGAAGCTGCAAGGCATAGGCGTGGACGCAATCTGCGGCACGCCCGAAGAGTTCGCGAAGACGCTCAAGGCTGACACTGCGCTCTGGGCGGAGGCCGTGCGCATTTCCGGCGCCAGAATCGATTAAACTCTCCTGCGGGGCGGAGTTCAGTAACCGCTGCGAATCGCGCGCCGCCATCAACTTAATCAAGGATACGATCCCATGCCCATCGTTGGTAAATGGATTTTCACGGTTTCCATGGATGTTTCTCCGGACAAGGAAGCGCTTTTCAATGAGGTATACGACCAGGAACACATTCCACTCATCACCAAAGTGCCGGGCGTGATCTCGGCGACGCGCGCCAAGCTCGACACCCTGCGGCTTACGATGGGCGGTGAGACCAAGGTCATCGACCCGCAAGGCGCGCCGCGATATGCCGCGATTTATGAACTCGAAAGCCCGGATGTGCTGGTAAGTCCCGCATTTGCGCAGGCGGTCGATCACGGACGCTGGCCGACGCATGTGCGGCCTTACACGACCAATCGCCATCACACACTGCACCAGGTGATTTGACGGCACGCCCACGGGACGGCGGCGTAAGGTACCTGCTATTGAATGCGTGAAGCTTTACGCACACTCTCGATCAGCGAGCTGCGTAACAGGAACTGACGGTGCCGCGCGCTATCGGCCACCGTCGCGCGTAAGTGCTCGAAATGCGCCTCGCGTACGGCGGGATCCTTCGCTTCGAGGCGTTTCTTGTTGTTGATCGTTTGTTCCTGGACAAACTCGATGTTGATCGGTCGTCGGCGGCGGTCATAAAGATCGAGAGGATCGAGAAGATCGAGATCGTCTTCGTTGCCCCGGCCATCCTGACGCTTCTGCCCGCTGCAAAACCCCGCCAGCCGCTCGGCCAGCTCGATGCCGTCGTGGATGCCGCAGTTCAGGCCCAGCCCGCCGATCGGATTGTTCACGTGCGCGGCGTCGCCCGCAAGGAATACCCTGCCCTTGCGAAACGTCGCGGCCACGCGCTGGTGTACTTTGTACAAATTGCGGTGGACAATCTGGTAGGGCGAGGCGCGCGGAAAAAACCGTTGCAGCCGTTGCTGTGCTGCGTCGTCGCTCAATGCAATGTCGTCGCTTTCATCGTCCCGCGTGGGAAACACCACGCGCCATAGTCCCTTGCCGTCGTCGCCCGCCACCTTGAACAGGTTTGCCCATTCGTGAGGGTCGGAGAAATAGTTACGGAAGCAATAGCCGCGTTCCGACTCAAAATCAAACGGCGTGGTGAGTACGATGAATCGCTCCGGCCAGGTGTAGCCCTCGAACTCGATGCCCTGGCTTTTGCGCACGGTGCTGCGTCCGCCGTCCGCACCCACCAGGAAGGCCCCGCTGAATTTACTGCTGCTCGCTGCCGTTTCGACCGTCAGATTGACGCCGCTGGCGTTTGTATCCACCGCCGCGACCCTCGCGCGGAAATGCACCTCCGCGCCCGGCAGCGCAAGCAGCCGCTCCATCGCCAGCCGCGCCAGTTTGTGCTGTTCGCACTGCACGACGAAGGGAAAGCGCGTGTCCTGCCGCAGCGTTTCGTGGTCGAACTCGGCGATCAATGCGCCGCTCGGGCGGTCGCGGAACTGAAACGTGCGTGCCGTCAGTCCCTGCTGCACCACCTCGTCGATCAGACCGAGGCCGGCCAGCAGCTCCAGCGTGGCCGGATGGGTGGTCGCCGCGCGCGGCGCGTCGCTGATTTGCGCCTCGGCCTCGAATACCGTGACGGGAAACCCGCGCTGCGCGAGCGCCAGCGCGGTGACCATGCCAACCGGACCGCCGCCGGCGATTAAAATTCGTGGATCATTTGCCATGAGTCGTGCGTCACGCCTTCCACAGATGCCGGAAGCCGGGCGCAACCACGTCGTCATACGCGGGGGTAGTGGAAAGTATGCCCATGTTGCGGGCAAAACTGTTGAGCGCATCCACTGAGTGCGGCGAGATTGCGGGATCAAAGAACGGCGCATCGCGCCGGATAAGCTCGCTGATGAGCGCCGTTTCGGCGGCAGGAAAAAGTTTTTTCGCCGCCTCTGCCGCAAGTGCCGGATCGCGCACGAGCGCCTGTTGCGCGGCGACCAGCGCGCGTACCGCGCCCGCGACGACGCCGGGTTCCTCGTCGATTTTTTTCTGCGTGGTGACGAATGCAGGAAAGGTGTAATCGCGTGCGGACGGCGGGCCGTCGCCGCGCCGCGCATCGAGCACCAGCGTGCCGGCGCCACTACGAACCGCGATTTCGGCGCCCATGCCGTTCGCCCAAAAACCATCGAGCTTGCCTTCTTCGAGGGCTTTTGCCGCCGCCACGCCGAAGGAGACCCCGCTGCCTGCGGTGCCAGGTACCGGCCCGATTTGCACATCGCGCGCGGGGTCAATACCGGCTTCGACCAGCATGCGCGTGAGACCGTCCACGGGGCCGGGCGCGGCGCCGATGCGCAACCCCTTCACCGCAGCGAGGTCGCCGCGTTTTGCGCCGATATCCTTACGCAGCACCAGGAACCAGTACATGTGCTGTGCGAGCGCGGCCAGCAGCTTGCAGCCGTTCCAGTCTTTAAAGGCATAAAGTGGCGCGTGCGCCGCGCCGGCAACGAAATCAAGATTGCCATCGCGCAGTTCTTCATAGGTGCGGGTAACGGGGAACAGCAACTCAATCGTAGCGTCGAGGCCTTCCTGCCTGAAGCAGCCCAATTCCACTGCGGCTATTGCCGGGAAATAAGACGGCGAAACCAGATCGGGAATGGCAACGCGCAGGGTTCGCGATGATCCTGAAGTGCGTAAGGTCATTTGCCAGCGCTCTTGTCTTCGTCGTAGTAGTGAATTTCGACCAGCAGGCATCCCCCATTGGATTTGAACGGCCCGTGAGGCGTGCCAGGCGGTCGGCAGGCATAGGTGCCCGGCCCGAATAGGGTTCCACCGTTTCCTTGCTTGTCGCAGCCAACGATGAGGTCACCGGTAACGAGATAAACCTCTTCCCAGTATTCATGCACAAATGGCTCCGTGGTGTAGACGCCGGGCGCGAAGCGCAGGTGCCGCGTGCGGTGGCCGCGCCCGGCGTTTTCGTCGAGGGCGCCCGCAAGAATCTGCTGCTCGATGCCGCGCGGGTAACCCTGCGGTGTCTCCCAGCCGAGGTTGGGATCGATTTTGTAGAACTCTTTGTGTTCTTTGTGAATTGCCATAGCCTTACTCCCTTGAGTATCTGGATTGCCCGCGTGACATTTCCGCATTTTCGCATGCCAGACGTTGCCATACACCGGCATTGTAAGCACAATTCCCCTCGATTTGCCGGGCGCGGCATCGCTAAATGTTCACCGGCGGGAGTGACCTGCGCTGCGCTACACTAACCGGCTTTCCTGTTCTTCAGGTTCGCGCCGCCGATCTCGTCGAGGTACTGCAGGCAGCGCTCGGTGGTTTTCACGTCGCCGAACTTGGCATCGATGTCGAACGGTTCCAGAGCACCGCGCCCGGGACGAGATCGCCTGGATGGTTAAAGGTCGTCTTCGCC
>JANMXV010000372.1:0-4079 GCA_031381325.1 Betaproteobacteria bacterium | reverse complement strand
CACCTCATCCATCACCGCCCGCACGCGATGCACATTCTCATCGCCGATCTGCACGAAGATGGAGCCGGACTCCGTCAACAAGTCGCGCGCTACAGTCAGCCGGTCGCGCAAATAAGTAAGGTAGCTGTGAATGCCGTCGCGCCAAGTATCGCGAAACGCCTTCACCTGTTCCGGCTCACGCGTAATGTGTCCAGCATTGCCGTCCTTCACGTCGCGGCTGGTGGTGCTCCACTGAAAGTTGCTGTTGAATTTGATGCCGTACGGCGGATCGAAATAGATGCACTGCACCTTGCCGCGCAGGCCCTCGCGCTCGGCGAGGCTGGCCATCACCTGCAATGAATCGCCGAGGATCATGCGGTTCGACCAGTTCTGGTCGTGCTGGTAGAACTCGGTCTTGTCCACGCCCTTGGGCATGCCGTTAAAGTCGGCGAAGAGATCGGGCGTGGTGTGCCCGGCGTCGTGTTCGCGCTCGCGCGTCTCGCGCAGCAGGTCGTCGATCAGCGCTTTGGGATGCACCTTTTCCTGGATGTAAAGCGGCGGCGCGTGAACGACGAGCTCGCTCCAGTCCTGCTCATCCTTGCCACGCCAGACGAGTTGCGGGTCTAAGTCTTTGTTTCTATTCAATTTTTCATCATCAAGCCCAGCGGCGCGGCGCGCATAAGTGACGCGCACCGGGTTCTGCTCGTTCTTCTGCAAGACAGATTGGTGTTCCGCCGTGGGAATGTTTTTCCGTTTCGCTTCGTCGTGCTTGAGCGTTTCGACGGTTTTACCAGCGAATGATTTGGTGGGATTGCGCGCCATGATATTTCTTCAGTATGTGTAGGCAGGCTTGCCGCTCAAGGCAGAAAACCGATGCGCTGTTTCGGGCGCGCGGTGCGCTCTTGGTCGTCGGCAATCAATCGTTTGATGGCATCGAACACCACTGCGAACTGCTCGTCGTATTTCTTTTCCATGGCCTCGATCTTGCGCGCCAGGCTGCGGTTGGAATCCATAAGGCGCCGTAACTGCACGAAGGTGCGCATGATGGCAATGTTTACTTCAACCGCGCGCGGCGAGCGCAGTACGCTGGAGAGCATAGCGATTCCTTGTTCGGTGAAGGCGTAGGGGAGGTACTTGATATTCTGACCGCGCTTCAAGGTCACAAATTGTGACCTTGAACGAACGATGGCTTCCGCCTCGTCGCGAGTGAGCTCAAACATGAAATCAGCGGGAAACCGATTGATGTTGCGCTTGACGGCCTGATTGAGAACTTTGACGGACACCGCATAAAGCTCGGCCAGGTGTTCGCTCAGAAGCACTTTTTCACCCCGGAGCAGGAGGATTAGCGGTGCGACGTTTTCAGGCTTGAGAGTCATTTTAGATATGAGCGCCTTTCCCCGAACTCATCACAGTTCGTGATGAGTCGAAGTGCATCACTTACGTCCGCGAGCGCGCGAATAAGATCGGTTTTCATTTGCTTGTCCCCTCGAACTTGAAATGCCAATCCGGCATTTCAAGTTTTAAATATGTGCCCACGGCAATTGTCGCAGCAGTGATGCGACTTTTCTGTCGCCGCAGACTTGACACAGCCAGTTCTTCGTTTATCGGTACCTGTCTTTTTTGGCATGGCTATCCCTTTGTAGCCACCGATTGTGCAGCAACAGCCGCAATCATTTTATCGAATTCGCTTTTCACCTTGGCCTTGAAATCGGCCTCAATCTGATACACCTCGGTGAATTCGGCGAAGGCCCAGCGCCCGTGCGTGCCGAGGTGATTCACGCCGGGCGCCCAGTAGGTGTCCATGGTGGATTTCTTTTCCTTGGCATCCTCGCGGCGGTAGCCCTTGATCTCGACGGTCAGGTGCAGCAGGTCGTCATCGCCGTGACCGTCATCCACCAGCACAATGAAGTCGGGCAGATAGATGCGCATCTCGGAGCCGTAGCGGTACGGTACCTCAAATCCCAGGTTGTGGTTCTTGACGTAGGCACGCACTTGCGGATGCGACTCCGCCACGCGGCAGAACTCGGCCTCCCAGTCGCTGTCGAGCACTATCCAGTTGATGTGGCATTTGGGCGGCGGGCCGCTGGTATCCCAGCGGTCGGTCTTGGAGGTGTTGAAATTAACGTGCCGGGTAGAGCCGACCGGGTTGTAGGGGTCGAGCATAGCCTTGATCGGCTGTACATCGATCAGCGCCCGGTTAATGCCCGCAGTGATGCGTTCACAGGCCATGTCTGCGAGCATCTTGTATTTGAGTTGCGCCGGGTAGGTGCCGCCCTGGCAGCGCAAATAACCATCGAGCCATTGTTTCGCGATGCGTTTGAGCTGCCCGAAGAGATGCAATTGCGGCTCGCCGTTGGCGTCACGGTATTTGCTCAGCACCAGATGAGACGTCAGCTCGTAGATGACTTGCGACGGCCGCACGTCGCCCGTATGCACCAGGTTGAGATCAACAGTGGCGCCGATGATACCGGAGTTGCGCGTCTCGGTTGCTCCCACCAGATCCGGCGTCAGCAGGAGCTCGGAATCTTCATTGAACTCGGCGGTCAGACGTGCTGCCGGCAGCTCCACGCGATAGCCCTGCACCCTTGGAAAACTGATTTCCAATGCATCGCGCTCGGGCCGCACGGCCTTGACATGCACGGTCTCGCGGGGTTTCTGCGGCGGCGCCACCACCGGTTTTGCGGTGAAATCAAAAGGGATGCCCAGTACGTCGGCATATTCGACGTTGAACAGTCCTTCATCGTTCAGATCATAGGACTGGCGGCGCAGCGCGCGGCCGATGACCTGCTCGCACAGCAGTTGCGTGCCGAATGCGCGCACACCCAGAACGTGGGTAACCGTATTGGCATCCCAGCCCTCGGTGAGCATGGATACGGATACCACGCAGCGTATCGATCCACCCAACTGGCCGTGCTTGCCGACGGTGTTCATCACTTCGCGCAGCAAGGTTACGTCATCCAGCGCCTTGCCCTGTTGCAGTTCGGCAGCCAGTTTGCCGCCACGCTCGACAATTTCCCGGCGAAAGCGCTCGATTTCGTCGGCGGCCATGCCGCGAAAATTGTCATCCAGGCCTTCGCCGGATTCAAGTTGTTCGCTGTCGATAAGCAGTGTGTTGGGCCGCGGGTATGGGTTGCCGTGCTCGTCGAAATTCTGAAACAGCGGCAGCCGGCCGTTTGCGAAGGAACTCGAACCGTCTTCGTTTTGCCGATGGAAACCCGAGATGTAGTCGTACACCAGCTTGGACGTGGAGGTGTTATTGCACACCACGATGAAACAGGGCGGGACGGAAATTTTTTCCCTGACCCAAAGTTCGAACGTTTGTTTGTAATGTCCATAGAGTGCATCGAGCGCCGTCTGGAGCTGGGGCGGCAGGTCCAAAGGGTTCAGGGACTCGGCTTTGCCCCGGCCCTTTTTCGGCATCTTGGCACGGATGTGCTCCCACAGATTACGGAACATCGGCATTTCATTGCCGGGAATGTTGTCCGCTACCGGCACGCGCGGCAATTTCACGATGCCGCACTCGATGGCATCCATCAACGAAAAATCGCTCATCGTCCATGGAAACAGCGTGCCTTCAGCATAGCCCGAGCCGCGCAGGAAGAAGGGAGTCGCCGACAGATCGAACACACGGGCTACGCCGAGTTTGCGATTCACCGCTTCCAGCCCGGAAATCCACAGCCGGGCCGCCTCGTTGTTTTTCTCCGCTTCTTTGCGGTCGTCGCCCTTCAAATCCTCGTCGTCATCGCTGTCCGGCTTTTCGCGATAACAGTGATGGGCTTCGTCGTTGAGCACTAGAATGTTTTTCATGCCCATCAGGTCAGGCATTACCCGTTGCAACATCTGGCCTTCAGTTTCGAGCGTGTTCAACTCGTCGCCCCGCCCCTGGAGCAACGAACGCCCGCCTTTGGAGAGTTCGATCCGTTCACGCATTTTGAAAGCGTGGAAATTGGTGATAACGATTTTGGCGCGGTTCACGTCATCGAGCATATCGCCGGGGACCAGTTCGCGGCTGGCGTAGTAGCTGTCCGGATCATTCGGCTGGAGGACGCGCAAGCGATCCTTGATGGTGATGCCCGGCGTTACCACGAGAAAGCCGCGCG